>NZ_JADOUV010000003.1:0-477975 GCF_015751715.1 Arthrobacter sp. CAN_A6
GAGGGCCTTGCGGCCGGCCTCGATGAAGAGCTTGGTGCCCTCCTCCGCGTACACCTCGTTGCGGGTCTTGGTACTGGGCGAGAGGATGCGCATCTGACCCCTGTCGAAGAAGACGGGGTGCTCGGACTCGCTGTCCAGTGTCAGTTCCTTCACCACCGTGTACCGGGTATCGATTCCCGAGGAGTCGAACGCCGTGTTGACGAGCCGGGTGCCGAGCCGGGTGAGGTCGGGCTGCGCGGCGAAGGCATCGCGGACCTGGGGCTGCTTCATGACCGTTTCGGGCACGGCGGTTTCGAGGGACCTCAGCATCACTGTCATAGTCCATTACTAGAGGACTGCCGGGCTAAACACAATGACGGCGAAACTCCCGCTCCGGAAATATGGACAGTAGGCTTATTGTTCCCGCAGGTCCCGACATCCGAGGAGCACGGCATGGCAGACGGTCCGGAAAATACGCTCGACCGATCCGATCCGAGGGGGCCCGACGTCGATGCCTCGACCCAACTCCAGGAGTACCCGGGATTCACCGAACGGATGGATCCCCGGCCCGACCACGGAGAGGGCAGCTACCGGGGAAGCGGGCGGCTCGAGGGCCGCAGGGCTTTCATCACCGGCGGGGATTCCGGCATCGGCCGCGCGACCGCGCTGGCCTTCGCCCGGGAGGGCGCCGACGTCGCCATCGGGTACCTGCCCGAGGAGGAGGAGGACGGCCGCAGTTGCTGTGAACTCATCGAGGCCGAGGGGCGCAAGGCCCTGGCGGTTCCCGGGGACCTCCGCGAGGAGGCCTACTCGCGGGCGGCGGTCGACCGCGTCGTCGAAGGCCTGGGCGGACTGGACATCCTCGTCAACAATGCCGGGTTCCATATCGCTCAACCGGGCGGGATCGGGGACATCGACGCGGACCAGTTGAGGAGAACCTTCGAAACGAACGTGTTCGGGACGATCTGGCTCATCCAGGCAGCACTTCCGCACCTGTCGGCGGGCGCGAGCATCATCAACACGACGTCGGTGCAGGGTTACCAGCCGTCGACGAGCCTCATGGACTACGCGGCCACGAAGGCAGCACTCAACAACCTGACCGTCAGCCTCGCCGAGCTCCTGGGCGAACGGGGCATCCGGGTGAACGCGGTGGCGCCGGGGCCCATCTGGACCCCGCTTCAGCCCGCCACCACCACATCGGAGAAGCTCGAGAGCTTCGGGAAGGACACGCCGCTGGGACGGATGGGCCAGCCCGCGGAGGTTGCCGGGGCCTTCGTGTTCCTGGCGTCGAACGACGCACGCTACGTCTCGGGTGAGGTGCTGGGTGTGACCGGAGGCAAGCCCCTCGGCTAGCGTAATCCGAAACGTCGACCGAGATTTTCGGGGCAGCGACCAAGCCGGGAGGCTCGTCGCGGCGAATGACAACCAGAGACGCCGCAGTCCCGACGGCCGCGGCAACCGGCAAATTATCGAACAGGTGGCACGGGCGTGACGAGATCCAGGTACAGGACGGGCGGGTTCCTCACTGCGGGAGTCCTTTCCCTCACGCTGATGTCCGGATGCGCGGTGGCCGAGGACAACCCGCTCGACGTCAACACGGCGCGGGACGTCCAGGGCGATGCCGGACCGGATGCCGCGGAGCAGGACGGTGGCCGGAGCGCCGAAGGCGAGCCGTTCTCCGGCGAGAGCGCGGCGGACGCCACCTTCCTGGGGGAGAACCTGGGGGACGACCCGCTCAACGTCGGTGCCGACGGCGCGAAGCTGTGCGGCGTCCAGCCGGAAGGCGGTGTCCTCACGTACACGGTGATGCTTCACAACCCCACCCTGCAGAGTTTCGTCTTCGGCGACATCAGCCTCGGTTCGCCCGAGGGACTCACGGCGGTCTCCGCCGAAATCACGCCGGCCAACCGTGAGGGCCATGGCAATCACGGAGCAGGGCCGAGTGCCCACGCGGAGCATGAGGAAGTTCCGACACCAGAACCTTCGGCGTCGGCTCCGAGCACCTTCTCGGTGGAGCCCGTTCCTGCGAACGGGTACCTCTTCGAACCGGACCAGCACATCAACATCGTGGTGGCCGTCCAACTCGACGAGGGTGTCCAGCGCGGAACGGCCGAGAACGTGCTGGTGAACTTCTCCACTCCGGACCGCGAGTATTCGGTGCCGCACAACCTCAACATCACCATCGACGAGGAAACCTGCGCCTGAGCCCGCTGACTTCCGGGCACAATCGTTCCACTCCAGCGGAGTAGGGGACAATTGCACAAGTGAACCCCCGATCCCCGTCCCCGGACTCCGCCCTTTTCGACCAGCTCGCCCGCGAGATCGGAGTTCGGCCCTGGCAGGTCCGGGCAGCGGTGGAATTGCTCGATTCCGGCGCCACCGTCCCGTTCATCGCCCGGTACCGCAAGGAGCTGACGGGGACGCTGGACGACACCGACCTGCGCACCCTCGATGAGCGGTTGCGCTACCTGCGCGAACTCGAGGAACGACGGCGGACCATCCGCGAGGCGATCCAGGCGCAGGGGAAGCTGACTCCCGAGCTCGACAGGCTCATCAGTGACGCCGACACCAAATCGAGGCTCGAGGACGTCTACCTGCCGTACCGGACGACGCGCCGGACCAAAGCCCAGGCGGCGCGCGAGGCGGGTCTCGAGCCGTTGGCCGACGCCCTCCTCGCCCGACCTGCCCTTGAACCCGGCGTCGAAGCCATGCGGTATCTGGGCGGTGCGGTGCCGACCCCGGAGGACGCGCTCGCCGGCGCGCGCGCCATCCTTCTGGAGCGTGCCGCGCAGAACGCAGACCTCCTCACGGCGGCTCGGGAACGGCTGTGGAGCAAGGGGGTGCTTCGTAGCCAGGTAGCCAGAGAGCAGGAAGTTGGCGGCCAGAAGTTCCGCGACTACTTCGACTTCGTCCAGGCTCCCGCATCAATGCCTTCCCACCGCGTCCTGGCCTTGTTCCGGGGCGAGAAGGAAGGCGTGCTCGAGGTGACTGTGCACGAGGCGCCGCCGTCCGATCCCGCAGCCCTCGTGGCGGCCCGCGCCGGTTTCGAAAACGCTGTCGCAAGGGCGCTCGGCGTGACGGACCGCGGGCGCCCCTCCGACGCGTGGCTTCTGCAGACCGTCCAGCAGGCCTGGCGGCGCATCCTCACCAAGCTTTCACTGGATGTCCGGGCACGGCTTTTCCAGAATGCCGAGACCGAGGCCGTCCGGGTGTTCGCCGCGAACCTGCGCGATGTCCTGCTGGCGGCGCCTGCCGGAAGTCGACCGGCACTCGGCCTCGACCCAGGCCTGCGGACCGGCGTGAAAGTTGCAGTAGTGGACGGCACGGGCCGGGCGGTGGCCACCGAGACGGTCTATCCGCATGCGCCGCGGAACAACTGGGAGGGCGCACTGTCGACGCTGACCGGGCTGATCGAAAGGCACGGCGTCGAACTCCTCGCCATCGGCAACGGCACGGCCTCCCGTGAAACGGACAAGCTGGCCTCGGAACTCCTGCATCGGCTGCCGGGGCGAAAGCTCCAGAAGCTGGTGGTGTCCGAGGCAGGGGCCTCCGTCTATTCGGCCTCGGCGCTCGCCTCGGCCGAGCTGCCGGGTATGGACGTGTCGCTGCGCGGAGCCGTATCGATAGCGCGCAGGCTGCAGGACCCGCTCGCCGAGCTCGTGAAGATCGATCCGAGATCGATCGGCGTCGGCCAGTACCAGCACGACGTGGCTCCAGCGAAGCTGGAGCGGTCCCTCGCCGCAGTGATCGAGGACTGCGTCAACGCGGTGGGAGTCGACGTTAATACTGCATCCCCTGCGCTGCTGGCCAGGGTTGCGGGCGTCGGAACGCTCCTGAGCGAAAACATCGTCGCCCACCGCAACACGAACGGGCCGTTCCTCCGGCGCGCCGATCTCCTCAAGGTTCCACGGCTCGGTGCGAAAGCATTCGAGCAATGCGCGGGATTCCTGCGGGTGAGCGGCGGGGCGGAATCCCTCGACGCCTCGAGCGTGCACCCGGAAGCCTACCCCCTCGCCCGCAGGATGCTTGCCGCCGCAGCGGGCGCCCCGGTTCGTACCCTCGATCCGCAGGAGTTCGTCAGCGCGGGTTTCGGCCTGCCGACGGTCCTGGACATCCTGGCGGAACTGGAGAAGCCGGCCCGCGACCCCAGGCCCGGATTCACCACCGCATCCTTCCAGGAAGGGGTGGAGCAGATCTCGGACCTGGTTCCCGGCATGATCCTCGACGGCGTGGTGACCAACGTCGCGGCCTTCGGCGCTTTCGTCGATGTGGGAGTGCACCAGGACGGCCTCGTCCACGTGTCTGCGATGGCGGACCGCTTTGTGGGTGATCCACACCAGGTGGTCCGATCCGGCCAGGTGGTGCGGGTCCGCGTGGTGGACGCCGATACCGAGCGCAAGAGAATCGCCCTCACGATGCGCCTCGACGACGACGCCGCACGGGTGCCGAACAGGGAGCCGGTTCGTTCGGGCGGGAGCGGACGACGGCGGAGCGACGAGCCGGCCGCCGGCCCGGACCCTAAGGGCACGGGGCGCGGGGACGGCGCCGACCTTAGGGGTGCGGGGCGCAGGGGCGGCGCCGGTGTGCCGGCGCCCGGGAGGGACAGAAAGGCGGCTCCACGCCCTGGCGGGGACGGAGTACCGTCAACCGGGGCAATGGCGGAAGCCCTCAAACGCGCCGGCCTTGCGTAGCAGGCTCTCTCTCGGTGGCACGGATCGAGGAGCATTGCCGATTGAACGCAGAGAACCCCCGCTCCCGAAGGAGGCGGGGGTTCTCTAAGGCCCGACGAACCGGATCAACCAGCCCGACGAGACGGTGGGGACTGTTCCCTAGGCGGGGAGCTGCAGTACGGCACCGGTGAAGATGAGGTCAGCGTGGATGACGGTGTCGGCATTGGCTGCATACAGAGCCTGCCACCCACCGGTTACGCCGAGCTTGGTGGCGATGATGTGGAGCGTATCGCCGGCCTGGATGGTGTAGGTCTCGCCGCTCAGCGCAGGAGCCGCGGCTACGGGAGTGTGGACCGGTGCGGCCACGGCGGCAGGAGCTGCAGCAGCCGGGGCTGGTGCGACGGCCTGGACGGGAGCCTGGACTACGACCGGAGCCTGGACTACGACGGGAGCCTGGGCTACGACGGGGGCCTGGGCCACGACGGGAGCCTGGGCTACGACGGGGGCCTGGGCCACGACGGGGGCCTTGGCCTGAACCGGAACCTGCGCTACGGGAGCGGGCGCTACGGCAGCGGCATTCTGCTGGAACGAGACGCTGCCGGGAGCGGCTGCGCCGTTCAGGCCGAGCTTTGCGGAGCAGGCGGGCCATGCGCCCCAGCCCTGACCGGCGAGAACGTTCTCGGCGACAGCGATCTGCTGTTCGCGGGATGCGTTCTGGGGTGCGCCCTGGCCGCCGAATGCCGCCCAGGTGGAAGGCGTGAACTGAAGCCCGCCGGAGAAGCCGTTTCCGGTGTTGATGCCCCAGTTTCCGCCGCTCTCGCACTGTGCGAGGCGGTCCCAGTCGCTGGCGGGAGCTGCATTGGCGGAGCCTGCTGCGGCTCCGAGTGCAAGGCCGGAGAGTGCGAGACCGGCAAGGCCGCGGCGCGCGTTAGTAACAAGTTTCTGATTCTTCATGGGTACGATGCTCCAAAAGGCCACCCGCACTCGTTCCGTCCCCGGAGTTCGTTGCGCCGCTGCTCACCCTTGACGTTTAGTGGTCTTGGTTGGCGACCGCCACATGAGCAGCATGCGGTGGAGGGCGGCGCCGGGCATATGCGATTGCGCGGTAAAAACCGGCAACTTTGTGGGATCCCCTACCGGGGAACTTCCCCCACCCTAGAGCATAATTTGATCGTTGCCAAACCGAGATCGAACGGTGCTTGACTTTGCGTTCGCTGGCTGGGGATAAAGTGGCGAAAGTGTTGCCCGTATGCCACGCTGCCGCCGCCTGGTGCTGCCGAAGCCGTCATGCGGGGCAGGAAATGGGATACAACAGATGGATGAACCCCGCCCCTTCGGTCGCGCTCCGCTGCGCCATTGCGCTCCGGTGGAGCGACATGGACGCCTACGGGCATGTCAACAACGTGCAGGTGCTGCGAATCCTCGAAGAGGCGCGGATCTCGGTCTTCGGCGCGCCCGCAGGGACCGGGGCCGGGACCCTGGAGGCGCCGGCCGGGCAGGTGTCCCTGTTCTCGGGCATCGCGCACGGCGTGCAGGCGCTCGTCGTCGAGCATCGCGTGCGCTACACCGCTTCCCTCGAATACCGGGGCGCACCCGTTCATGTGGACGTCTGGATCAGTGCCATCAAGCCGGCGAGCCTCACCATGGACTACCTGGTGGTTGACCCGGTGACGAATGAGGTCTGCGTCAAGGCACAGACCGTACTGGCATTCCTGGACACGGCGACGGGCCGCCTGGAGCGCACCACCCCGCAACAGAAGGAGCTGCTGGCCGGTCTGCTCGGCGAGTCGCTGTTCCGGTAGTTCAGCTCGGCGGCCTCGCACGTATCCGGCATCCAGAACCCCCGGGCACAGTGGAGGACTGCGGCAGGACAGCAGGGTGGAGAAATCGTCCGGTTGGCCCGCAGCCATCACTGCAGGCCAACCGATCGAGCGTGCTGCTCCTGCCGGTGCGCTGCCCTGCCATCGGGGCGGCGGGGGACGGCTACGCCGCTACGTACCCGTGGGGGTCGAGGACGTACTTGGTCGCCGCGCCGGCGTCGAACTCCTCATAGCCACGCGGCGCCTCGTCGAGACCGATCGCCTTCGCGTTCACTGCCTTCGCGATGGAGACCTTGTCATGCAGGATCGCCATCATGAGCCCCCGGTTGTACTTCATGACGGGACATTGGCCCGTGGTGAAGGACAGTGATTTCGCCCACCCGGTACCGAGACTGATGGACAGCGATCCCACCTTGGCCGCATCGTCCACCGCCCCTGGATCGCCCGTGACGTAGAGCCCCGGAATGCCCAGCGCGCCACCGGCGGTCGTGACCTCCATGAGGGAGTTCAGCACAGTTGCCGGGGCCTCGCTCGACGAGCCCGCGCCATGCCCGCGCGCCTCGAAGCCCACCGCATCCACGCCGCAGTCGACCTCGGGAACCCCGAGAAGCTGCTCGATCTGGTCCCGGGGATCGCCCTTCGATACGTCGACGGTCTCGCACCCGAAACTGCGGGCCTGCGCGAGGCGCCCCTCGTTGAGATCACCCACGATCACGACGGCGGCGCCCAGCAGTTGCGCTGAAACCGCAGCGGCAAGGCCGACGGGACCGGCCCCTGCGATATAGACAGTGGAACCCACTCCCACTCCCGACGTCACCGCGCCGTGGAATCCCGTGGGGAAGATATCGGAGAGCATGGTGAGGTCCAGGATCTTCTCGAGGGCCTGATCCCGGTCCGGGAACTTCAGCAGGTTCCAGTCGGCGTAGGGCACCAGGACGTACTCCGCCTGCCCTCCGACCCAGCCCCCCATGTCCACGTAGCCGTATGCGGCTCCGGGGCGGGCGGGATTCACGTTGAGGCAGATGCCGGTCTTGCGCTCCTTGCAGTTGCGGCACCGGCCACAGGAGATGTTGAAGGGGACCGAGCAGATGTCACCCACCTTGATGAATTCGACGTCCGGCCCCACCTCCACGACCTCGCCGGTGATCTCGTGTCCGAGCACGAGGTCGGACGGTGCCGTGGTGCGCCCGCGGACCATGTGCTGGTCCGATCCGCAGATATTGGTCGTTACCGTCTTCAGGATGACGCCATGGTTGAGTTTCCGGCCGATATTCGCCGGGTTGACGCCCGGCCCGTCCTTGAGCTCGAAGGTGGGGTAATCGATATCGATGACTTCAACTTTTCCAGGTCCCTTGTAGGCAACGGCTTTGTTCCCAGGCATGTGATTCCCTTTTCTGTTGATCGCCGCCCGGCCTTACGGGGCCGGGGCAGAACTGAACCCCGGAGACGACGGTCGAGGAATGCCTACCGACATCCAGCGGAGCATGGGTCCAAGATACCGCCTGGAGGGTAGCGCGAAGGTTGCATCGTCTGCGGGACCGGATGCGGTGTCAGGCCTCGGCGTCCCATTCCTCAGCACGCTCAGCGGCATCCTCGGGGGAGAGGTCGTCCTCGGAGTGCAGGGGTTTACCGTCACCCGTGTAACTGGCCGGGACCATGCCCCCCTCATGGTTGCCCTGCTGCTCCCGGATGTTGTCCGCGGGATGTCCGGAGGTCCCGCTGCGCGGTTCCAGAACATCCTCCCGCCGGTCGTGCGCGGGGGCGCCGTCGTTATGGGTTCCGGGTGTTGGAGAGGGTGGCTTCGTCACGGTGATTCCCCTTTGGATGCGGTGTCGATCGTGCTTCAGCCTAACCCCGGAGGCTCCGGTTTTTCAGGGACACCTTCCTCTGAACCGGCTCGCAGCGAGACGCACCGGCACGCCGGAGGCCATGCCGCATCCGGGCCCCTCCGGACGTGATGTGTACGAATGTATACATTGCAGGGTGATGCGTAATAGAATTGGTGACACACGACATTCCATTGAAGGGAGCCCTGTCATGACGACAGCGGATTCATTCGGCTCAAAGGGCACACTTGATGTAGCCGGCGCCGAGTACGAGATTTTCCGGCTGAATGCGGTGGAGGGCTCCGAGCGTCTCCCGTACAGCCTCAAGGTACTGCTGGAAAACCTGTTGCGCACCGAAGACGGAGCCAACATCACGGCGGACCATGTCCGGGCGCTCGCCCAGTGGGACGCCGACGCACAGCCCAGTACCGAGATCCAGTTCACGCCGGCACGCGTCATCATGCAGGACTTCACCGGTGTCCCCTGCGTGGTGGACCTGGCGACGATGCGCGAAGCGGTGGCGGAGCTCGGCGGAGATCCCACCCGCGTGAACCCGCTGGCGCCCGCCGAACTGGTCATCGACCACTCCGTCCAGATCGACGCCTTCGGCAACGCCGGTGCCCTCGAGCGCAACATGGAGATCGAATACCAGCGCAACGGTGAGCGGTACCAGTTCCTGCGCTGGGGCCAGACGGCGTTCGATGACTTCAAGGTGGTACCGCCCGGAATGGGCATCGTCCACCAGGTCAATCTCGAATACCTCGCCCGCACCGTCATGACCCGCGAAGTCGACGTCGACGGAGTGAAAGTCCTCCGCGCCTACCCGGATACCTGCGTCGGCACCGATTCACACACCACCATGGTCAACGGCCTCGGAGTGCTCGGCTGGGGCGTCGGCGGCATCGAGGCCGAGGCCGCCATGCTCGGCCAGCCCGTCTCCATGCTGATTCCGCGCGTCGTCGGTTTCAAGCTCACCGGTGAGATTCCCGCCGGTGCCACCGCCACCGACGTCGTGCTGACCATCACCCAGCAGCTGCGCAAACACGGTGTCGTCGGCAAGTTCGTGGAGTTCTACGGCGAAGGCGTTGCCGCAGTGCCGCTGGCCAACCGCGCCACCATCGGCAACATGAGCCCCGAGTTCGGTTCCACCGCCGCGATGTTCCCCATCGACGACGTCACGCTCGACTACCTGCGCCTCACCGGGCGTCCGGCGGAGAACGTGGCACTCGTCGAGGCGTACGCCAAGGAACAGGGGCTGTGGCACGATCCGTCGAAGGACATCCGGTTCTCGGAGTACCTGGAGCTCGATCTCTCCACAGTGGTCCCGTCGATCGCCGGTCCCAAGCGGCCGCAGGACCGCGTGGCGCTCACCAAGTCGAAGAGCCAGTTCCGCGAGGACCTGCGCAACTACTCCAATGATCCCGATATCGCCGAGGCTGCGAGGGGAACGGTGGACGAGGCGTCGGAGGAAAGCTTCCCCGCGTCGGACAGCCCGAGTTTCACCGCAGGCATGTCATCGACCACGATCGACGAGAACGCCAAGCCCCGCGAGACCGTGTCCGAGGGAGAAGGCGCCGCCAGCCGCCCGTCGAAGAAGGTGACCGTCTCCCTGAAGGACGGCCGCGAGTTCGAGATCGACCACGGCGCGGTCAGCATCGCATCGATCACCTCGTGCACCAACACCTCCAACCCCTCGGTGATGCTCGCCGCCGCCGTGTTGGCGCGCAACGCGGTGGAGAAGGGCCTGGTCTCCAAGCCCTGGGTCAAGACGTCGGTCGCCCCCGGATCGAAGGTCGTCACCGACTACTACGAGAAGTCGGGCCTCATTCCCTACCTCGAGAAGCTCGGCTTCTTCGTCGTCGGATACGGTTGCGCCACGTGCATCGGCAACTCCGGCCCCCTCGACGAGGAAATCTCGCAGGCAATCCAGGACAACGACCTCGCCGTGACCGCCGTCCTGTCCGGAAACCGCAACTTCGAGGGCCGCATCAACCCCGATGTGAAGATGAACTACCTGGCCTCCCCGCCGCTCGTCGTCGCGTACGCCCTGGCAGGGACCATGGACTTCGACTTCGACACCGAGCCCCTGGGCCAGGACGAATCCGGGACCGATATCTTCCTGAAGGACATCTGGCCCAACCCGGTCGAGGTGCAGCAGGTCATGGACTCCTCGATCAACGAGGAAATGTTCACGGCAAGCTACGGAGCCATCTTCGACGGCGACGAGCGGTGGCAGTCGCTGCCCACACCCGCCGGCGCCACCTTCGCCTGGGATCCGGAATCGACCTACGTCCGGAAGCCGCCGTACTTCGACGGAATGAAGCCCGAGGCCGAGCTGGTCGAGGATATCGACGGCGCACGCGTGCTCCTGAAGCTCGGCGATTCGGTCACTACCGATCACATCAGCCCCGCAGGCTCGTTCAAGTCCGACACCCCGGCAGGAAAGTACCTGCTCGAGAAGGGTGTGGAGCGCAAGGACTTCAACTCCTTCGGATCGCGCCGCGGAAACCACGAGGTGATGATCCGTGGCACCTTCGCGAACATCCGCATCAAGAACCAGCTCCTCGATGGGGTAGAGGGCGGCTTCACGCGGGACTTCTCCCAGCCCGATGCACCGCAGACCGCCGTCTACGACGCCACCGAGAACTACCGCGCGGCAGGAACGCCGCTCGTGGTGCTCGCCGGCAAGGAGTACGGATCGGGATCGTCGCGTGACTGGGCAGCCAAGGGCACCGCCCTCCTGGGCGTCAAGGCAGTTGTCGCGGAGAGCTACGAGCGCATCCACCGCTCCAACCTCATCGGCATGGGAGTGCTGCCGCTGCAGTACCCGGAGGGCCAGAACGCCGAAAGCCTCGGTCTCACCGGTACCGAGACGTTCTCGGTACACGGCGTGACCGAGCTGAACGAGGGCCGGACGCCGGCGACGGTCAGGGTCACCGCGACCCCGGAGAGCGGCGACGCGGTCACGTTCGACGCCGTGCTCCGCATCGACACCCCGGGTGAGGCCGACTACTACCGGAACGGCGGCATCCTGCAGTACGTCCTGCGCCAGCTCGTCGGCTAGGAAGCTCGTCGGCCGGGAATCCAGGGCAGGGTGGTGGAAGGCCTTTCCGGCATCCACTGCCCTGCCCCGTTCGTTCGGACGGAACACCATCGTCATCACCGGAGCGCCACCGCTCAACAGCACCCGAGGGAGGCACCATGGCTGAATCGACCGAGGTGTCGGCGCGGATGGACGGCGACGCGATCTTCCGGATCCTCCGTAACGAGATCCTCTCGGGAGTGCACCCGCCGGGGACAGCGCTGCGGGAAGTGGTCGTGTCCGAGCGGTTCGGGGTCTCGCGCACGCCCGTCCGCGAGGCGCTGAGCCGCCTGCAGCACGAGCGGCTCCTGGAGCGTGCAGCGCGCGGACTGCAGGTGCCGCAGATCGACCCCCAGGAAGTCATCCAGATCTACGACCTGCGCGTGATGCTCGAAGAGGAAGCCGCAGGCCAGGCTGCCCTCAACCGTGGAGCAGCGGACCTGATGCGGCTCGAGGCCCTCCTGGAGCGGGACCGGGCAGTGGTGGACCCGGACGACAACACCAAGGTCACCAACAACCTCGAGTTCCACACCACCCTGTGGGCGGCCGCCCGGAACCCGATCCTCATGGACCTGCTCCAGCGGCTCTCCACCCACCTCATCCATACACCTCGCTCCACGCTGTCCGTCGGGAACCGTTGGCAGGAAGTCCTCGGAGAGCATGACGCGCTCATCCGGGCGGTTGCCGAGCGCCGGGCCGACGACGCACGCAGCATGGCGAGGGTGCACATGGAAACTGCGCGCGCCCTCCGGCTGCAGCTGCTCCGCACCTCGGCGGCAGGGTGACGTGATCGCCGCGAGGACCACTCCGAACACGCGACTGCTGGTCGACGTCGACACCGGCATCGACGACGCCGTTGCGCTGCTGTACCTGATGGCGACACCCGGGGTGGCCCTTGAGTCGATCACGTGCACTGCCGGAAATGTCGGTGCCGCCCAGGTCGCAGCGAACAACCTTGCGTTGCTCGAACTTGGCGGCTGCGAGGGGGTCGAGGTTGCCCTGGGGAGCGAGGTTCCCCTCCAGGTGCCGCTCGTGACCACCGAGGAAACGCACGGGGACCAGGGGATCGGATATGCAGTGCTGCCCGCCGCGCGGCAGGAGGTCTCGGCGCGCCACGCCGTCGACGTCTGGGTGGAGACCGTGCGCGCCAGTCCCGGCGAGATCACCGGACTGATCACCGGGCCGCTGACCAACTTCGCCCTGGCCCTGCGGGCCGAACCCCGACTGCCGGAGCTCCTTCGGGGCCTCGTGATCATGGGCGGCGCCTTCAACTATCCCGGGAACACCACCCCGGTCGCGGAGTGGAACGTGTCCGTGGATCCCCATGCCGCGCGGGAGGTGTTCGCTGCGTACCGGGGGCTGCCGGAGGACAAGCTGCCGGTGGTGTGCGCGCTGGAGACCACCGAGCGGATCGAGTGCCGGCCGGAGCACATCGACCGGTTGTCCCGTGCCGCCGGTGCGGGAGGGGAACGCGTGTCCCCGGAGGATGCCGCCGGCACGCTGAGCACCAACGCGAACCCGGTGGTCGCCTGCGTGTCCGATGCCCTCCGCTTCTACCTGGAATTCCACCGGCTGCACGACCAGGGGTACGTGGCCCATCTGCACGATCTCTTCGCCGCGATGGTGGCAACGGATGAGGCGCGCTACACCACGCGCCTTGCCGCGGTGGACGTCGAGACGGACTCACGACTGACGATCGGACAGACTGTCGGCGACTTCACCGGGATGTGGAGGCAGCCGCCGAACGCGCGGGTGGTCTCGGGGAACCATCCGGGAGAATGCTTCGACCTGATGATTGCCAGGCTTTCCGCGCTGGCCAGGACGCGGGACGCCGCCCGGCGCAGGTAAACTGGGCTCTGCCTGCGCATCGAGCGCGGTCGGCGCCGAGGTGACATGAGGTGCATTACCCTGCCCCGACGCGCCTAAGGATTGCAAGTGAGTTCAGCCCTGACCCTGCCCCTCCAGCGGGAAGCATCCCGTCCACGTCGCGCCCTGATCGCGGCCGGGGCCTTGCTCATCGCCGGGACGTACCTCTACCTGGTGCTGGTCCAGCCCGCCGACATCGCGGGCGGCGGGGGGAGCGTGGCGTCCCTCGTCTCCCTCTTCGGTTTCCTTGGCGGCGGGGCATTGCTGGTAGGCGGAATCCTGCCGACGCTGACCACGAGTTCGCTGGTGGTGATGCCCCTCGGCATCGCCCTGAACATCGCCATCGGACAGACCGCGGGGAGCCTCGGCCTGCAGATCTACCTCGACGCCATCGGGACCGTGCTTGTCGCAGTCCTCGCCGGGCCCGCTGCCGGTGCGGCGACCGGTGCGCTGAGCAACGCGATCTGGGGCCTGTTCAATCCCTTCGCGCTGCCCTTCGCCGCCGGCGCGGCACTGATCGGCCTGCTCGCGGGCACCGCCGCGAAGTACGGGGCTTTCCGGCGCGTCTACCTTGCACCGTTGGCAGGCCTCGTGGTCGGGGCTGTGGGCGGACTGGTCGCGGCGCCGGTGGCGGCATTCCTGTTCGGTGCCGCGGGTACGGTGGGCACGAATGCGATCGTCGCGGCCTTCCGCGCGATGGGGGATTCCCTGCTCGTCGCGGCGACGAAGCAGGGCCTGACCTCCGACACCATCGACAAGCTGATCGTGTTCACGCTCGTTGCGCTCATCGTGTACGCGCTTCCGGAACGCGCCCGGAACCAGTTCCCCTTCGTACGGCGGAACCGGGTTCTTGCCGGCCGTGTCCCGGCACCCGCTGCGGGCGCTTCCGGGGGGTAGCGGATGCCCCGGCGCCGGATCTTCAACCCACTCACGGAGCTGCTTGCGGCGACCCTGGTGGTGGTCCTCGTGCTGGTCGTCAACCGCTGGCAGTTCTCATTCGTGGTCCTGGTGGCCGGAATCCTCCCTGCCGTCCTCCTGTCCGGCAAGCCTCGCAGTATCGGCCTCGCGCTCGCCGTCGTCGCGGCGCCCCTCCTCGTCTCATCGCTGGTGCTTCACGGCCTGTTCTTCCCCGAAGGGACTTCGGTGCTGGCCCAGTGGGGGCCGGCACGGGTGACCGTGGAGGGGCTCGAGTTCGCGGCGCTGATGGGGCTCCGCATGGCGGTGTTCTCGGGTGCGCTGCTCACCGTCATGATGACCGCGAGCATCCCCGAGCTGGTGTCCACGCTGACCCACCGGGGGTGGAACCGGAAGCTTGTCTTCGTCATCGGTTCGGCCGTGGGCCTGCTTCCGTCCGTCGTGATCCGGGCACAGCACATCCGCAGGGCCCAGGAAGCGCGCGGGCTGGTGGTCGGCGGCGGGCTTCGACGATTCAAGGCGCTGCTCATGGTGAGCACACCGCTGGTGACAGGGTTGCTGGTCGACGCCTCCGAACGCACGCACATGCTCGAAGCGAGGGGATTCTCCTCGACGGTCCGGCGCACGAGTTACCTGCCTGACACCGACTCCGCAGCCCAGCGGGCAGCACGCTGGGCCATGACGGGCGGAGTCGTCCTGTTCAGCTGCCTGTGGTTCGCGATAGGTCCGGCGGCATGATCAGCCTCGAATGTGCGTCCCTCACCTACGACGAGGGCCCTCCCGCGCTCGCGGACATCGCGTTGACCGTCGAGGCGGGCGAACAGGTGCACGTGGTGGGGTCCTCCGGATCGGGGAAGACCTCGCTCGCCCGCCTGCTGGCCGGGCGGACCGGGGGCGACGCCGGAACGATCTTCCGCGGTGCGCTGACCCTCGGGGGAGTCCGCCTCGAATTCGGGGACGGAGCGCACCCGAGGATCGACCCTGCCGCGTGGAGCAGCCGGGTGGGTTATGTGGCGCAGGGCGCCTGGGGACAACTGTCCATGATGTCCTCGACGGTCGCCGAGGAAATCGCCTTCGGACCGGCCAACTCCGGGATGCCCGCCGGGCAACTGCGGACTGCGGTCCACGACATCGCGGCAAGGCTCCACCTGACGGACCTGCTGGACCGCGACCCGCGGACGCTTTCCGGCGGGCAACTGCAGAAAACCGTCATTGCGGCCGCACTGGCCGCCGAACCGCGGGTGCTGATCCTCGATGAGCCTTTCCAGGGCCTGGACGCCGGTGCCGCCGCCGATGTCGCGGCTGCCCTCGATCGCTTGAGGTTCAACGGGACGGGGCTGGTGATCTGCGAACCGATGGTGCCGAGACGCCCACCGGGGGATGCCAGGGTCCTCGCCCTGGAGAAAGGAAGCCGCGTCTTCGAAGGGACACTCGCCGATGCCCGGCAGGCCGGCCTGCGCCGCCACGGTATCGCCCTGGAGGGGGAGCCGCCCCGGCTGCGGTCCCGACGCACTGCCTCCGGTCATCTACACGATCCCGCTTCGGACGACGCCTCGAGCAAGCGCTCAAGCCACCCTTCGGGCTTTCCCTCCGGTGTGCCGGCGGTCGGCCCGAAGGACGGCGGCGTCCTCGCTGAGCTGCGCGGTGTTTCCTTCACCCACCCCCGGCCGCCAGCCGGAACGCCGGCAGGAATCTCCCGGGTCGATCTTCGCCTCTGCCGCGGCGAGGTGGTGGCACTGCTCGGGCCGAACGGGTCGGGAAAATCGACGCTGCTCCAACACCTCAACGGACTGCTCCGGCCCGCCTCGGGTTCGGTGTGGATCGACGGGCGGGCGCTGGGCCGCAGGCCGACGGGGGAACTCGCGGCAATGGTCGGGTACCTGTTCCAGAACACCGACCAGCAGTTGTTCGAGCGGACCGTCCTGCGCGAAGTGTCCTACGGGCCGAGAGCGGCAGGAAGGAAGCGTGCGGCCGCACTCGAGCAGGCCCGGCTGGCGTTGGCGGAGGTGGGACTCCTCGAATACTCGGGGCTGCACCCGTACGAACTGGATTTCGTCCGGCGCCGTCTCGTGGCGGTGGCGTCGATGATCGCCACCCGGCCGCGGCTCTGGGCGCTCGACGAACCCACCGCAGGGCTCGACGACGTCGGCCGCAATCTTATGGGCGAACTCATCCGGGCCCATGCCGGCAGGGGCGGCGGCGTCGTCCTGGCCACCCACGACACCGCTTTCGCGGACGCGGTGAGTGACCGCACCGTCATTCTGGAGGCCGGCAGGGTTCCCGCGTAGCCGGCCGGGGCGGTACCCTCCCGGAACCGCCGTCCGAACAGTAGTGTGGGGAAGCATGGATGTCCTCAGGGAGCGCCGACGCACGGTGTCCGCGAAAGGAGCCGAACTCGCAGTCTTCGAGTACGGTCCGGAACCGGACCCGTCCGTTCCCTCGCTGCTGCTGGTCCATGGTTACCCGGACGATCACCGCGTGTTCCAGGACGTTCTCCGGGAACTCGCGCCGACACACCACCTCGTCGCCTATGACACCCGCAATGCCGGTCAGTCCGTAGCCTCCGGGGGAACCGGGACGTACAGGCTCGCAGCCCTCGTCGATGATCTCTTTGCCGTCCTCGATGCCCTGGACTCCGCTTCGGTCCACCTGGCCGGCCACGACTGGGGATCGATCCAGGGCTGGGCGGCCATCCAGGATCCCCGGGCGGCCGGACGCATCACGGGCTTCACGAGTATTTCAGGCCCGGACCTGCGCCACTTCAGCCGCTGGCTGCGCGCGGCCGCCCGCACTCCCCGGCGCTGGCCGCAGCTGGCGGGACAGTTGATGCGCAGCTGGTACGTCGCCGCGTTCCAGATTCCGCTCCTCCCGGAGTCCGCATGGCGGCTCTTCCTCACCCGACGGTACGAATTCGCGGTGCGCCGGAGCGTCGATGACAACCCCGAGCGCGGCCTGGCGCTGTACCGGACGAACCTGTTCTCGAAGGAGCCGCTTCCGCCGTTCGCCCGGGTGTCCATGCCCGTTCAGGTGGTGGTGCCCCTCAAGGACCCGTTCCTTTCCCCAGCACTCGTCGACGGACTCGACACCTGGGTCGACGACCTCACGGTGCTCCGCGTCAAGGGCGGGCACTGGTGGCCCGCCACGCGGCCGGCGGACTTCGCCGAAGTGCTTCGTACCGGGCTGTTGCCGCCGCAGTGAAGGGTGAAGCAGTGCAGCACAGCCAGGAGTTCACTGACGCCTCCGCAGCATTCGTGGGCGTGGTCCGGCAGGTCTTATCGGCGGACTGGGAACGGCCGGCCCTCGGGACGTGGTCGGTACGCTCCCTCGTGGGCCACACGGCCCGTGCACTGACGACGGTTGAGGAATACCTCGCGCTCGGGGAACCGGATTCACCGACAGTGGGCAGCGCCGAGGAGTACTTCAGCACCTTCATTACCGGGGCCACCGATCCAGGACAGGTTGCCCTACGCGGTGTCGAGGCAGGGGAACGGCTGGGGGCGGATCCCCTCGTGGCGATCCTGGCGGCGCGGGAACGGGCCCTCGCAGTGCTCGCCGTCCAGCGCCCCGGGCGGATCATCGCGGTCCGCGGTGCCGCGCTGCCGCTCGGGGAGTACCTGCGGACGCGGGTCTTCGAACTCGTGGTCCATTCACTGGATATCACCCGGGCCATCAACGCCGATGCCGATATCCCCCGGGCGCCCCTCGCCGGTTCGGTGCTTCTCGCCGCCTCCATCGCGAGCGCAACAGGGTCAGGAGAGGTCCTGCTGGCCGCCCTGACCGGCCGCGGCCGACTGCCGTCCGGCTTCAGCGTGATCTGACCGCTCGGATCGCTCCGGCGTCGTCGAACGGATCAGGCCTCGAGCAGGCCGCGGATGTCGTCGGCGGTCAGTGCTGAGCTGAACACGGCGTCGTCGTCCATCACCGAGGTGAACAGGGCGGCCTTCTGCTCCTTGAGCTTCATGACCTTTTCCTCGATGGTGCCCCTGGACACCATCCGGTAGACCATCACGTTCTTGGTCTGCCCGATGCGGTGCGTGCGGTCCACGGCCTGCGCCTCGGTGGCGGGATTCCACCAGGGGTCCAGCAGGAAGCAGTAGTCGGCCTCGGTCAGGTTCAGGCCGAATCCGCCCGCCTTGAGGCTGATGAGGAACACCGGTGCCTTACCGTCCTTGAACTTGTCGATGACCTCGCCGCGGCTGCGCGTCGAACCGTCGAGGTACGCGTACTCGATACCCCGTGCGTCGAGCTGCGCCGCAGCCTTCTTGAGGTAGGAGGTGAACTGGCTGAACACGAGCGCCCGGTGTCCCTCGGCGATCACGTCCTCGAGGTGCTCGAACAGCACCTCGAGCTTGGCGGACGGCACCCCCTCGTGTTCGGGATCCACGAGCGAGGCATCGAGGCTCAGCATCCGGAGCAGCGTCAGCGACCGGAACACGATCATCCGGTTGCGGTTCAGATCCTCGATGAGTCCCAGCAGCTTCTGGCGCTCACGCTGGAGGTACGTCTCGTAGATGCGCCGGTGCTCGGGCGTGAGTTCCACCTCGAGCACCTGTTCCTGTTTGGGCGGAAGGTCGGACGCCACGGCTTCCTTGGTGCGGCGCATCATCAGCGGCCGGATGCGTTTCCGCAACCGGACCAGTGGGCGGTGGTCGCCGATCTTCTCGATGGGAGTCCGGTAATCCTCGGTGAACTTGCGTGCCGAGGGGAACAGGCCGGGGGCCACGATGTTGAAAAGCGACCACAACTCCATCAGGTTGTTCTCCATCGGAGTACCGGTGATCGCGAGCTTGAACGGGGTGTCGAAGTCCTTGGCGGCCTGGTGCACCTTCGAGGCGCGGTTCTTCACGAACTGCGCCTCGTCGAGGATCAGACCGGACCACCCGGGCTCCTGGTAGGCCGGCAGGTCCAGCCGGAAGAGGGTGTAGGACGTCACGACGACGTCGGCGTCGCCCACCTGCACGGCGATCGGCACCCCCGAGGCACCCTGGGTGTCGGTGATTGCGACCACTTTCAGGCCGGGAGCGAAACGACGGGTTTCACTGATCCAGTTCGGCACCACCGAGGTGGGGGCCACCACCAGGAATGGCGCGTCGAGGAAACCGCTCTCCCTTGCGTGTTCGATGAGCGCGAGGGCCTGCAGGGTCTTGCCCAGTCCCATGTCATCAGCAAGCACCCCGCCGAGCTTGTGGCGCCAGAGGAAGGCAAGCCAGTTGAAGCCCTCTTTCTGGTACGGGCGGAGGTCGGCCTTGATCCCCTCGGGCTGCACCGTGGGTGCAACCTCCGTCAACTCGAGGAGTCCGCTGACGGAGTTGCGCCAGGACTGGGCCTGCACGGTGTCTTCGGCGAGATCCTCCAGGTCGGCCCAGAGGCCGGCCTGATAGCGGCTGATCTGGAAGCCGGTTTCCCACTCGTTCAGCGAGCGGGCTTCCTCGATGAGCTCACGAAGCTGGTCGAACACGTCCTGTTCGAGTGACAGGTAGCTGTTATCGACGAGCTTGAGCTTCTTCCGCCCCTGCGCGAGGGCGCGGAAGATCGAGTCGAAGGGGATCGTGCGGCCGCTGACGGTGACCATCACTCCCAGGTCGAACCAGTCCCGGTTATCCGTCTCCACGGTGCTGATCGTCAGCTTCGGCGTCTCGGTGAGTTCCTGGTAGTCCGGCTTTTCGCCCACCACCTCCACCCGGATGCCGTCGACTGCTTCCAGGTGCGGGATCACGGTCTCGGTGAAGTCGACGGCCTGCATGTCCTCGAGCAGCAGGGATTTCAGCGGCATCGAGCCGAGGACCGCACGGGCTGCGGCGGAAAGCGCATCCTCGGCATCGGGATCCCGGTAGCCGTCATCGGACCCGGGGCCGGAACCGACGGACGCACGCAGCGAACGGCGCTGCACCGCATCGCCGAGCACGTAGGCGAAGTTCCACTCCAGTGCTACAGCGCCGTCGGGCCGGTACGCCGCGGTGAGCACGAGCAGCGGCGGCTCGATCTCGGGAAGTTCGACGCTGCCGTCGCTGCTGCCGACGGAAAAGGAACGTCGCAGCAACGGATAGAACTCGGTGAGGAACAACGGTGTCTCGTCCTGTGGGATGAGGACGGGCCGTGCGCGCTGAAGGAGATCGATGTCCTGTTTGGTGAGCTTCCTCGACGTGGGCGCCAGGGTGATCGTGGAATCAGGTGCGACGGTGTAGATACCGTGGTTGCTGATCACGTGCGCTGTTTCCGGCGGGCACGACTGCCCGTCGATGTCCAGGGCTGGCGTCAGCTGGAGCGTTCCGTCCTCGAGGGCGGTGGCGTCGAGCCTCAGCGTCGCCCGGTGCCCCAGTCCGATGGTGACGGACTTCTTGGAGCCGACGAATTCGATGCCGAGCCGCTGGGCCTCTTCGAGCAGGTGCCACAGCAGGGGGTTGCTGAACTCGTCGAGGTACAGCCAGGAATCGTTGTTGCCGAAATAGTTGACGCCCGTCCCGCGGTGCAGCGCGGGGAACTGGGAGAACCACCGGTGCTGGTCGGGATCCAGCGTGAGGCCGTACGTCTGGTAACTGATGCTTCCCCAGGACAGGTTGTTCTTGATCCACTTGCCCTTGCCGTTCCGGCTGACCGGCCGCACGCCCAGGCGGCTGTTGAGCGTGCGCTGGCCCTGGCGGTCAGCGGCGGAACCCCACCGCTGCACCGCCACTTCGGGCGTGCGCAGTTCGAACTGGAGGCCGAGGGGCGTCGGCGACGACGTCACGGCGGTGCCGGCGTCGTCGTGCTGCCCGATCAGGCCGCCGAGTGATGCCTGCCAGCCGTCCGGCAGTCTGCGGGGCTCCGGCGCTGCCGAGGCTTCCTGCCGCGCGAGGACATGCTCGGTGTTGCTCTGGAGCGCGGTGGCCGCCACGTGCTTGCAGTCCGCGCCGACCGGGCAGCTGCAGTGGTTCTCGAGCGGCCGGAAGCGGCCGTCACCCTTCACACTGAGCCGCAGCTTGGTGCGGTAATCCGTGGGTGCGCTTCCGCGCACCCTGCCGGTCAGGATGCTGGATTCGGCGTCCCACGCGAGGACGCTCACTGCGCCGTCCTTCGCGTAGGTCTGTCCCCGCTGGAACGCGGCACCTCCCACAATGCGGATGATGTCGGTGACATCGACCATGGGGTGGCTGGAATTGGGCATACTTTCATGCTCTCACGCGTCGGGAACGGACGGCGTCCGCGGGCTGTCCTTTCCGCTGTCAGCAATGGAATGCCGCATTCCCGGCGGGCCGTCAAGTGCCGGCGCCGGGGAGGACCGTCCCCCGCAGCTTCTGGAATCGGCGTAACCTACACGAGCGCGCCTTTCTCCGGCGTGCGTTGATTCGTTCGAGGAAAGAGGTGCCGGTGTTCGAAGCGCCGAGCCTGATATTCGCTGCAGCAGGACTCGCCGTCTTCGCCGCTGCCCTGCTGCCACGCCTGCTGATGCGGGCTCCGGTGTCGATGCCCATGATCTTCTTCGGCGCAGGGGTCCTGGTTTTCTCCATCGCCGGCGATCTTCCCAGCCCGGATCCCATCGCGTACAGCGACATCACCATCCACCTCAGCGAAGTCTGCGTGATCATCTCCCTCATGGGTGCGGGCCTGGCCCTGGACCGGAAGGTTGGCCGCAAACGTTGGGCCACCACGTGGCGCCTGCTCGGGATCGCGATGCCGCTGTGCCTGATCGTCTTCACGCTGCTGGGCGTCTGGGCGCTGGGCCTCGGACTGGCCGGCGCGATCCTCGTAGCGGCGGCCCTCGCGCCCACGGACCCGGTGCTCGCGTCAGAAGTGCAGGTGGGCGAGCCCTCCGAGACGGAGGAGGAACTCGAAGCCGAGGATGAGGTCCGTTTCGCCCTGACCTCGGAGGCCGGGCTCAATGACGGGCTCGCTTTCCCTTTCGTGTATCTCGCCATCGCGGTGAGCCTGGTCGGTGCGGCGCCGTCGGCCTGGTTCCCCGAGTTCTTCGCCCTGGACGTGGTGTGGCGGATCGGCATCGGGTGCCTCTTCGGGTTCGGTGTGGGCAAGCTGCTGGGCCGGGTCTTCTTCCAATCCCGGATCGAGAGTGCGCGGATGGCCAGCCACTCCGAGGGGTTCGTTGCCCTGGCTGCCACTTTCCTGACCTACGGGGTGACGGAGATGGTCGAGGGGTACGGGTTCATCGCCGTTTTCGTCTGCGCGGTCACCATCCGCTCCGGGGAGCAGACCCACGGGTTCCACGGGGTGCTGCACAGCTACATCGAGCAGCTCGAGCGGCTGCTCACCGTGGTGGTGCTCGTCCTCCTCGGCGGCGCGGTGGCGAGGGGCCTGCTGGCGGGAGTCACTGTCGTCGAGATCCTCGTCGCCCTGGCCTTCCTTCTCCTGGTGCGGCCACTTGCAGGCTGGATCAGCCTCAGCAGGGGCAGCACGGGCCCGTGGGAGCGCAGCGTCATCTCCTTCTTCGGCGTTCGCGGCATCGGCTCCATCTACTACCTCAGCTACGCGCTGTCGAAGGGCGATTTCGCCAGCGAGGACGAGGCCCTGTGGCGCATCGTGGGTCTCGTGATCGTGATGTCGATCCTCCTGCACGGCGTGACGGCGGCGCCGGTGATCAACGCCCTCGACCGCGCGCGTGAGCGCAAGGCGATCCGCGAAGCGGGCACCGGGGACGTGGCGCCCAAGACGGCCATCTGACGGTTCGGAGCGTCGTGACACAGGCGCCGGCGATACCGCCGTCCACCATGAACCGGCAGCACGCCTCCGTCGTTCGGGCGGTCCTTGGCGGGAACGCCGAGCACGCACAGAGAGCGATGACGGTGCACCTTGGGGGAACGGCTTCGCTGCTGCGGGAGCTCTCCTCGACGAGGCGGAGGAGGCTACCTGTCCTGCTCCAGCCGACGCTGGATGGCCTCGAGCTCATCACTGAGGAACTGAAGCGTGGCAGTGCTGTTCTCGACAGCCAGGGCACGTACCAGTTCGTCCTGGCGGGCACGGAGGCCGGATACTGTCGTCGGAAGTTCGAAGGTGGCCATGGCTCCATCCTCGCAGATCTCGTGGATGGGAAGGGCGGGGGAAATAACCCCGCCGTTCCGGCGGTTCCACCTTAAGCATCCGGCACTGGTTGCGTCCGCCGTGAAAGGTCCCACCACCATGACTGTTCCCCTGTCCATCCTTGACCTCGCGCAGATAGCGGAGGGGTCGACGGCGGCGGAGAGCTTTGCCTCGAGTGTCGCCCTCGCGCAGCGCGCCGAGGAGTGGGGCTACACGCGGATCTGGTACGCGGAGCATCACAACATGGGAAGCATCGCCTCCTCCGCCACGAGCGTGCTGGTGGGTCATGTCGCGGCCCATACGAAGACCATCCGCCTCGGCTCCGGCGGTGTGATGCTGCCCAACCACTCGCCGCTCACCATCGCGGAACAGTTCGGCACCCTAGAGACCCTTCACCCGGGCCGCATCGACCTCGGGCTCGGCCGTGCTCCCGGCAGCGACCAGAATACGATGCGTGCCCTCCGCCGCGACCCTTCCGCTGCTGACACCTTCCCGCAGGACGTCCTTGAACTCCAGGGCTACCTCAGCGGGGAAACACGTGTGGCCGGAGTGCAGGCCACACCCGGGGCCGGGACGAACGTGCCGCTCTACATCCTCGGGTCATCCCTTTTCGGGGCGCGGCTCGCCGCTGCACTGGGTCTTCCCTTCGCCTTCGCCTCCCACTTCGCGCCCCAGGCCCTGCTCGACGCCGTCGCCATCTACCGCAGGGAGTTCCGGCCCTCGGAGCAACTGGAGCGCCCGCACGTGCTGGCGGGAGTCAACGTCATCGCCTCCGACACGGCTGCCGATGCCCAGCGTGAATTCTCGGAGGCCAAGCGGCGGCGGGTCTCGCTGCTCCTGGGAAGGGGCCAGCAGTTCACCCGGGAGGAGTCCGAGGTGATCCTCAATTCCCCCGCGGGCCAGCAGATCGGGCAGATGGCACGCTACTCGGCGGTGGGTACTGCGCGCGAGGTCAGCGATTACCTGGACTGGTTCACCGGCCATGCGGGAGCGGACGAACTGATCGTGGCGACCCAGGCCGGCTCCACCGAGGCGTGGCTGAGATCCTTCGAACTGGTGGCCGAAATCGTCCAGCCCGCAGCTGTCTGAACGTCACAAATTAAAGTTCGTTCAGGATCCTGCTTGCCATTACCCACCTGAGTTTGGTTAAGTAAGACCTAGTTGTAGTGTTGCGCATTTGTATTTCGCGCGGTGCACCCCTCCGGGGAGGTGCCGTGTTTCTGAAAAAGCGGACAAGCACGCCGCGACTGGGGCTTTCCGAAAGTCGGATGGCGTCTGAATTTCAGAAGGATATATAACAATGGCAACAGGTACCGTGAAGTGGTTCAACGCTGAAAAGGGCTTTGGTTTCATCGCTCCTGACGACGGAAGCGCAGATGTGTTCGCACACTTCTCCGCCATCAACGCGAGCGGCTACCGCTCGCTCGATGAGAACCAGAAGGTAAGCTTCGACACCGAGCAGGGCCCCAAGGGTCCCCAGGCGTCAAATATCCAGCCTCTCTAAGGCAGTCCGGCCTCTTTCTGGCCTGGATGGATGAAGCAGGGCGGGATTTTTCCCGCCCTGCTTTTTTGTGCCCGAACCGGATGGCGCGGCGCGTCGGTCCGCTCAGGAACGCGCCGCGGCCACCACAGCCACGGCGGCGAGGACCGCCATGCCCGCCGCCATCGCGGAGTAGCTTCCCAGCTGACCGGCAAGGAGGGGCCCTGCTGCCGGGGCGAGAGCCGCCATCGCAGTGATGGGTGCGATGAACACGCCGTGGACGGCGCCGAAGCTGCTGGTGCCCCACCTGTCAGCGATGGCGGTGGCCTGCAGGAGCGTGTTGCAGCCGCGGAGCATTCCGGCGATGATCACCACCACCACCAGTACGACGGCGGGTCCCGGCAACACTCCCAGCAGGGCCAGGCACAGCGCGCCGGAGCCGGTCAGGAGGACGGTGCGGCGAACGGGGGGAGTTCGCCCCTGCAGCGCTCCATACCCGAGGCGCCCGAGAACCTGCCCCGCGCCGACGAGTCCGAAGACCAGCGCCGCCGTCCGGTAGTCGAATCCACGCTCTAGGAGGAGCGGAATGAGGTTGAGGGTGACAGCGAACAGGGCGAGGGTGGTCAGGGCCATGGCAACCTGGAGCATGACGAAGCGCCGGCTCCGGGTGACCGCCCGGATCCCGCCGGCGCTGTGGGGGCCGGCGGCCGGATGCGTGGTCCACGCAGCGTTGAGGAAGAACCAGTGCAACGGAAGGGTGACGACGGCGAGTGTTCCGGCCAGAACTAGGAAAGCCGTGCGCCACCCCACCCGTTCAATGAGCAGCGCGGTCAGTGGCGAGTAGATGGTGGAGGCGAATCCGGCGATGAGCGTCAGGGTGGTGAGCGCCCGGAGGCGGGCGGGGCCGTACCAGCGGGTGATCACCACGAAGGCGGGCTGGTAGAGGACTGCTGCCTGCGCGCAGCCCGCCACTAGCCAGGACAGGACGAACAGTGGATAGTTCGGGGCGAGGGCAACCAGAACGAGGGCCGCCGCACCGACGACGCTTCCGCCGGCCATGACGGCCCTCGGTCCGCGCCTGTCCAGCAGCCTGCCGATCCAGACGCCCACCGCGGCCGACACGATCAGCCCTGCGGAGAATGCGCCGGTGACTGCTGTGGCGGACCAGCCGGTGTCCCGCACGATTGGGATGACCGCTACGGGCAGCGAGTAGTAGAGCAATCCCCAACTCGTCGTCTCTGCAGCGCACAGCGCAGCCAGGCCGCCGCGGGGGAGATCCGAAGTGTCGTTCACCACGAGCCCAGCCTACTGTTGCGGCATCTCGCCCTGTGCCCCGGGGTGGAGGTTCTGCAGGCCGGTTGCCGCATACGCCTCCCGTGCCGCGGGACCCGTCAGGTGGCGGACGAGGCCTTCCGCTGCGTGCCGGTTCGCCGCACCGGAGCCGACGGCGACGGCGAACACGCTGTAGTGCTGGAATTCATGCGGCAACGGACCGACGACGTCGACCCCGTCCACGAACATCAGTTCGCTGACCTGCTGCAGTGCAAGATCGGCCCGGCCGTCGGTCACGGCGACGCCCGTGAAGCCCGTGTCGAGAGCAGTGGCCCGGGAGAGTACCTGGTCCGCGATACCGAGGCGGCCGAGCAGTTCCTGGAAGAAGATTCCGCTCTGCCCGGCCCGTGAGAAAGCAACGGAGCGGGCGCCGAGCAGGGCGTCGATGAGGTCGCTCTCGGTGGTGATGGCCGGGCGGGGAGCGCCGGAGGCCACGCCCAGCCCGATCGCGGATCGCACGAGCGGCAGTCCACTTCCGACGACGACGGCCGACCCCTCGAGGCGCAGCAGCGCTTCCCGGGTGCCGATCAGTACATCCGGTTCGGCGCCGGCGTCGAGCCGTTCCAGGAGGATGGTCGTGGGGACGTACTCTGTCCGCAGCGAGGAGCCGGAGGCCTGCTCGTAAGCCGACAGGACACCGCCGTCCAGAGCTTTCCGCACCACGAGGGAGCTCATCAGGGTGAGTGGGGTGTCGCTCGGATGCGATGGCATGTGCTGGTCCTTCCGGATGGGGCGAGGGCAGGGCCTGGACGTCGTGGCGACTTCGGCCGAGCCTCGAACTCTATATCCTTGCCGACAACCATATACAGTTGCTGCAGGTTCGCTGCTTTCCGGTACGACGTCGACGTCAGAAGAGGAACACGAAGATGAAGAGCTCCGTTGTTGTTGTGGGCGCAGGAATAGTCGGCCTTGCCACCGCGTACGAGCTCGCGCTCCGCGGCTACCGCGTGACCGTGGTCGACAAGGAGCCCCGGCTAGCAGAGCACCAGACGGGCAATAATTCAGGAGTCATCCACTCGGGCCTCTACTATGCGCCGGGAAGCCTGAAGGCAACCCTGGGAACCGCCGGCGCGCAGTCGATGCACCGGTTCGCCGAGGACCACGGGGTTGCCGTGGACATCTGCGGGAAGCTGGTGGTCGCCACCCGCCCGGAGCAGCTCCCGGCACTGGAGGAGCTGCATCGAAGGGGCCTCGCCAACGGCGTCCCCTGCCGGATGGTCACCCCCGAGGAGGCCCGCGCCTATGAACCCCATGTCGCCTGCGTTGCCGCCCTCCGGGTGGAGTCGACGGGGATCGTCGACTACCGGGGCATCTGCGAGGCCCTCGGACGGCTGATCACGGAGGCCGGGGGCGAGATCCTGCTGGGAACGGAAGTCACCGGGATCTCGGCGGGCGGCGGTTCCGTGACCGTCTCGACCACCACGGGTGAGATCTCCGCCGACGACCTCATCAACTGCGCCGGCCTGCACAGCGACCGCATCGCGCGGCTGGCCGGCCTCACCCCCGAGGTGCGCATCATTCCGTTCCGCGGTGAATACTTCGAGCTCACCCCGAACCAGTCGCACCTGGTACGGGGCCTGATCTACCCGGTGCCGGATCCGAGTTTCCCCTTCCTCGGCGTCCACCTGACGAAGATGATCGGCGGCGGTGTCCATGCCGGGCCCAATGCAATCTTCGCCCTGGCTCGGGAAGGTTACACCTGGCTCAGCATCAATCCACGGGACGTCTTTGAAAGTGCTGCCTGGCCCGGGCTGTGGAAGCTCGGGGCAAAATTCTGGAAGGTGGGGCTCTCCGAGGTGGCACGGTCGCTGTCGCAGAAGAAGTTCCTGGCGAGCCTGCGGGAACTCGTGCCCGAGCTCGCGGACGACAGCCTCGTGCCGACCCACGCGGGAGTCCGCGCGCAGGCGATGCGGAGGAACGGCGACCTTGTCGACGATTTCTACTTCGAGCGGGCACCCCGCCAGATCCACGTGCTCAACGCGCCCTCGCCGGCGGCGACCGCCGCCCTCGAGATCGGCAGGCGTATTGCCGACGAGCTGGAGGAGGGGAACCGGTGAACGGGGAGAATACGAGCCGCTTCGACGCCGCACAGCTGCACCGGCAGATCGTCGCGGTCCTCTCCGCCTGGGGAATGCCGCCGGAAGCGGCGGCCGCCACGGCCACGGTGATGGTCGAGACCGATCTGGCCGGCATTGATTCGCATGGCGTGTCGATGCTGATGCTCTACGAGAAACTCCTTCTCGAGGACCGCCTCAGGCTCGATGCCGTTCCCCGGGTGGTTCGAGATGCTCCAGCCTTCGCCGTCGTCGACGCCGGTGCGGGCCTCGGACACCCGGCGGGACTCTTCGCCATGGACCTGGCGATCCGGAAGGCCGCGGCCTGTGGAATCGGGGCGGTCGCCGTCGGCAATTCACACCATCTGGGAGCGCTCGGGCACTACGTCCGGAGCGCCGCGCAGCGCGGCCTGGTCGCTCTGATGACGACAACGACGCGCACACCCGTGGTTGCCGCTGCGGGGGGCACGACGCCGATTCTCGGGACGAATCCGATTGCCTTCGCCGCCCCACGCACCACCGGAGGGGAACTGGTGGTCGACATGTCCACGAGCGTCGTGGCGATGAACAAGGTGAAGGCCTACGCCCTGGCCGGCAAGGACCTCCCGGTCGGTTGGGTCAGCGACCGGTCGGGCAGGACCATCACCGACGCCTCGCTCGCCCATTCGCTGCTGACCACGCAGGAGGCAACCGTCAGCCCGCTCGGCGGTCCGAGCACCGAAACGGGCGGGCACAAGGGCTTCGGGCTGAGCCTGATGGTCCACGTCCTCAGCGCGGCGTTCTCGGGAGCCGCCCTGCCGTTGTATGACGGGCCCAGCGACAACCTGGGACACTTCGTCCTGGTCATCGACCCGAACAGCGTGGCCGAGGCCGGGGCCACCGCCGGGTATGTCGACGAGCTCGTCCGCCTGATGACCCAGGACGAACCCGGCGTCGTTCTTCCGGGTGAGCCCGAAGCCGAGGCACACACCAGCCGTAGCAGGGACGGCATTCCTCTTCCCGAGCCTCTTCTCGAACACCTGCGGGCGATCTGCGGGAGGGCCGGAACCGACATGATCCTGACGCCGCTCGGACAGGGCACACCCCGGCGCTAGCTGTACTGGGCCGGGTCAGCTGGCGCGCGTCGGCCCCGTCGCCACGGCGGCGGCCCCTGTACCCACGGGGGGCTGACCCTGTCCTCACCCGGTGGGGGAGCCTGCCTCCTCGACCTCCGCGGTCACCATGCGGCGGTCGGAAAGGGCGCGGGCTTTCGCGTTCTGGATGTGGGAGCGGATGGCTGAGGACGCAGCCTCGGCGTTGCGCTCCAGGAAGGCATCGAGGATCGCCTGGTGCTCGGCAATGGTGGTGGTGGGCGCCGTCGAACTGGCTTTGGCGTAGAGGCGGAAGCGCTGCGCCTGGCCGCCGAAGGATCTCCAGGCGTCCTCGAGGAACCGGTTGTTCGCCTGGTGGGCGATCGCGGCATGGAACTGCTCGTCCGCCTCGAGGAAACTCGGAACAGGGGGTTTGCCCGGGGAGTGGGCGCCGGTTTCGAGGGAGGAGATGGTTTCGGCGAGACGGTCGAGGAATTCCGGTGTGACGCGCAGGCCCGCTTCGTACGCCAGGGCCGGCTCGAGGACCAGGCGGGCATCCATCAGTTTCCGGAGGTCCTCGAGGCTGAAGAGCGGGGCAACCCGGTACCCCTTGTGGGCTTCGCGGATCACCAGTCCTGTGTGCTCGAGCCGGGCCAGCGCCTCACGCAGCGGCGTCTGGCTGACGTCGAACTCCCTGGCGAGGTATACGAGGTTCAGCACCTCGTCCGGTTTCCGCCGGCCGTCGAGGAACTGCGCCAGGAGCGCGGTGTGGACCTGGTCGGCGAGGGGCTGCCTTGTGGTCCGTCCCGCCGGTGTCCGGCTCACGCGATGGTGAACGAGAGTTCGGCAACTCCGTCGATGCCGGCGGTGACCGAGCTTCCGTGTGGCAGGGCTCCGACGCCGGCCGGGGTGCCGGTGAAGAGAAGGTCCCCGGGACGCAGTGCGACGGATCGGGAGAGGTGCGCGATGATCTCGGCGACAGTCCAGATCTGGTCCCTCAGGTCGCCCTCCTGCCGGAGCACGCCGTCCACATCCAGCCAGATCCGGCCGTCGGCGGGGTGCCCCACCGCGCTGACCGGGCGGAGCGGTGAACACGGTCCGGACCAGTCGAAGCCCTTGGCGAGATCCCAGGGACGCCTCAGGCTCTTCGCCTCCGACTGCAGGTCGCGGCGGGTCAGGTCCACCCCTACGCCGTAACCCCATACGGTGTCCAGCGCGTCAGCGGGGTCGATCCCGGTGCCGCCCTGTCCGAGCGCCACCACCAGTTCGACTTCGTGGTGGAGATCCGCGGTCTGGGGTGGGTAGGGGACAACCGGGAGGGTGCCGCCCAGGATTTCCGTCTCTTTCGGCGTGAAGACGGCGTCCGCCGGCTTCAGGAAGAAGAACGGCGGTTCCCGGTTCGGATCAGCGCCCATCTCGCGTGCATGGTCTCCGTAGTTGCGCCCGACACAGAACACCCTCCGCACGGGAAAGAGAGTTTCGCTGCCGCTGATCGGGAGACTGGGGGGAGTGGGAACCGGGACGGCATACGTCATGGAGCTCCTTCAAGGGCTGGTGGTCGGCAACCGCTGACCGGGGTGCACTACGAGTGATTAACATGTTACTTACGGCAGGAATGCTTTCAGCACACCGATTCCCTGCGGGTCCCGGCGGGCTAGCTTCCGGATAGCTCCGGGCCCGTCGTGGTCAGTGCTGCGATAATGCGCTCCAGGCGGGCAACCCCGGCGAACCGGCCCGCGTTGTCCGTCACCAGCAGGGGCTCGAAGCGGCTTGCCTTCTCCCGCGTCATGCAGCGGGCCAGGGCCTCGGCCAGCGGCGTGTCGAGGTTCACGCGCATCCCCTGGCTCACCACGCCGAGTTCCGCCGCGCCCACGTCAAGGACGGAAACCGGCCGCAGCTGTTCACCGAGAAGCACCACCGACTGCAACCCGGGGTCGGCCGTGAAGGCGGCAGCGGCCTGCGCCGCGCTGACGGCAGTCGTGGCCGTTTCGACGACGTCGCGGATGAGCCTTTTGTGGTCCACCGGGCGGTTGACGGCCAGGCGGTGAGCGAGGTCCAGATCGAGGCCGGCCCAGGGCGGGGCAGGCCGGGCCAGGAGGTAGCCCTGCACCAGGGGAACGCCGAGGGAGACGAGCGCATCAAGTTCTTCGACCCGTTCGACGCCCTCCGCAAGAATCCAGGCATCGACGCGGCTGGCGAATGTCCCGAGCATCTCGATCAGTGCCCGCTTCGCCTCGTCGCGGTCGACATTCTGAACGAGTTCCCGGTCGATCTTGATCAGGGAGGGCCTTAGCGCCAGCAGATGCCTCAGCCCCGCGTACCCGGCACCGGCGTCGTCGATCGCGATCAGGGCTCCAGCGGCGCGCAACTGGTTCAGGTCGGGCTCGAGTTCCAGGTAGGAATCGATGGGAGCCTGCTCCGTCAGTTCGACGACGAGACCTCCCAGGTTCCCCTCATTCCGCCACACACTCCGGACCTCCTCCGAGGTCAGCAGTTCGGGGGAGACATTGACCGTGAGGAAGCAGTTGGGTGGGAGCGCAGCCCGCGCTGCGAGCGCTGCCCGCAGCGCTGCCGATTCCAGAGCCGCGGACTTCCCGTAGGTACGCGCGGCGGAGAACCAGACCTCAGGGTTCCTCTCTAGGAAACCCGGGAAACGGGCGAGGGCTTCATATCCGACCACCGTGCCGCGCGAGGTATCGACGATGGGCTGGTAGGCCGTGGAAAGGCCTTCACCGCGGCAGGCGGCCGCAAGGAGCGCTTCCCAGCCCGAGACGGCAGGTGCGCCGGTCCCGGGCCGGGACGTGTCGGCCGCGGGAATCAACTAACCGGGACGATAGCTCTGCGAACCGACTGGACAAGGTCGACCGGGAACTCGGTCAACCCGTGCGCGGATGCCGCGTGCGCTCCGACATTGACCAGGATTTCATCATCAGTACTGCAGACCCAACGGGCTTCGCAGCCCGGAACCACATCTCCACATGCAAACGACTTCACTAGAGCTCCCTGTATTCGACGGTGAACGGCATAGTTCTACGGAATCGGACGACAATTCTGATTCGTTCTGCTGAATCGCGCGGATTGCCGTCAGTTCAGAACGCGGATCATTTCCACAGCGAACGGCTCCGTGACCAACCGGAAAAGCTGTCCGCATATGGTGCAAGAATAGCTGTGGAACAGCCACTGTGCCGCCATTGATCCGGCGGTATCCTTGCGTCGAACTGGAAAGGACAACCATGGCCTTCCGTCCCTTCGAATCACCCTCCACCGGCAGGCGGATCAGGGCCGTCCTCTTCGACACGTTCGGCACAGTCGTGGACTGGCGGACCGGAATCACGCGGGACGTGAGGGCTTTCGCTACTTCCCAGGGCCTGCACCTCGATGCTGAGCGATTCGCGGACGACTGGCGGAGCCTGTATCAACCTGCCCTCGACCTGGTGCGCTCGGGCGCCCGCCCCTTCGTTCTGCTGGATGAATTGCACCGCGAAGGTCTTGATCAGGTATTTCGGAACCACGGCGTCAACCCTGGGCAATTCGAATCGGATGCCGTCGATGACCTGAATCGATCATGGCACCGCCTCCCTGCCTGGCCTGACAGTATTCCGGGGCTGACAGCTTTGCGGAGCGGGTACATTATCGGGCCCTTGTCCAACGGAAATACCTCGCTGCTGGTGAATATGGCCAAATACACCGGATTGCCCTGGGATGTCATTATCGGCTCCGACATCACCCGCGCCTACAAACCCTCACAGGAGGCCTACCTCCGGACAGCCGGGCTTCTCGGGATGGACCCGGGTGAGCTGATGCTCGCGGCAGCGCACAACCAGGATCTTGAAGCCGCGCAACTGAACGGTCTGGCTACTGCCTTCATCACCCGCCGTACTGAATACGGGCCGCAGCAGACATCGGATCAAGGCCCTACGGGCGCCTGGGACCTCACCTCGGAAAGCATGACCGACCTGGCCGGACAGCTGGGTGCGGATCTGCACTGAAGTTGCGGGTTCGGGGAATCAGGGGAATCGGTGGAGTCCCGGCACCTGCCGGTCGGGTCGAAGCTGCTTCGATCGGCCCTGCAGACGTTCGATCCCAACCTGCAGCACTGCGATCAGAAGGAGTACAGCTCGAATCCGACCCGTCGTTTCGCTGATTCGGCACCACCGGTCATGATGTCGATCTGCTGCCGGGCCTGTACCTCGACCGGCTCGTTGCTGAGCGCGCAGAGGTACTGCCGGTGTTCGGCGAGGGAGGCCACCGCGCGCTCGACGCTGTCGGCATCGACCTCCAGCCAGTGGGTAGGCCTCGGTGAGGCGACGGCGACCCATTGGACGGGGTGCAGGATGAGGCCTTCGGCCTCGGCCAGCTCGGGGAAGATCCACTCGTTGGCGGCGTCAGCCACTGCGTCGAGCACTGCCCGTCCGAGCTGGCGGTGATCCGAGGAGTTCCAGCGGCCGGGGCCCCACGTCTCCCCGAAGTTCAGGGTGATGATGCCGTCGGGCCGGTGCCGCCGGATGGCGCGGGCGATGTCCCTGCGCAGCTTGAGGGTGTTCTCGATCCGCCCGTCGGGGTAGTCGAGGAAGGTCAGGTTCTCGACGCCCACCTGCTCGCAGGCCCTGCGCTGCTCCTCGAGCCGGACCATGGCGGCCTCCGCCGGGCTCATTCCGGCGATGCCGGCCTCACCGCGGGTGGCCAGGAGGTAGGAGATATCCTTTCCGGCTCCGGTCCACTGTGCGACGGCGGCGGCAGTGCCGTATTCGGGATCATCGGGATGGGCCATGATCAGCAGGGCACGCTGCCAGTTGTCCGGCATTGTCTGGGGAGTATTCATGGTAATTCCCTTTCCGATCAGCAATTTTCCTTGATCCTACGGTGCCTTGAGCAACGACTGGGACCCTTCCGGGCGCGGCAGCCCGGTACTTTGCAGGAACCGGAAATCGCACCCTTCATCGGCCTGCGTCACCTCCGACACGTACAGCTTCCGGTAGCCGCGCTCTGCCGCGGGCGCCGGCGGTGGTCCCAGTGTTCGCTCGCGTCGCATCAGCTCGTCCTCGGGTACCTCGAGCTGGATCAGCCGGCGGCTGACGCTCAGGGTGATGGTGTCGCCGGTCCGCACGAGCCGCAGCGGCCCCCCGACCGCCGACTCAGGTGTGACATGCAGGACGACGGCTCCGGCAGCGGTGCCGGACATGCGGCCGTCCGAGATGCGCACCATGTCCTTCACCCCCTGCGCCGCGAGTTTCCTGGGAATGGGAAGGTAGCCGGCCTCCGGCATGCCGGGTGCGCCGACGGGCCCGATGTTCCGCAGCACGAGCACATCCTCGGCCACGACGTGGAGGTCCTCGTCGTCGATCCGTGCCGCGAGATCCGCCGTGTCCTCGAACACCACAGCACGCCCCGTATGCTCCAGCAGGTGCGCTGGAACGGCTGCCTGCTTGATGATGGCGCCGCCCGGCGCGAGGTTGCCCCGCAGGAACGCGAGGCTGCCCTCCGGGTAGATCGGGTTCGACAGCGGCCGCACGATGTCCTGCGGGAAGCCGGGGCCGGCGTCGTCGATCTCCTCGCCCAGGGTGCGGCCGGTGACGGTGGGCACGTCCCGGTGGATGAGGTCGCCGAGTTCACGCAGGACGGCCGGAACCCCGCCTGCGCGGTGGAAATCCTCCATGTAGTAGGCGCCCGAGGGTTTGAGGTCCACCAGTACGGGGGTCTCTACGCTCATCCGGTCCAGATCCTCCAGACTGAGACGGATCCCTAGACGCCCGGCTACGGCGGTGAGGTGGATGATCGCGTTGGTGGACCCGCCGATCGCCAGGAGCACCCGCAACCCGTTCTCGAAAGCCTCCCGGGTGAGGATGGTGCCCATCTCGGTACCGCGTTCGGCGAGCGCCACGGCCTGCGTCCCGGTCTGTTCCGCGATGCGCACGCGGTCGGCAGTGACGGCGGGCGGGCTGGCACTGCCGGGCAGGGCGATGCCCATGGCCTCGGTCAGGCACGCCATGGTGCTGGCCGTTCCCATGACCGAGCACGTGCCGACGCTTCCCACGAGCCTCGAGTTGACGTCGTCGATCTCCTGCTGATCGATCTCGCCGCTCCGGAACTTCCCCCAGAAGGCCCGGCAGTCGGTGCAGGCACCAACGCGCTGCCCGCGGTGGCCGCCGGTGAGCATAGACCCCGTCACCAGGGTGATCGCGGGCACCCCCGCCGACGCCGCGCCCATCAGCTGCGCGGGCACCGTCTTGTCACAGCCTCCGATGAGGACGACGGCGTCCATGGGCTGGGCGCGGATCATCTCCTCGGTGTCCATGGACATGAGGTTGCGCAGGAACATGCTGGTGGGCTGCGAGAAGCTTTCGTGGAGCGAGATGGTGGGAAAGTCGATCGGCAGTCCGCCGGCCATCAGTACCCCGCGCTTCACGGCTTCGAGCAGTGCGGGCATATTGCCGTGGCACGGATTGAAGCCGCTGCCCGTGTTGATGATGCCGATCACCGGCTTGTCCAGGGCGTCATCCGAATAGCCGGCCCCCTTGATGAAGGCCTTGCGCAGGAACAGGGAGAACCCCGCGTCGCCGTAGCTCGTCAGGCCACGCCGGATCCTGGTGGCGGGGCCCGTCGAGGCTGCGGATTTCCTCACCGGCACACTGCCTGAAGGTGTTGCCTGGCCGGCGGGGGGAACGGACTCGATCACGGCGGCGCTACCGGAAGGCCGGGATGCCGGTGATGTGGTTGCCGAGGATCAGCGTATGGACCTCGTCAGTCCCCTCGTAGGTGCGCACACTCTCGAGGTTGTTGGCGTGGCGAAGGGGGGAGTAGTCGAGCGTGACGCCGTTGCCGCCGAGCATCGCCCGGGCTTCACGGCAGATCTCGATCGCCTCACGGCAGTTGTTCAGCTTGCCCACCGAAATCTGGTGGGGCTGCAGGGTTCCGGCGTCCTTGAGCCTTCCCACCTGCAGGGCCAGGAGCATCCCCTTGTTGATCTCCAGGGCCATGTTGACGAGTTTCTGCTGGGTGAGCTGGTAGCCGGCGAGCGGCCTGCCGAACTGCAGGCGTTCGCGGGAGTAGTCGAGCGCGGCGAAGTAGCTGTCGCGTGCGGCTCCCATGGCGCCCCAGATGATGCCGTAACGGGCTTCGTTGAGGCACTCGAAGGGGCCGCGGAGTCCCTTGGCCTTCGGCAGCAGTGCTGTGCCGGGCAGGCGGATGTCGGTGAGTTCGATGTCGCACTGGATCGAGGCCCGCATCGAGAGTTTCTGCACGATCGGGGTGGCCTTGAAGCCCGGGGTGTCCGTCGGCACCACGAAGCCGCGGACGCCGTCGTCGGTGTTGGCCCAGATGATCGCCACCTGTGCCACCGACGCCAGCCCGATCCAGCGCTTGCTGCCGTTCAGGACCCAGTCGTCGCCGTCGCGCCTGGCGAACGTGAGCATGCTGCCGGGATCCGACCCGCCGGAGGGCTCGGTGAGGCCGAAGCAGCCGATCGCCGAGCCGGCCGCCATCTTCGGCAGCCACTCGTTCTTCTGCTCCTCCGAACCGTGCTTGGCGATGGCGCTCATGGCCAGGGAGCCCTGCACACTGACGAAGGTGCGCAGCCCGGAGTCGCCGGCCTCGAGTTCAAGTGCCGCCAGCCCGTACTCGACGGAACTCCGCCCGGGGCAGCCGTAGCCTTTGATATGCATGCCGAGAAGCCCCAGCTCGGCCATGCGGGGCACGATCTCCAGCGGGAACTCGGCGCGGTCGTACCAGCCGGCGATATTCGGTTTGATGGCCGTGTCCACGAAACTGCGCACGCGGTCGCGCAGTGCGCGTTCGTCGTCCGAGAGCAGGGCGTCGATTCCGAGAAGGTCCGAAGGGTCGGTCATGGGTCTACTTTCCGGTAACTGTGGTGATGAGTGACGGGTGGCGGTGTGCGGTGAAGGTTGCGCCGTTGTGCTCGCCGAGGAGCGGGGGTACGCGCCGGTAGCTGGCCGGGGTCTCGGAGAGCCGGATGGGGTTGGCTACCTGGGAACTGGTGCGGTTCGTCCCGGCGTCAGCAATTTCGACGACGGGCGTGAGCCCGAGGTCGTCGGCGAGCTGGAGCGCTTCGGCGATCGAGTTGACCTTGCCGGCAGGAACACCCGCTGTACTGAGCAGGCGTGACCATTCGACGGCGCTTCGGGTGCCGAGTTGCTCCTCGAGCAGGGTCTTGAGTGCGCCGCGGTGCGCCACCCGGTTCGAATTGCCGCGGAAACGGGGGTCAGTGGCGAGATCCGGCACGCCGAGGACGTGCACCAGGGACTCGAACTGCCGATCGGTCCCGACGGCGACGGCCAGGGGGCTGTCGGCGGTCCGCAGTGTTTCGTAGGGGGCGATGCTGGGGTGGGCGTTTCCCATCCGCTGTGGGGCTTCACCGGTGGCCAGCGTGCTCGAGGCCTGGTTGACCAGGCCGGAGAGCAAGGAGGAGAGCAGATTGACGTCGACACGCTGGCCCCTCCCGGTAGCGTCCAGGGAGCGCAGCGCGGCAAGGATGCCCACCACCGCGTTCTGGCCGGTGACCACGTCCACCAGCGCCACGCCCACCTTGCTCGGTTCGGAGTCCTGCGAACCGGTGACGCTCATGAGCCCGCCCACCGCCTGCACGAGGAGGTCGTAGCCGGGCAGGTGGGCCCCGCCGGCACTGCCGAAGCCGGTGATGGAGCAGTACACCAGGTCCGGTCGTTGCGCAGAAAGGGTCTCGTAATCCAGCCCGAAGCGCTGCATGACGCCGGGCCGGAAGTTCTCGATGACGACGTCGGCCTCCAGCGCGATCTCGAGGGCCCGCGCCAATCCCTCCGGACTACGGAGGTCACAGACCACCGAGCGCTTGTTCCGGTTCACACTGGAGAAATAGGTGCCCACTCCGTGCTCGTCCACCGGGGGAACCCAGGAGCGGGTGTCATCTCCCTCAGGGCTCTCCACCTTCAGGACGTCCGCCCCGAAATCGGCGAGCATCATGGAGGCGAACGGTCCGGCGAGAACCCGTGAGAAGTCTGCCACTTTCACCCCCTCCAAGGGGCCGGGTGGCGGGCTGCCTGCCTGGCCCGAACCGGCCGGTGGCCTTTCCGAATTCCTGCTCAACGAATTCCTCCTCCAAAAAAGTGTGCCTGCGGCCCTAGCGGGACGCGGTCACGGGGTTGCTGAGTACGCCGACGCCCGAGACGCGGCATTCGGCGGTGTCGCCCGGAGTGACGTGGATGGCGCCGGGGGTTCCGGTGGAGATCATGTCGCCGGGGTACAACGGCATCACCTTGCTGTGGAAGCTGATCAGGTACGCGGGGTCGTAGCGCATATGGGAGACCGTGTTGCTGCGTTTCACCTCGCCGTTGACCACTGTGGAAACCTCCATGTCGGCGAAGGTGCCACTGCCCACTGCCTCGGCCAGCGGCACGATGCGGGGCCCGAAGGAGAAGAAGCCGGGGAAGTTCTTCGCGCGGGTGAGGAACCGCGGGTTGCGCTGCAGGATGTCCTCGGCCGTCTGGTCGAGGACGGGCACGACACCCACCAGGTAGTCCAGGGCGTCCTCCGGCTCGACGTTGCGGCAGTACCGGCCGATCACCACGGCCACCTCGGCCTCAGTGGTGGTGCGCTCGCTCTGTTCCGGGATGGGGATGGCTTCGCCGGGCCCGATGACGGTGTGGTCACCCTTGATGAAGGACGCCGGTTCTTCCGGTACGCCTTCAGAGAGATCCGAGGCGTGTTCCACATAGTTGAGTCCGATGCCCCAGAGCATGCGGGGGTGACGGTAGGGGGCGCCGAAGGTGACTCCATCGGGACTGCTGAAGACGGCGTCGTCGGCCGTCTCCGCCGCGGCATCGAGCTGCCCGAGGAGATCCCCGGTGAGGACGTCGAGGATGTCGCCGGTGAAGCCGGGAAGGAGGTCGGAGACCCGCGCCACACCGCGGCGCGGGTGAACGACGGCCGCCGTCTCGGTGGTCCCGGAAGCACCGGGTGCGCCGGTAGTGGATTCGCCGCTGATCGAACAGAGGTGGAGGATGCTGGGAGCCATGAAGCTGCCCTTTCTAATCGGGGAAGAGGTGGGGTTCTAGTAGGCGCGGACCATGCCGCCGTCGCACCGGATCTGTTCTCCGGTGACATACGACGCCGGCGCGCTCGCCAGGAAGGTGACGACCGCGGCGAATTCGGCCGGAGTGCCGTACCGGCGTGCGGGAATGCCGGCCTCGGAGGAGGCGCGTGCCTCGGCGGGCGTGGCGCCTGTCCGCTTGGCCGCGGCGGTGTCCAGCGATGCGACGCGCTCGGTATCGATGCGGCCGGGGAGCACCATGTTGACCGTCACGCCCTCGGCGGCGACCTCGGCCGCCAGGGTCTTGAGGTACCCCGCGAGACCGGCACGGCCGATGTTCGAGAGCGCCAGGTTGGGCAGCGGCTGCTGCACTCCGCTGGATCCCACCGCTACGATGCGCCCCCAGCCCCGCTGCCGCATGCCGGGGAGCACCAGGGAGGTGAGCCGCAGGTGCTGGAGCAGCAACTGGTTGACGGCGGCGAGGGCCTGCACATCGGTGATGTCGGCAGCGCCGCCGGGAGGAGGGCCGCCGCTGTTGAGGACCAGCACGTCGATCGGCCCGAAGGCGCGCTCGGCGGCCTCCACCAGCGCAGCCGGGGCGCCGTCGTCGTTCAGGTCCATCGCGATTCCGACGGCGGAGGGCAGTCGTGCCGCTTCTGCCTGCACCACGTCCTCCCGCCGTGCGGCGAGCACGACGTTCGCTCCCTCGGCGGCGAGTGCCTGCGCAATCGCCAGGCCGATCCCGGAGCTTGCGCCGGGCACCAGAACGTTCTTTCCTGTCAGTCCTGTATCCATCAGGCGATCTCCATTCGTACTGCGTCGAGGTGTGCGTCGATCAGATCTGCGAGCTCACGCGGCAACGCGGGAGCGGGAGGCCGGACCGACGAGTCGGCGATGATTCCACGGCGGCGCAGGATCTCCTTCCGCAGCGCGAGCCCCACGCCGGGCTGGCCCTCGAAGTTCGCCAGGGGCAACCATGGCGCGAAGGCACTGCGGGCACCGGCGAAACCACCGTCGGCGAAGGCTGTCAGGGCGATCTGCAGGCCTTCGGGGTGGGAGAACCCGGTCATGGCGCCGGCTGCGCCCGCGGCCAGTTCGTCGAGCAGCCCCACGCCTCCCAGCCCGCCGTAGACGGGAATGTCCGTGGAACGGGTCAGTTTCGCGATGGCGGACGCCGTGGGAGGAGCCTCCGACTTCACGGCGACGAGAAAGTGGCATTGCCCCACGACGCGAAGGATCTGCTCGGCGCTAATTTTCACGCCGGAGGCCACTGGGTAGTCCTGCAGCACGATGCCCGCGCCGGTGGCCCGGTGGATGGCGGTCAGGTGGGCGGTCAGCACGTCCGGGTCGGCGGTGTTCGCCTGCACCATGAGGGCGGCCAGGTTGCTGCCGGCGGCCTCCACCGCGGTGAGGGCCTGCTCGATGGCGACGGCGGTCGTCCGGGCGGAGAGACCGACCACGAGCGGGGTGTTCCCCGCCTCGTCGGCGACGGTGCTGACGGTGAGGGCTTGTTCGGCCGCGGTCAGTGACGCTCCCTCGCCGAAGACACCCAGGACCACCATCCCGGTGGCCGGCAGTGCGGTGTAGAGCTGGACCTCACGGCGGAGTGAGGCGGTGTCGACGGCGAGGTCGGCTCCGCTGAATGGCGTGGCCAGCACCCCCCAGAGTCCGGGGGAGAGGTGCGGAAGCTGTTCGGTCATAAAGACTTTCCTTTCATCGGTATTCCTTCAGGACTGGTGGTTCCAGGCGCGGTGGGGCCGCTCCCGGTGTGACCGTGGCTGCTCCGGCCTCCGTGGTGTCCAGCGGCGCTGCGTACTCGGGGGCGACCTGCGGTGCGGCGGCTTCCGCCGCCGACCGTGATGCACGAATGACCCGGCGGCCGAGCCGGAAGGTCGCGGCGGCAAGTAGGGCGACGACGGCGGCGGTCAGCCATGCGGTCCGGTAGGACGTTGCGGCGACGAGGAAACCGAACAGCAGGGGGCCGGCGGCAGCACCGAGGGAGAGCCCGGTTTGGAGGACTCCGGTGGCGGAGGCGGCGCCGTGCCGGTTGTCACGCACCACGGCGAAGTGGACGAGTCCGGGCCAGGTCCATCCAGCGGCGTAGGTCAGCAGCGCTCCGAGCACGAAAGCGGTGGAGGAACCGAAGGCGAGGAGGACATAGCCGGCCACGCCGAGGGTCAGCAGGTTGGCCACCAGGATGTAGGGGCTGCGTTGCGGATACCGGTCCATGGCGGCGCCGAGCGCTATTCGGATGAGGAGGCCCAGGAGTGCGGCACCGGCGAAGAGAAATCCCGCGGCGCTGGGCGACATCCCGGATTCCACGGCGGAGTCGACGAGGAATACTCCCATGGACGTGGCGGCAGCCGCAGCGAGGCCGGCGCCGATGGCCAGCAGGACGAGCCCGCGTCGGGGGGTTCCACGATCAGCGGGTGCTGCGGCCCCCGACGTCGAGGGAGGGGTTCCCTGTGCCTTCAGTCCGGCCCACAGGGCCAGCGACACGGCGAGGACGACGCCCAGGGCGAAAGCGTAGCGCCAGCCGAGCACCAGGGCGATGCCCGGAACCGCAAGGCCCCCGATCAGACCGGCGGCGGGGATGGAGCACTGCTTGATGCCGAAGGCCAGTCCGAGCCTGCCCGGGCTGACCGCCCGCGAGATGCCGAGGTTTGCCGCCGGCTGGGCCAGGCCGTTGGCTAGCCCTCCCACTGCGAGGGCGGCGATCAGGACGCCGAACGACGGCGCCAGGCCGGCTCCGGTGAGGGCGATCGCTGCCAGGACGGCAGAGGCGACCACGCCCTTTGCTGCCCCGATCCGCTGGACGAGCCGGCCGAGCCACCGCGCGCAGATTCCGGAGACTGCGAACAGCGTGGCGGCCGCAATGCCCATTTCGGCGGGGCCGATGCCGAGGTCCGCCCGGATCTGCACGGCGAGGGCACCCACCAGGAACGCCGGCAGGACGCCCAGGGTGGTCACCGTGACGGCCTGGAGCAATGTGCCGCCCGCGCCGGGCGGCGGTGCGGAGGTCACGACGATTCGGCTCCGGTGCGGGGAGTGCCGTCGGCAGTGCCCAGAGGCTGGTTGTCGGGAGCCCGGTCGTTGGAAGCTCGGTTGCCGGGAGCCTGGTTGTTGGCAGCCCCGGTGCCGACGGCCGTGGCTCCTTCTGGAGTGGCATCGGCAGCGGGCGTTCCTGCCGACTCGTTCGGATGGTCCTTGCGGTGCATCTTGAGGCCGAGGAGGTGCACGACGATTCCTACGGCGATGATGGCTGCTCCGATGCCGATGTACATCGGCTCCATGACCAGCATCGGCAGTGATCCCAGCCCCAGCAACACGCGTTCGGGCCAGCGGGCCGGGCCGAACAGCCATGCTCCGGTGGACACCGCGAGGGCACCCACGGCCACGAGCGAGACGCTGAACGCCAGGGCGATGGTTCCGATGCCGCCCTGCAGCAGCAGCCCGACGCCCGGGCCGGAGAGCACGAAGATGAACGGCACGAGGAACGCCGAGAGGGTGTAGCGCCAGGTGAGCCACATGGTCTGGATCGGTTTACCGCCCGTGATTGCGGAGGCTGCGAACGGCGAGAGCGCCGTGGGCGGTGAGACCTCGCTGAGCACCGAGTAGTAGAAGATGAACATCGCTGCGGCGAAGGCGGGGACGCCCACATCCTGCAGGGCCGGTCCGATGATGACCCACGAGATGATGAAGCTCGCGGTCACGGGCACCGCCAGGCCCAGCAGGATCACGGAGATCGCCGAGAAGATCGCCGTCAGGAGCAGGCTCCCACCGGCGAAGTCCACGATGATGTTCGCCAGTTTCAGGCCCAGCCCGGTGAGGGTCATGACGCCGACGATCAGGCCCGCGGCGGCCATGACGGGAATGACCGAGAGGGCGCCGGTGGCACCCGTGGCGAGGGCGTCGAAGATCCGGCGCGGTGTCATCCAGGAGGCGCGGTCGAGGAAGCTGAGGACGAACGCGAGGAAGGTGGCGTAGACCACGGCGCGGAACGGGGTCATTCCCATGGCCATGAACACCACGATGGCGGCGAGGGAACTGAAGTGGTAGCCGAAACGGAGCAGCAGTTTGCCCACGGGCTTGACGTCGAAGTCCACGGCCTTGGTCTTGAAGCGGCGTGCGTCCATCTCGATGGCGAGGATGATGCCGAAGTAGTACAGCACCGTGGGGATGGTGGCCCAGATCAGCACCTGGAGGTAGGAGACGCCCAGGAGTGCGGCGATGATGAAGGCCGCCGCTCCCAGGGTGGGAGGGGACATGATGGCACCGATGCCGGCGGCGGCGAGGATGGCACCACCGTGTTCCTTGGGGTAGCCGGCCTTGCGGAGCAGCGGCCAGGAGATACCGCCCAGGGTCACCGTCGTCGCGACGCCGGAGCCCGAGACCGTGCCGAGGAGGAATCCCGCGAGGGTGACCGTCCGGCCCGGGCCGGACTTCGACTGGCCGAAGGCCGAGAAGGAGAGGTCGATGAAGAACTTGGTGGCACCTGAGGCGCCGAGGACCGCGCCGTAGATGGTGAACAGGATGATGTAGGTCGCCGCCACATCCGTGGGGACACCGAAGAGACCCTGCGTGCCCATGACGTTGTGGCCCACCAGCCGGACCCAGTCGAAGGAGGAGGTGTTGAACGGGGCGGGCACGAAGGAGCCGAAGAAGGCGTAGGCGAAGAATCCGATCACCACCAGCGGCACCAGGATCCCGACCGTCCGGCGCGACGCCTCGAGGGTCACGAGGATAGCGATCACGCCCATGATCAGGTCGAGGTAGGTGGGTGTGATCGCGCGCCGGAAGAAGCCGTCCCAGTCCGAGATGATGTAGAGGAACGGCACCAGCGCAACGACGGCCAGTGCCCAGTCCGCGATGCCGGGGTTGTCGCTTGATTTCTTGGCCTTCGATGATTCCGATCGGCCCCAGCCCCGGTAGACCAGGAAGGTCAGGGACAGGCCGATCCCCAGGAACAGCGGTAGGTAGAACTGCGTGGCCATGGGATTGAAGACCCAGTAGAGGGCCAGGAGTGAGAGCCCTGCTCCGAAGATCTTAATGAGCAGCCCGGGAAGCCCGCTGAGGTGCCGCGCGGGCTTCTCGGCCTCGTACTCGGCGATCAGCGCTTCCTCGTCGATGGTGTCTTCCCGCTCCAGCGGATTCACCGTGTCGTCGTCCTTCGCCCTGGCACGGCCTGCCTGCTCATAGGGATCAGGTGCCTTGTGTCCTGGGGCAGGGCCTGAGACTGGGACGGTGGTGCGCGCTGCCACGGCGCCGTTGCCGTCGGGTCGCTCGGTCATGGTGTCTCCTCGAGATGTAATTCAACGAACGGGTTGCTGTCGTCGACCAGGGTCCAGAGTTCGAGCGGCGGGGCACCCGGGACGTGCAGGGTGCGCTGCCCGAGGTCTGTTGCCGCGAGCGAAAGCTTTTCGAAGGCTGCGGGTCGTGCGGGGTCGGGTTCGACGACCCAGTTCCGGCTGTCCGATGCTCCGGCGGCCATCGGCACACCGGGAACTGCGTAATACTCCTCGAGCACCGCGAGCTGATCAGCGGCGATCTGGTCCAGCAGATAGGTGCCGTTCGGTTCGACGGTGTAGCGCTCCTCGGCCAGGGTGCCGTAGAGGGAATTGCGGTAGCTCACCGAGAAGCTGTTTCCGGGAAGCGGGACGCTCGCCAGCTCGTCGTCGTCGTGGGTGATGATGAGGGATGCTCCCTGCGGGGTGGGGCCCGCCGGGTCCGCGAAGGCGAACCCGCCACCTGCCAGCATGCCGAGGCATGCCAGGGAAACGACGACGACGGCCGGCTTGCGCATGGTGTCCTAGCCCGCTGCCTCGTCGAAGTAGGTCTGGGCGCCCGGGCACGTTTCCACGTAGGAGATGTCTCCTGCGGTGGCGGCATCGAGCTCTTCGGCCGCGGGGTGGACCTGGATGAGGGCTTCCTCGTTCTCGAAGATCGCCCTTGTGATGTCCTGCTGGAGCTGCTCGTCCATGGTGGGGCTGGCAACCAGCAGGTTGGGTGAGGCGATGGCGGGAACGGCTTCGGTCTGGCCCTCGTAGGTGTTGGCCGGAATGTCCTCGGCGACGTAGTACTCGCCGTATTCGGACGCCAGGGGCTCGGCGTATTCACCGATCGGCACCAGCACCATGTCGCCGTCGCTGGCGAGGTCGATCAGGGCACCCGTGGGAAGGCCTCCCGACCAGAACCCGGCGTCGATGGTGCCGTCGCGCAGGGCGGCGACGGTTTCCGCGGCACCCAGCTGGCGGCGCTCGACGCCACTCTCGGGGTCGATGCCCGCCGCCTCGAGGATGCGCAGCGCCGCGACCTCGGTGGCCGAGCCGGGCGCTCCGACGGAGATCACTTTCCCTGCCATGTCCTCGACGGATGCGATGCCGGTTCCGTCGACACTGACGGCCTGCATGAAGTTGTTGTAGATGTTGCCGAGCGAGCAGATTTCCTGGGGTTTGCCTTCGAATTCACCGACGCCCTCGACGGCGTCGGCCACTACGTCGCCTACGGAGAAGGCGAGCTGTGCTGAGCCGTTCTCGATGAGGAGCATGTTGTCCACGGAGGCGTTCGTCTCCTGGACGGTGGCGTCATAGCCTTCGATGTTGTCGCGGATCACCGTCGCGAACCCGCCGCCCAGTGGGTAGTAGACGCCGCCGGTGCCGCCCGTTGCGATGGAGAGCGAACCTCCGCCGCCTGCTTCCGCTTCGCCGCCCCCTCCGCCGGTGCTCGGTTCAGGGCTTCCGCAGGCCGACAGGAACAGGGCGGGGGCGATGAGTGCCGCTGCGCAGAGGTGCTTCCGGCTTCGCTGTTTCGTGCTCATGGATTTTTTTCCTTTGCTGTTGTAGATTTCTGGCGCTGGTCAGGGAGTGGAGTTTCAGGGCCCGGTGTCCGGCGCCGGGACGTCCCCGGCCGCGAGCAGGCCGGCGAGCATGCGGTAATAGCCCACCAGGAGTGATAGCTCGGCGACTCCGGCGTGTCCGAAGTGCGAAAGCACCGGAGCGTGGACGTCGTCGCTGACGGTGGTGCCGTGCAGGAGCACCTTCGTCAGCTCGAGGGCGGCTCGCTCCGCGGCGGTCAGGGTGGGCGGCACATCGCCTCTCTTGAGGTGCTCGAGTTCCGCCTCCGTGATTCCCACGGTTGCTGCCACCAGGCTGTGGGCGTACCACTCATAGGCCGAGTCGAGGTCCGCGGATATCGCACAGATGACGAGCTCGCGCAGCCGCCCGTCGAGGGCGCCTCCGAAGCGGAGTACGGCGCCCAGTGCCTGGACGGCGTCGCCGATGGCAGGGGAGTGGAGCAGCGCGTTGAACGGACCGGCAAGCGCGCCGTCGTCGTACACCATGGTGAACGGGCCGTTGCCGCGGGGCGGGCCGGCGATCGCGTCGTAGACGCTGCGTTGCTCGGCGGACAGTTCGGCCGGGGTCAGCAGCGGGAACCGCCCTCCGGTGGGCCGGTCGGTGCTTTCCGCGGAGTCAGACAAGGGTTCGCCCCCCATCCACGTAGAGGACGTGGCCGGTGACGAAAGCCGCCTGCCGCGATGCAAGGTAGAGCACGGGACCGGTGAGGTCGTCGACGGTGCCGAGCCGGCCCGCGGGAACCATGCCCGTGTAGTGGTCGCGTACCCCCGGACGGTCGAGGAAGGCGCCCGTCAGGGCGGTCTCCACGTACCCGGGCGCGATGGCGTTGACCGTCACTCCGCTGGAAGCCCACTCGCGGGCCATGACGCGGACGAGCTGATTCAGGCCGCCCTTGGTCGCTGCGTAGGGGCCGTGGTCGGGATGGGCGAGCAGGCTGGAGACGGATGAGCAGTAGATCTGGCGGCCACGGCCGGCGTCGACCATGATGCGGCCTGCTGCCCGACCGAGCCGGAAGGCACTGGAGAGATTGACGTCGAGGATCCTATCCCAGTCCTCGTCCGTGGTCTCGAGGATGGGTACCCGGTTGTTGATGCCGACGGCGTGAACCAGGACGTCGAGGCCGCCCAGTTCCGTTTCGGCGGCGCGAACGGCCTGCTCGCAGCCTTTCGTGCTCGTGAGGTCGACGGCGACGGTGCCCGCCTTCCCGGTGAAAGCAGCCAGGCGTTCCTCGTCCCGGTCTGCGACGAGAACCCTCGCTCCCTCGTCCAGAAACGCCTGAACGCAAGCCGCACCGATTCCGCCGGCTCCGGCGACCAGAACGCGTTGACCCTTCAACCCAAGCCAGTCAGTCACGGCGAACAACTCCAGTTCAATTCTGCACGCCGTGTCGGCGCGGAAACCCGTCGTTGGATTTCTCTGGATACTGTATACAATCCGGATTCAGAACGTAACCCTCGTCACACAACTGTAATGCAATCGGCTCCCCGTCGGCATGTCGCCGAAGCAGGACTATGCCTGATCGGTGGTGGGGGAGGGAGCAGCGTCCAGGAAGGTCCGCAGGGCTTCGATGGCGTGCTCGCGGTGCTCGTCGAGTCGTCGGATCAGCTTGTCCGCATCCCGCTCGGCGAACGCCTCGATGATCAGGGCGTGTTCATGTTCCACCCTGGAACGGTTCGCCTCCGCCCCGTAGTAGACGAAGCGGTAAGCGTCGGTTGAGTCCCACAGAATCTTGATCATCCGCTCCAGGCGCGGCATGCCGGCCGCCTCCACCAGCACGAAGTGGAACCGCCGATTGGCCTCGGTCATCTTCAGCAGATCGCCCGCCGCGCTCGCCGTCTCTACTTCCCGGGCGGCCGTTTCCAGGTTCTCGAGGACGCTGCTGTCCGGATTGCCGGCGAGCGCAACCCGGGTGGCCTCCGCTTCGAGGAGTTGCCGGATCCGGTAGACCTCCAGAAGGTCCGTGAGGGAAAGGGTGGCAACCTTGTGCCCCCGGTGGGGTTCGTAGTGGACCTGGCCCTCGCTCTCGAGGATCTTGAATGCCTCACGCAGCGGTACCCGGCTGACGCCGAAGCGTTCGGCGAGGGCGTCCTGGCGGAGGGGCTGCCCCGGGAGGAACTCACCGGCGATGATGGCCCGCCGGAGCTCTGCGAGGACGAAGGCCTGGGCGGTCGGCGGGCGTCTGGAGCTTCCCGTGGCACTGTTGGTCACGGAACGGGCCCACTCACTTCAACTCTCACCGTTGGAATTCTAGCGGGACGCGCTTTCAATTGTTCGGGGAGTGCCGTCCCATACCGGATCAGGCTGCCCGGTGGATGCGATATTTTGGGGATGACCCTGTCCCGATCCTGGAGAGTCCATGAACCCGCGTACCCTGTTCCGCATCGTCGCCGTAGCCGAGGCGCTGACCTGGGCCCTCCTGCTGACGGGCATGTTCTTCAAATACATCACCCGAACCACCGAGGCCCTCGTTCCACCGGCCGGCGCCCTTCACGGGTTCGTCTTCCTCTGCTTCCTCGTCAGCACCGCGTTCGTCTGGATCAACCAGCGGTGGTCCCTCGGCACGGCGCTCCTGGGTTTTGCCTCGGCCGTTGTTCCCTTCGCCACGGTTCCCTACGAACGGTGGCTGGAGCGCAAGGGACAGCTGGACGGCACGTGGCGCCTGGCCCCGGGCGGTGAGGTTCCGAGGAACCCTGCCGAAAAGCTGCAGGCCGGGGTGCTGCGCTCTCCGGTGGTCGCGGCTGTCATAGCAGTGGCGGGCATCGCGGTGGTGTTCACCCTCCTGCTGATCGTCGGCCCTCCTGTTCCGTCGAGCTGAGGACTCGCCATGACTACGGGCCTGGACCTCGCCGCCACTTCCGACGATGACCGGTACTTCCGCCATAGCGGGCGCCGGTGGCGGAAAACCGATCCCAGTATTCCGGAGCCCATCAGGGCCCGGCTCGTTTCCCACCTCGGCAGGGGCCGCTCGGGTGTGCGCAATTCGAAGAACGACGACGACGACGGCGTGGCCCTCCGCGCCGCCCGCGCCACGGTGCAGCTCGCCAAGGAAGGACTGGGGGAGCGGGGGGCCGCGTGGTGGGACCAGTCGCCTCAGGAGCGGCGCGCCCGCTGGGAAAGGGCGCTTGAGGAGTTGGACAGGTTGGCCGACGGTCCGGGCGGGCGATGACAGGGATGACGACGTCGGCCGGGTTGGCCCAGTTGCGCTCCGAGATCCTCCGGATTGCCGAACACCGCGGAACGGACAAGACATTGTGCCCTTCGGAGGCAGCCCGCAGTATCGGCGGAGAGAACTGGCGTGAGCTGATGCCCGAGGCCCGGCGCGTCGCCTTCGTTCTGGCGCGGGAGGGCGCCGTTCAGGTTACCCAGCGCGGAGAGGAAGTCTCGGAGGGCGTTCGGGGCCCGATCCGCATCCGGTGGGTCAAGCCGTCCTGAGGTCCGCGGGCAGCCGCCGGCATGACCACAGAGGCTCCACGCCGTGCACGACCGCTGCCCCACCTTCCGCCGATGAGCCGGGGCTCCGACCTACACCGAATGGATGGTCCAGCCCGTTCCGAATGACCCGCCGGGCTCGATGACGATCAGGTCCGTGCCGGAGTTGAATGCGTCCGGGGGGCAGGTCATGGCTTCAACAGCCATTCCAAGCCGTGAGATCGATTCGTCCGGCTGGTCTGCCGTGTGGATCTGGACCCAGGGGCAGGTTCTGTCGAACGTCATTCCGGCCCCGTGGCCACCGGGTCCCGCCACGCTGACGGTGACCAGGCCGTCGTCGTCGTAGTCCAGAGAGGTGAAGGCGTGGTCGAGGAACGTGGTCCCGACGCGCCGGGGAGAGCGGAAATCGAAATTCCCGTCTACCGGATTCAGGCCGGTGGGGATCAGCCGGTCCTCCGTCACGGCCAGGTAGTGGCTTGCGGGCAGGGACAAGGTCAGGTCGTCGACCTTCCCACCGCCGTCCCCGAGCAGATACGGATGGGCCGCGGTGCCGAACGGTGCGGGCGAGGGACCCGTATTCACCGCCTGGATGCGGGTGTGAAGTCCTTCCGCTGTCAGGCTGTAGGTCGCCTGGACCTCCAGCCGGAAGGGGTACCCCGATTGCGGGACCACCTGGGTGCGGAGCCTGACGGCGCTTCCGCCGCGCTCCACCAGCTCCCAGTCGTTCCAGACCACCAGCCCGTGCAGTGAATGGTGGCGTTCGGGTTCGGTGAGGCCCAGCACGTGGTTCCTGCCGGCGAAAGCGTATCTGCCGTCCACCACCCGGTTCGGCCAGGGGGCGAGGACTGCTCCGCGGAAGAACGGCCGGATGCCCTCCGGGGCGAACGGAAGAACAAGATCGCGGCCGTCGAACGCCAGTTTCCTCAGTGACGCACCAACGCTTGCGATCGATGCAGTGTAAGCGCCGAACCGCAGGTCATACTGGTGGCCGGACAGCGGCGCCGGGCTGCCCTCACTCATCGCCGGCCAGGGAGAGTTCCGCACCCTGCCACTCGACGGGCTCGGCATGCAGCGACCGATAGGTGACGGCCGGGTCCCAGCTATGGAACAGAAGGTATTCCTGGCCATCGGGGCCGGTGACGAGGTCCTGTCCGCCCGGACCTACATAACGCCCGTCGAAGGACTCCGAGGAGAGCAGGGGCTCAGGCGATTTCTCCCACGGACCCGCCAATGTCGAGGCCGAGGCGTACCCTACGTTGTAGGCGGCGCCGCCGTAGTCGTTGCTCGAGTAGAGCAGGACATACCTCGAGTCCTGGCGCACGATCGTCGGAGCTTCCACCAGGCTGCCCTCCCAGTCGAGGGTCTGGGTGACGAGTTTCTGGATCGGCCCTGCCAGGGCAAGCCCGTCCGCACTCAGTGGAGCCGTCTGGATCCACGTAGCGAGCTCGCAGCAGTTGCCGTCGTTCTTCCAGACGAGGTGGAGTCCCTCCTCGGAGGAGAAGGTACTGGCGTCGATGGCCCCGCCTTCGTCCTCCGGACAGACCAGCATGCCCTCTCCCAGAACGGTGAACGGCCCGGCAGGATCGGTGGCGGTTGCAACACCGATGCATTGGAGGGTCGGGTCGAAGTTCGTTGCCGTGAAATAGAGGACGAACTGCCCTTCGGACACTTCGGTCACCTCCGGCGCCCAGGTCTTTCCGGGGATGGTCCAGGAAGGAAGGTCCGGCAGGGCGTCCTCGGGAAGCTGCTCCCACTCCACCAGGTCGGTCGACGTCGCCACCTGGACGTTCTTGCGGTTACCGTTCGACGCGTAGGCGTAGTACGTGTCGCCCACCTTGAGGACATCAGGATCCGGGAAGTCCTCGTCGAGGACCTGGGTCGAGGACGAATCGGCCGCGGTACCGGATGCCTCGGCGTCCGCTGGTTCCGGGGCCGGGGAGCACCCGGCTGTGGCGGCAACAAGAAGGCCTGCCGCGACAGCCGGGAGGATCGATCGCCCTTGTCGGCTCATCAGCCTTTCACTCCGGAGCGGGATACGCCCTCGATGATGAAGCGCTGGAGGAAGACGAACAGGGCCAGCACAGGCACGCTTGCCACGACGGCGCCCGCCATCAGGAGGTCGTACCGCACGGCGTTCGCCGACTGCAGGGTGGACAACCCCGGGGGCAGGGTTTGCACCTCGGGGCTGAACAGGACATAGATCGGCCAGAGGAAGTCATTCCAGTTCGTCAGGAATGCCAGCAGGGCGAGGGTGGCCATGGCCGGCTTTGCGAGCGGCAGGATGATCTTGGTGAACATCTCGAAGCGGTTGGCGCCGTCGAGCCGGGCAGCCTCCTCGAGGTCGTCGGGCAACGCGATGAAGAACTGGCGCATGAAGAACACGCCGAACGCCGAGGCCGCCGTCGGCACGATGATCGCGACGAGCGAATTGAGCCATCCGAGATCACTCACGATCAGGTAATTGGGGATGACCAGGATGACCGGCGGTACCAGCAGGGTGGCGACGATCACGGCGAAGACGATCTTCTTGCCGCGGAAGTTCATGCGGGCCAGCGGATACGCCGCCAGGGAGGCGGTGACGACCACGAGCGCGGAGTGGAGCAGCGCCGCGATCATGCTGTTGACGAACCAGCGAAGCACGGGAGTGTTGCTGTCCGGAGCCAGGATCGTCCGGTAGGCCTCCAGCGAGAAGGGGTTGGGGATCCAGGTGGGTGGGATTCCGGTGGCATCGGCACGCGTCTTGAAGGACGTGATGATCATGAAGATCAGCGGACTGATGAACACCAGCGCAACCAGGCTGAGGATGACGAGCCGCACGATCGAACGACGGCGGCTGCCGGGCACGTGGCGGTCAGCCGTGGGGGTGTCTTTCCCGTTGACAGTATCCATGGCCTGGCTCATCAGGACCCCTTCTTTTCGCGGAACAGCCAGAAGACCACGAGGCTGAGTCCAATGAGGAAGACGGTCAGCACGTAGCTCATGGCCGCGGCACTTCCCATCTGGAAGTTGCGTAGTCCTGTATCGGCGATCTGGTAGATGGCCGTGCGCGTTTCCCTGCCCGGGCCGCCCTGGGTGATCAGGAACGACTGCCCGAACATGTTCACGGAGGCGATCAGGGTGACGATGGTGACGAAGGACAGCACCGGACGCAGTCCGGGAAGGGTCACGTTGACGAACTGCTGCCAACCGTTGGCGCCGTCCACCCGGGCTGCCTCGTACAGTTCCGCCGGGATGTCCTGCAGCGCGGCAAGGTAGATCACGGCGTTGAAACCGAGGGTCCACCACACAGTCACCCCGACGAGTGCAACCCACGCGGCGGGCGTCGAGGTTGTCCAGGCTATGTCATTCGGAAGGCCCAGAAGCCCCAGGTAGTAGTTGACGAGCCCGATGTTGTTGTCCAGCAGGTAGCGCCAGAGGACGGCCACGACCGCCACGCCGAGTACATAGGGGGCGAAGTACACCGCCCGGAAGAAGTTGCGCCCGGGGAACTTCTTCGCCATGAGGAGCGCCACCCCGAGGGGGATGGTGAGCAGCAGTGGCACGCTGAACAGGGTGAAGATGCCGGTTGCCTGCATCGAACCCCAGAAATTCTGGAACTGGGCGGAGTCGGGCTGGAACAGCTCGGTATAGTTCTGCAGCCCGACGAACGGCTTCAGGGGCCGCGTGTAGTCCCAGGTGTGCAGGCTGATCCAGGCACCGAAGACGATAGGTACCAGCACGAAGCCGATGAACAGGATGAGGTACGGAGCGAGGAACAGCCAGGGTGTTCCTGGTGCCTGCCGGCGGATTTCGCGGGGCGATGACTTGGCGCGGGACTGCCGGGGTGCCCTCTGCTCTGAGGGGGCACCCCCTTCCTTCAGGGTCGTCATGATCCCTACCCTCCGAACGACGCTTTATTCTCTTCCATCAGCTGCGAAGCGTTCTCGGCGGCTTCGGTCATCGCTTCCTCGGGAGGCATCTCGCCCAGGATCGCCTTATTGACGCCGACTTCGAGTGTTTCGGTCTGTACGGCGCCGATTCCGGGAATGGCCGGCAGGAACCGCATGACGTCGATGTTCTCGGCGATCGCTTCCTGCGGCATGCCGTCGAGCGCGCCTCCGGTGCGGACCGATTCGCGGGCGGGAATCATGCCGGAGCCGGCCCACTCCTCGGAGTTCTCGCTCATCCAGGCAATGAACACCTTGGCCGCGTTCTGCTTGTCGGCGTCGGGTGTTGCCTGGCGGGGCAGGAAGAAGTTGTGGGAGCTGCCCCACACGGCTTCCTCGGAACCGATGGTGGGGAGGGGAACTGCAGCGTAGGGCAGGCCGGAGGCCTCCAGGTCGTTCAGCTGCCAGATACCGTCCCAGGTAATGGAGGTCTCACCGTTCTTGAAGGCCACGTACTGCGAATCGAGGGCAACGTTCGAGGGACTGTACCCGTTCTCGATGATGTCGGTCTGCCAGTTGATGGCATCCAGGCCTTCCGGTGACGCGAAGTTGGCCTGGGACGCTTCGGCATCGTACGGATTTCCGCCGTTCTGCCATAGCAGGGACAGATTGATCAGGTGGCTGGGCCATAGCGACGGCATCCAGAAGGGATTCTCGTAGCCGGCTGCCTGGAGCTTTTCGAGTGCGTCCTCGAATGACGCTGCATCGGTGGGAGCCTCGGTGATGCCGGCTGCTGCGAAGTGCTCGGTGTTGTAGTACATCGCCAGGGAGTGCACGTCGAGGGGAACGCCGAAACGCTCCTCCTGGTACACGCCCGCGTTCCAGACTTCCTCGGTGAAGTCGTCGGCGGTGAGTTCGAGGGTCTCGGTGAGGTCGTCGACAGGAACGATGACGTTGCGGGCAGCGTTGGTGGAGAGCTGGTCCAGGTGCATGACACCGACGTCCGGGCCTTCGCCGGCGGTGACGGCCGCCGGAAGCCTCTGGTAGAAGTCCGCCCACTGCATGGTGTTCGAGACGACCTCGATATTCTCATGCTCGGCGTTGAATTCCTCCACCATCCCTTCCATGAAGGGACCGTCGCCTCCCGTGAAGCCGTTCCAGTAGGAAAGCTCCACCGCCGGGCCGGTGTATTCGCCGGTGAACTCCGCGGCTGCCTCTTCTCCTCCGGAACCCCCGCAGGCCGTCAGGCCCAGAAGTGCGACAGCACCAAGGGCTGTGACGGCCTTCAGGCGTTTGCGGGTGAATTGCTTGGGATGAGTCATTCTTGTCCTCCTCGTTGAAAACGTGTGCGTCTGTCCTGGCTACCACAATGGGGCAGCTTCTGACCTCGAGCGGCAGTGTGTGATCCAACTTACAGCGCTGTAAAGAAGCTGTCCAGTGCCGGGTGGGCGGAAAGGAGGCAGCTGAACGATGAGCAAAAACAGCTTTAGACTTGGACGGACCGAGGAGATGCGCATGAAGAAGGTTCGGCTCGCCGATGTGGCAAAAGTGGCAGGCGTATCGATGAAGACGGTATCGAACGTGGTCCACGACTATCCCCATGTGACGCCGGAGATGCGTCGGAAGGTCCAACTGGCGATCGACGAACTCGGCTACAAGCCGAACCTCACCGCACGTCGCCTGGCGACCGGAAGAACCGGGATGATCGCTTTCGCCATTCCCGAGATCGACCATCCCTACTTCTCGGAGCTGTCCCGATACATCGCGGAAGAAGCGAGCCTGCGCGGCTACCGGGTGCTGGTCGAGCAGACGCTGAACAACCTCTCGGCGGAACAGGCGGTGTTGAGCGACCGGGAGGCGGGACTGGTGGATGGGGTGATCTTCCACCCCGTGCGCATGCAGCCCATGGACATCGCGATGCTGCGCCGGGACGTCCCCCTGGTCCTGCTCGGTGAATCCACCATGCCGGTGACGGCCGATCACGTGATGATCGACAATGTAGCCGCCGCACGCGACGGCGTTCGGCACCTGGTCAGGCAGGGCCGCCGCCGGATTGCGTTCCTCGGGCTCGTGGCGGGCGATATCACCGGATCGACCGACCAGCGGCTTCTCGGCTACCAGCAGGGTCTGCTGGAAGCGAATCTGCCGCTCGACCCGCAGCTCGTCTTCTCCGCGCCGGATTTCTCACCCGAAGACAGTGCGGCAGCGGTGCGTCGGGCCCTTGCGTCCGGGATTCCGTTCGACGGCATCATCTGCCGCGATGACAGGTTCGCGACGGGTGCGCTTCACGCCCTGCGGGGCGCCGGGGTGAGAGTGCCCGAGGATGTGGCGGTCATCGGATGGGATGATACCGAGCTCGGGCGCTGGGCCACACCGCGCCTCACCTCGATCTCTCCCGACAAGAGGGAACTTGCGGCAACCGCTCTTGAAATGCTCGGTGAGAGGATCGACGGGCTGCAGGGCATCGGCCGGCACCGGATCGTTTCCCACTCCCTCAGCATCCGGGAAAGCGCACCTGCCGAAGCATCAGTGCTGATGTAGGGGAGCTGCTTTACAGCGCTAGAAAAATGGGACAGGATATCCGCATGCCCATTGCAGATTCGTTCAGTGCCAGTGTTCAAGACGGCGAGTACCCGCGTCCCCAGTTCGTCCGTCAGCACTGGACGGACCTCGGCGGAGAGTGGGATTTCGACCACGACGACGACAACGTGGGCATGGCCGAGGAATGGTTCGCACCCGGCAACAGTCTGCCTCGAACCATTACCGTTCCATTCCCGCCGGAATCCGTGGCTTCCGGCATCAATGACACAGGGTTCCATCCCGTGGTCTGGTACCGGCGCACCATTACCCAGGAGGAGATCGGTCGAAGCGGCCGCACGACGGGCGACGACCGCGTCCTCCTGCATTTCGGCGCCGTCGATTACCGGGCGACCGTCTGGATCGACGGTCAGCTGGTGGGGTCCCATGAGGGCGGACAGACGCCGTTCTTCGTGGATATCACCATCCACACCCGGACACCCGGGGACCTCGCCCTCGCGGTCCGCGCGGAGGACGATCCCCACGACGTCGCACAACCGCGTGGCAAGCAGGACTGGCTGGAGGATCCGCACGTCATCTGGTACCACCGGACCACCGGTATCTGGCAGCCGGTGTGGCTCGAGTCCGTTCCTGCGGTGTCGATCGAGGAGATTGCGTGGGAGCCACAGGTCGCGGCGGGTTCGGTCAAGCTTGAACTCGACCTGTCGGCACGGCATCCCGATGCGGTCACGGTGAAAGTCGAACTGAGCTACAACGGACGCGGCCTGGGAACACACACGACGACGGCGGACGAACCCCACGTCGTGATGAATTGCGCCATAGCGCATCAGGCCAACGGCCAGGCCTATGAGTCCCTGCTGTGGTCTCCGGAACACCCCCGCCTCATCGATGGCAAAGTCTCACTGCTCGATTCCGCCGGGCGGGTTCTGGACGAGTTGTGGTCCTACTTCGGAATGCGCAGCGCGGGCACGGCAGGCAGTCACTTCCTCCTCAACGATCGTCCCTACTACGTCCGGTCGGTCCTCGAGCAGGGCTACTGGCCGGATTCGCTCCTCACGGCCCCGGACGCCGCCGCGCTCCGCGACGAGGTGCAGCTCATCAAGGACCTGGGGTTCAACGCCGCCCGGTTGCACGAGAAGGTCGAAGACCCTCGATTCCTCTACTGGGCGGACCGCCTCGGCCTCCTTGTCTGGGGGGAGATGGGCAGCACTTTCGAGTTCTCGCCGACAGCGGTGGAAAGGGTCGCCCGTGAATGGGCGAGCGTGGTGAAGCGTGACCGGTCCCATCCCTGCATCGTGACGTGGGTTCCGCTGAACGAGAGCTGGGGTGTCCAGCAGATTGCACATGATCCGGCCCAACGCCATTTTGCCCAGGCCATGTACCACCTCACGAAGGCGCTCGACGCATCACGGCCGGTCATCTCCAACGATGGCTGGGAGCATGCGGAGTCGGATCTCTTCACGGTCCATGACTACGCCGTGACCCATGAGAAGCTGCATTCGCACTACAGCAACTCCGCCGCTTTCCAGTCCCTGGTCGACGGCGTGGGGCCCGCAGGACGCCGCTTGAGCGTCCTGCCGGAGCTGGCGAGGACGCAGCCCGTCATGGTGTCGGAGTTCGGCGGCGTCTCCTACGCGCCGGACAGTCCCATCGACACCTGGGGCTACTCGACCGCGGATTCGCTGGAGGACTTCGCTTTCCGGTTGGAGGCGCTCTTCTCAGCACTTCACCAGAGCCCCATCCTCGCCGGCTTCTGCTACACGCAGCTGACGGACACCCTCCAGGAGGCGAACGGACTGACCGACGAGAACCGGAAGCCGAAGCTCCCGATCGCCGAAATCCGGAAGATCGTGATGGGTGAGGCATGGACCTCCGGATCCGAGGCCGACCATGGGTGAGGCAGCGCACGGCCACCCGGCTTTGGAGTCCCGGATCCCGGAGGGCGCGAGCGAGGAAGTAGTTGCGGCCGTCACCGGCCTCTACATGCAGGGCGTCATCGGACGGAAGGGGGCGTTCTCCCGGAGGTGGGCTTCCGAACTGCGCGAGGACATCGACGCCGCGTTCACGGAGGCCCTGTCGAGGCCGGGCGGCGCGGTGGGCCGGGGACCCAAGCGGTACTACGTCGAGATCCACCCCGAACAGCTGCGTGGCTGGCTGGAGCTGGTCGACCACCCCTGGGTTCGGATGGTGTGTGAATCGGTTCTTGGACCGGACTACCAGATTGTCGAACTCGGGTTCGACGTACCCGGTCCGGGGGCGGTGAACCAACCGTGGCACCGCGACTTCCCTATGCCGGAGGACACTTGGGCGAACGGACGGTTGACGTCGCTGGCGTTCAACGCCACGGCCGTCGACACCGAAGAGGACATGGGGCCCTTCGAGATCGCGCCCACTACGCAGTGGGACCTTCCGGATGGGTTCGAGCACGGCATGTTCCCCCCGAAGTCGGGATATGCCCGGTACGAGGCACTGGCCGAGCGGAAGTATCCGAAGATGGGGGATATCTCGGCACGTTCGGCACTGACCATCCATCGTGGCACGCAGAACAGATCACAGAAATCCCGACCCGTCCTGGTGCTCGGGGTGGACGCTCCGGGCGCAGGTAACGCTGAACACCATTCCATGGAAGTCACGAGGGAGTTCCTCGGTACCCTGCCCCAGCGCGTCCGGGACCACATCGTATGCCCCGTGGTGAGCGAGTTGACTCCGATCACTCAGAAGCATTCGATCGAAGGCCTCATGATGGGCGAGGCCTGACCCCGGTCTTCCTGCCTACCTGGCAGCGAGTTCGGGGTGGTGCAGGCCTGCCACGTCCGGGTGGGCGCGCATCCGACCCTTCAGCATGTTCGAACCGTAGGACGCGAGCATGGGGTTGTCCGGATCATCCGAGATGCCGCGCGCGTTGGCCTTCAGCTCGGGAGCCAGTGGCACAGGGTCGATGACGGCGTCGAGCCGGGGGGACCAGAAGAACGGGACTGCGTAGCGGTCGACGCCGGGCGGCGGGGACTGCACACGGTGGATGGTTGCGGCGAGGTAGCCTTCGGTGGCCACCTCGAGCATCTCTCCCAGATTGACGACGAGCGCCCCCGGGATAGGTTTCACGGGCACCCAGGCGTCGGTCCCCAGGGGGAGTACCTCGAGCCCACCCACCTCGTCCTGCAGCAGCAGGGTCACGAATCCGTAGTCGGCGTGCGCGCCGACGCCCTGGTTCCCTGTCTCCTGCGCTCCGCCACCGACGTAGTGGACCAGCTTTGCCATCCAGGCCGGTGCCTCTTCGAACGGCTCTGCAAAGTAGTCCTCGGGGAGCTGGAGCGCGACGGCGATCGCCGAGAGCAGTTCGGCTCCCACTCCCGACATCAGCTCCGCCCACTGCATCGCAGCGTCCTCGAGCTCGGGCAGGATGTCCCGCGGCCACAGGTTCGGGCCCTGAAGCAGCCAGTAGGGCTCGTCCTCGGGGTAGCTTTCCAGGGCGGGACGCTCGGGCGAGAAGTCGATCTGTTCGCGGGCGTCGGGGCGGCCCTTCGTCACTTCGGTGCCCAGCCTGGCATAACCGCGGAAGTGCGCGGATGTCCGGTTGTCCAGTGTGAGGCGGTCCTCCAACGGCAGATCGAAGAACTGCTTCGTCACGCTGAACAGGGAGTCCACCTGGGATTCCGCTGCTCCATAGTTGGTGAGCTGGAAAAAGCCGACGGTGTGGGCGGCCTCGCGAAGTTCGTCGATGAACTCGGGGTTGAATGTTCCATCGGCAAGGCGAGCGGAGCTGAGATCAAGGATGGGGATCGAACCCTGGTTGTGCTGCATGCGCAGGAGACTACCCCTGTTCACCGGCCCGCCTCCGGTTTGCGTTACGCAGTGTTTCTTCCTTGACCTTTCCTTCCGGGGTAGCACTCCTCCGGGTACGTCTTCATGCCACCTCCCGACGACGGCGGACCTGACCAAAACCGGAGAAACCTTATACGTTTGAGGAACGAGCTTCGTCAGTAGTGTCCAACAGGAAGGCGTTCCCGCATGATCTTCATCGTCGTCAAATTCAACGTCAAGCCCGAATGGAGCGATCGCTGGATCGCCCTCACCAAGGATTTCACTGAATCCACCCGCCAGGAGCCCGGCAACCTGTGGTTCGACTGGTCCCGCAGCGTGGAGGACCCCAACCGCTTCGTGCTCGTCGAGGCCTTCGAGGACGACGCCGCCGAAGCACACGTGAACAGCGACCACTTCTCACAGGCGATGCAGGACATGCCGCAGGCCCTGGTCGAGACGCCGGAGATCATCAGCGAGCGCATAGGTGCCGGCGGTTGGGGTCGGATGGGCGAACTCAGCGTCCCCTGATTCCTGCCGACCCCGGCGATCTTTGCCGCACCCGGCGATCTTTGCCGACCCCGGGTGAACCTGGCCGATACCGGCCAGGCCCTCCTAGAACCGGGTGGACCTAGCCGATGCCGCTCGAACCGGCAGCGGGAAGCGACCTCTCCAGGATGAAGTCATCCTCGAACCGGTCGCCGAGCCGGAACCGTTTGGTGCCGACCCGTCCGAAGCCGCACCTGTCGTAGAAGCGGATGGCGCGGTGGTTCTCCTGGTTGACGCCGAGCCAGATCCCGGGAAAGCCGCTGCGGGAGGCGTGGGCGAGCGTTTCGTGCATCAACGCACCTGCTGCGCCCCGCCCGTGGTTATCCGGGTCGACGTAGAACTTGCTGAGTTCCATCACCGGGGAGAGCGTCAGGGCGGCGAGTACATCGGGATCGGCCGGCTGGGTGCGCACCAGCATGCTGTAGCCGCCCACCCTCCCGTACCCGGGGCTCCCCTCCGGAAGACCTGTCTCACGGAGGCACAGCACAGTCCGGTCCGGGTCCGCCAGGTACTCGGTGAATCGCTCCGCCGAGAGATGGTTCGCGAGGAAGTGCTCGATGTCGACCGGCCGCGAATCGGGCGGGCACGCCAGCGGAAACGTCACTGCGGCGCATTCAGCGAGGGCGGCGGCGGCGTCCGGGGTTGCTTCGCAGATGATCCGCGGCTCGGTTCCGGAGGTCCCGGTAACGAAAGTCATGCCCCAAACGTATAGCGCCGGGGCAGGATGGCAGGGCATACGATCGGGAGACTACGTTGTATTGCGAAAGGATCCTTCATGCCTGCAGGGCCAGAGACGGACGACATCCTCGGGGCGGACTACGCGGCGCGGACCCTTTTCCTGAAGCCCGACGCCGAGGGCGACGTCGTGGCAACCCTGGTACGGCGGAGGGGCGGCGCGGGAAGCTCCCGCGCCGTGCTCTATGTCCACGGCTTCGTCGACTACTTCTTCCAGGCCCACCTGGCTGACGCGTGGGCGGCAGCCGGCTACGATTTCTACGCCCTCGACCTGCGGAAATACGGCAGGTCGACGCTCGGACACCAGACGCCGAACTACATCACCTCGCTCGAGGAGTACGACGAGGAGCTCGACGAGGCAGCGCGGATCATCCGGGACGACGACGGCCACAGCGTGCTGGCCGTCATGGGCCATTCGACGGGCGGCCTCATCACGAGCCTGTGGGCGAACCGGCGCAGGGGCAGGGGCATCGTCGACGCGCTGGTCCTCAACAGTCCGTGGTTCGACCTGAACGCGAGCCTGTTCCAGCGGACGATCGGAACGGCGGCCGTGCACCGGCTGGGGACCCTCCAACCCCGGAGGCAGGTGAGCAGCCTCGGCCCGGCCTACGGGCGCTACCTCCACGTCGATTCCGGGGGCTCCTGGCAGTACGATCTCGCGTGGAAGCCGCATGGGGGATTCCCGGTCCTTGCCGGTTGGCTGAGGGCCATCCGGCGCGGACACGCCGAGCTCGCGAGGGGACTGCGCATCGACTGCCCGGTGTTCGTGGCGTGTTCGGACGCGAGTTCCTCAGCTCTTCGGGAGCCCGGGAGGATCGACTCCACCGACGTCGTGCTGAACGTCTCGCATATTGCGCGCGGAGCGGTGAAGCTGGGGCGGTCGGTGATGCTCGTGCGGGTCCAGGGCGGCATCCATGACCTTGCGCTGTCGCCCGAGCCTGCGCGCTCGGAATTCTTCGGGGAGCTGATGCGCTGGCAGGCAGGATACGTCCCGGGAGGCTAGAACCCCGTCCGGCCGACGACGGCAGGTGGCCGGCACTACCTAGGCGGCTGGTATCCGCGCGACGTCATACACCAGGTACGCGAACTGGCCCCGCTGCTCAGCCGACCGAAGGGTCAGCCGGTCCGACCCGATCCGACGGGGGAGGAGCGGCGCTCCTGAGGCCAGCGCGGCGGGAGCCACGAAGAGCTGGATCTCGTCGAGCAGTCCGGCGTCGAGGAATTGCCCTGCAAGGTCACCGCCGCCCACTACCCAGATGTCCTTCCCTGCCGCCGCAACCTGCAGGGTCGGGAAGAACTCGTGTACCGGCCCGCTCACGCAGTGGACATCCGCACCGGCCGGCACGGGGAGATTCCGGCTCGTGAAGACGAACGTCGGCCGGTCGCCGTAGTACTCCCGCCACTTCCCGGGGTTCTCGAGCAGTCGCTCTTCCCGGAGCACCCACTCGTAGGTGGTGGAGCCCTCGACCAGGACGCCGACTCCCGCCAGAAAGTCCAGGTGGTCCTGCGGATCCGGGGAGTCGACGGCGAACAGCCAGTCGAGCGAGTTCGACTCGTCGGCGATGTATCCGTCGAGGGTGGTTGCGGTGCTGAAGATCGTCCGGGTCATGAGTGAGCCTCCACGTCGCCGATGAACTCCCGCACCATGCTATCGAACTCCTCTTCGCGCTCGATCTGGGGCATGTGTCCGCACTGCGGAAAGACGGCGAACCGCGCGTGCGGAAACGCCGACCGCGCGGCGTCCAGGTGCGACGCCGGGAGGACCCGGTCCTCAGCGCCCCACACCACGAGCGTCGGCTTGTTCTGGGCGGCGACGGCAGGCAGGAGCTTGTTCCGCCAGCCTCGCCGCACTCCGCGGAACGTGCCGAGGGCGTGCGCGACGGCGAGCAGGACGTCGTCGTGCCCCGGGTTCGCTCCGACCTTCATCGCATGGCCGAGCCGCTCCTCGGTGACGAACCTGCGGTCGTAGAAGAGCGCACGCTCGGTACGGTACGCGTTGTCGCGGGACTTGTTCTTCAGCAGGCGCCTGCCCACGGGCCGGACGGACAGGACCCGCAACGCCAGGATGACCTCGCGCCCGAACCCGGCGCTGTTCGCGAGGATCAGGCTCCTCACCCGCCCCGGTGCGAGGACGCTCAGCTGCATGGCGACCGCGCCGCCCAGCGAATTGCCGACCAGATGCACCGGGCGGCGTTCCCCGAGGACATCGAGGGCCGCGAGGATGAACCGGGCCAGCGACTCCAGTGTGTACTTCTCCGCGATCCGCTCGGACAGGCCGAAGCCCGGCAGGTCGATGCTGAGCACACGATGATCCGGGGCAAGGCGGCCGTAGAGCCCTTCCCAGTCCTCGAGGCTGCGCCCGATGCCATGAAGGAGCAGCACAGGGGGGCTGGAGCGGTCACCGGTGTCCCGACACCGGACGCGGACCCCGGCGACCGTCAGCAGGGTGTCCGTCGAGCGATCGGCTCCAGAGCTCACCGGAACCTTCCCTTGCTCTTTCGCCCGTTCGACAGGGCTGCCGCCTTGATTGCCCAGCGCTCGAAAGTGCCGAAGGAACCGGGAGCGATCCGGGCGATGATGTCGGGAATCCTGGCGCTCGCCCCGATCAGCAGGCGATGCCTGCGGTGTCGGACGGCGTCGAGAATGAGTTCGGCGGCCCTGTCCGCGGGAAACGTCAGAAGGCGGTTGAATTCCTGCTTCGACTTCTCCTGCTCGGTTGTGGAAAGTCCGCCTGCAACCCGTGCGTTCAGGGCGATTCCCGTCTTCACGCCTCCCGGATGAACGCTCGTGACCCCGATGCCCCGAGGGCCCAGTTCGTTGCGCAGTGCCTCGGTGAATCCGCGGATCGCGAACTTGCTCGAGGAGTACGCCGTCTGGCCCCTGGGTGCCACGAGTCCGAAGAGGCTCGATACGTTGACCAGGTGCCCGCCCGGACCGATGCGGGGGAGCAGGTAGTGCGTCAGAAGGACGGGCGCGCGGAAATTGACGTTCAGAACCCAGTCGAAATCGTCGAGCGCGATCTCCTCGAACCGCCCCGCCAATGCCACTCCGGCGTTGTTGATGAGCAGGGAGATGGACGGCGTCGTTTCGAGGATCTCCTCGGCGAGGGCGACGACGGCGGCGCCGTCCGACAGGTCCACGACGTGCGTCCCGACGGTCTGCGAAGGGAACGCCGATCGGATGGAGGCCGCGACGGCGTCAAGCCTGCCGCCGTCACGGTCGACCAGGACGAGGGCGCAGCCGCGCTCGGCGAGCCCGCGCGCGAGGTGCTCGCCCATGCCTCCGGCGGCACCCGTGACCACTGCCGTGCCGCCCGTGAAGGTGAAAGGGGGAAGGCTCATGGGACAAACTCCTGAAGGTCGGGGCGGTCGGGTTCGAGCTCGGTGGAATCGGGCACGCCGGCAGGAGTGCTTACCGGTGCCGTTGCCGCTGCCGCTGCGGGCGCCCCCGCCGGTGCATCGAAGGCCATGTCCGTGGCCAGGTTGCTGAACAGGGCGGACGGCGCGTCCAGCAGATAATTGTGCCGCATCACCCACGGCTGGCGTTTCCCCTGTTGGGGGAAGGCACCGGACCCCCGCTGCACATAGCCGGAAGTGAAATCGAGGATCGGCCGTCGCGTCATGCCGTCCCGGGCCACGGGCGTCGCCGAGCGGTAGCCGTGCCTGTCCAGATAGTTGAGCAGCCGGCAGACGTAGCGGGAGCTGAGGTCCGCCCGCAGGGTCCAGGACGCATTGCTGTAGCCGAAGCACAGCGCGAGGTTGGGGACTCCGCTGATCATCAGACCGCGGTATACCCAGGTGTCCCCGAGGTCCACTCCCTTTCCATCAACGGTGAAGGTCGCGCCGCCGAGCGGCAGCATCGACAGCCCGGTGGCAGTGACCACGACGTCGGCGTCGAGCTCCCGGCCCGAGGACAGGCGGATGCCTCGCGGCGTGAACGTCTCGATGGTGTCGGTCACCACTGACGCTTTCTCCGTTTTCAGGGTGCGAAAGAAGTCGGCGCTCGGGGCGATGCACAGCCGCTGGTCCCAGGGGTTGTACCGGGGGACGAAGTTGTCCTCCACCACCTGATCGTTCCCGAGGATGTCCGTCACCTGCTTGCGGAGGAATTTCTTCGCGAGCTCCGGCCGACGCCTGCACAGCTGGTAGAAAGCCTGCGTGACCAGGACGTTCTTCGCCCGTGCAAGGCGGTGTGCGGCCCCAGCGGGAAGGTACCTGCGCGCAATGTCCGCGAATCTGTCACGGCCCGGTACGGCAAGGATGTAGGAGGGGGAGCGCTGCAGCATGGTGACAGAGGCGGCGTCGCGGGCCATGGAAGGCACGAGCGTGATGGCAGTGGCACCGCTGCCGATCACCACCACCCGCTTCCCCGTGTAGTCGAGGTCCTCCGGCCAGAACTGGGGCCGGACCACTTCGCCCCGGAAGTCCCCGATGCCGGGGAAGGACGGCTCATGACCGCGGGCGTAGTCGTAGTAGCCGGTGCACGAGTAGAGAAATCCGCAGGTCATCGATCTGCGCTCTACATCGCCGTCCTCGCTTGTCACATCCAGTTCGAGGAGCCAGTGGGCTTCCGCCGAGGACCACGCCGCGCTGACCAGTCTGGTGCTGAGGCGGATGCTGTCCCGGACGCCAGTGTCGGCGGCCGTTTCGTGGATATAACTGAGGATGGAGGCGCCGTCGGCAATGGACTTGGCGCCGGCCCAGGGACGGAACGGGTAACCCAGGGTGAACATGTCGGAGTCGGACCGTATGCCGGGGTAGCGGAAGAGATCCCAGGTTCCGCCGATCGACGCCCGGGCTTCGATCACCGCGAAGGTCTTGCCGGGGCACTCCGTTTTCAGGCGGTAGGCCGCTCCGACACCGGAGAGGCCGGCGCCCACGATGACGACGTCGAGGTGTTCAAGATGTTGGGGCATCCTCCGATTATTTCCCAGACGCGCGTCGAGTGCTTGACTCCGGGTGACAGGTATTTACCCTTGGACGACATGAGGTCATTTATCCGGTCCGCTGGAATCCGGGGATTCCGCTCCGTCGTCGAGGCGCACCAGGGCGACGCCGCGCTGCTCGCGGAGCGCTACGGCGTGGGCATCGACGCGCTGGATTCCGACGACGTACTGGTATCCGACGTCGCCATGGGCCGGTTGCTCGAGGGTGCGGCCCGTGAACTCCCCTGTCCCGACCTCGGACTGCAGATGGCACTGCATCAGGACATCGGCATCCTCGGTCCGCTGGCCATCGCGGTGCAGAACGCGCCGACGGTGGGCGGCGCCCTGGAGTGCGCGTCGCAGTTCCTGTTCGTGCACAGCCCGGTGCTCAGCTTCAGCATCGTCGCGGATCCCGAGGGTAGGCACGGTGAGGTGGGGCTGCGCTACGGATCGGCCGATGGCGGTGTTCCGCCTCGGCAGGGATCGGATGTGGGTCTCGCCTTCGTCCACCGGATGCTGCGGTTCCTGGTGGGCGGGCCGTACGGTCTGCACTCGGTGCATCTGCCGCACCGGCCGCTGGCCACGGCGTCGCGGTATACCGCCTTCTTCGGTGCCGAAGCGCGGTTCCAGCAGGAGTCGGCACTGCTCCGGGTTCCACGCAGCCTCCTCGCCCGCCCCCTGACAGGCGTTGACGAGACGCTCCGCGAGATCGCCCTGACGTATCTCCAGGCCCGATTCCCGGAGCCGGGACGCACCCTTGCGCCGCAGGTCCGGGTCGCGATCGACCGATCGCTCGGTTCCACTCCGTCGCGGATCGAGTCCACGGGTCGTCTGCTGGGAATGCACCCCCGGACGGTCCAGCGGAAGCTGGCTGCTGAAGGGACATCGTTCGCGATCCTGCTCGACGACGCCCGGCGCGAGTCGGCGCTGCGGCTCATCACCCGGACCGATCTTCCCTTCGTGCAGATTGCCGCGCTCGTGGGGTTGTCCGAACAGTCGGCACTGACCCGATGCGCGCGGCGGTGGTTCGGGGCGACACCGCGCACGGTCCGGGCGCAGGGCATCGCTGCCGATCCGGAAGCGGGAGCGCCCTGAGCCGGGGCGGCCGGGGCGGACCCGGCGGGGGCTCGAGCGGAATTCCATTGTGCACCACGCCCGCTGATGCTATTCCTTGAAGGAGAACCCAGTGCCAACGGAGGAGAAGCAATGACCGTCAATATCGATGCCGAGGAACACGAGCTCAGCGAATGGAGCCGGAAGCTCACCCAGGCACTGCAGATCCTGGATCTCGAGGTGGACCACGAGAAGATCGTCGAGGTCGTCGAGCGGTCGCGGTCCGTATCGCCGAACGCCGGCGCCATCAGCGCATTCCTCGTCGGTTATGCCGCCGGTTCATCTCCCACCAGGGGCCGCCGGGGATCGGACGCGGCCGTCCAGAAAGCATCGGCCACGGTCCTCGAAATCGCGACACGGAATCCGGGTGACGGACAGGAGCAGGCGGGCTGGACCGGCTCCGCCCAGTAGCGGGTTCGCCGATCGGCGGGAGCCCCTGTGCAGCACCGGATCCCGGCCCGCCAGGGGCCGGGTGCCTGTCAGCGGAACCGCAGCGCAGTCCAGGCGAGCACGGTAACCACCAGGACCATGGCGCAGAGTCCCAGTCCCGCATAGCCCACGAGGATGAGGACCGGCCCTGCCAGTGCACCGCCCAGGGCGCCGGCGGAATTCATGAGGAGGTCCGATGAGCCCTGTACCGCGGCACGCTCGTCGAGGGGGACCGAGTCGGCGAGGAGGGTGGAACCTGCCACCACCGAAGCCGACCAGCCCAGCCCCAGCAGGATCAGGCCGGCGGTCACGGCAGCCTGCGACTCCGCCCCGATCCAGGCGAGGAACAGTGCTCCGAGCAGCAGGACCTGACCCAGGACGATCGTCCGGATGCGGCCTGCACGGTCGGAGAGCCAGCCGAAGAGGGGCGACAGGCCGTACATTCCCGCCACGTGGAGGCTGATGGTCAGGCCGACGATTCCCAGGGTCGCGCCGTGGTCGTGAAGGTGGACGGGCGTCATGGACATCAGCGCGACCATGGTGGAGTGACTGATTGCAACGCTGGCCACGGCATACCGGGCCGTCGGGTTACGTCGAAGGACCACAAGCCCACGCGGGCCGTGCTGCTTCGCACCTGCAGCGCGGCCGCGGGAGGCAGCGGGGTTGGGGCTCCCGTCCCCGGCTGGGGTGTCGGCCTCCAATTCCGACACGCCGGCGCCGGCACTTCCGCTGCCGCCCGGAATTCCGGTACCCGCGGTAGATGCAGCAACCACGCCCGCGTGCGTCGAGCTTCGCCCGAGCGCAGTGAGCAGCGGGTCGGGGCGAAGACCCACCGCGTAGACGATCGCCGCTCCCGCCTGCGCGGCGATGGAGAACAGGAAGCCGCCGCTGAGGGCGGGCAAACCGAGGACGGCGGCGACAGCCTGGCCCGGTTCGAAGAGGTTGGGGCCGAGGACCGCACCCACGGTCGTGGACCACACGACGATCGAGAGGTCCCGGCCCCGAGTGCCGGAGGCGGCGAGGTCGGTTGCGGCGAAGCGTGCCTGGAGGCTTGTGGCTCCACCGGCGCCGAGCAGCGCCAGGGACAGGAGAAGCAGCCAGAAAAGGGACAGCGACGCCGCCACGACCGCGAGTATCGCTCCTCCACCGGCAATGGTCGCGCCCGTGGCCAGCGAAACCCGCCGTCCACGATTGCGGGCGAGGGTTGCAAGCGGGACCGCCGCGGTCGCTGCACCAAGGGTGCTCATCGTGGCGGCCATGCCGGACCATGCGCTCGAACCGGACGTCTCGGCGGCGAGCAGGGCACCCAGGGAAAGCGTTGCGCCCATGCCGATCCCACCGAGGATCTGGGCGAACACCAGGACGGAAAGAACCTTGCGCTGCACGGGATCACTCGGCGTATCGGCCCTGCGTCCGTTCACCCTCGTGCCTGCCTTGCCTCGACTGCCGGAGCCTGCCGCTCAGGCGGGCAGGTTCCAGCAGTCTATAAGCCGGGAACCGCTCGACGTCGAGATCCACCGTGCCGAACTGCCGAAGCCCGTCCATTCCCTCGACAGGCCACTTCCCTCAGACGCCGACCGTCTCCGTCCGGGGTCCGGGAGCTTCCGAAGGTTTCCGGGCGAGGAAGGTGAAGTCCTCCTTGTCCGTGGAGGTGTCGACCGCCGGCGTGAGGCGCACGATGATCTGCTTCGACACCGGCGTGTTGCTGCCGTCGGCCACATGCTCGAGGGGCACCAGGACATTGGCCTCGGGATAGTAGGCAGCAGCACAGCCGCGCGGGGTGGGATATGACACCACGCGGATCTTGCTCCACACCCGGTCCACGCCGTCCTCGTAGATGCCGTGCAGGTCCACGTTCTGGCCGTCCTCGAGGCCCAGTTCGACGATGTCCTCGGGATTGACCATCACCACGTGGCGGCCCTTCTTGATGCCGCGGTAGCGGTCGTTGTGGCCGTAGATGGTGGTGTTCCACTGGTCATGGGAGCGGAGGGTCTGGAGGATCAGCGTCCCTTCCGGCCGTTCGAGGGACTCGAGGGCGTTCACGGTGAGCACGGCCTTGCCCGTGGGCGTGTTGAAGGTCCGTGAGTCCCTCGGACCGTTGGCGAGCACGAAGCCGCCTTCCTGCCGGATCCTCGTGTTGTAGTCCTCACACCCTTCGACCACACGGGAGATGTGGTTGCGGATGAGGTCGTAGTCCTTCTCGAAGCCGGCCCAGTCGGCGTCGAGCTTGTCGCCGAGAGTAGCCAGCGCGAGCCGACTGACGATGGCCGGCTCCGAAAGCAGTGTGGGGGCTACGGGCTCCACGCTGCCCCACGAGGGGTGGACGGCGCAGACGGTGTCCTCGACGGAGACGAACTGTTCGCCGGTCTCCTGGATGTCGATCTCGGTGCGGCCCTTGCAGGGCAGGATCAGCGCTTCCTTGCCCGTGATGAGGTGGGACCGGTTGAGTTTGATGGAAATCTGGGCCGACATCTCGAGGTTCTCCATGGCGGCCGAGGCCATGGTGGTGTCCGATACCGCCGAGACCAGGTTGCCGCCGAGGGCCACCAGCACCTTGATGTCGCCGTCGCGCATCCGCAGGATCGATTCGACGACGTCGGCTCCGTGCTTCCGCGGCGGTGAGAAGCTGAACTCCTTGCCCAGGGCGTCCATGAACGTGGGGGGCATCTGCTCCCAGATGCCCATGGTGCGGTCGCCCTGGACGTTGCTGTGGCCGCGGATGGGGGAGGCCCCCGCGCCCGGTTTGCCGATGTTGCCGCGGAGGAGGAGCAGGTTGATCATCTCCTTGATGGTCTCAACGCCCTTCTTCTGCTGCGTGATGCCCATGGCCCAGGTGATGATGACCCGTTCTGCAGCGAGGTACCGTGCGGCGAGCTCGTCGATCTCCTCGGCGCGGAGGCCGGTTGCCTCGAGGACCTCCTGTTCGTCCAAATGGGACAGGTGCTCCTTGAGGTCCTCGAGTCCTTCGCAGTGCTTGTCGAGGAAATCGTGATCGAGGACGGTGCCCGGGTTCTTCGCCTCGGCTTCGAGGACGCGCTTGGAGACGGCCTGCAGCAGGGCCATGTCGCCGCCGAGCCGGATCTGGAGGAACTGGTCCGCGATCTCGGTGCCGTGGCCGATGATGCCCTTCACCTTCTGCGGATTTTTGTAACGCTTGAGACCGGCTTCGGGCAGTGGATTGACGGCGACGATATGACCGCCGGTCTCCTTGCATTCCTCGAGGGCGGTGAGCATGCGGGGATGGTTGGTGCCAGGGTTCTGGCCCATGATGATGATCAGGTCGGCGCGTTCGTAGTCGTCATACGTGACGGTCGCCTTGCCGATGCCGATGGTCTGGCCCATGCCCCAGCCCGAGGATTCGTGACACATGTTCGAGCAGTCCGGGAGGTTGTTGGTGCCGAAACCGCGGGCGAACAGCTGGTAGAGGAATGCGGCCTCGTTGGAGGTGCGGCCGCTCGTGTAGAAGGCGGCTTCGTCGGCGGTATCGAGGCTCTTGAGCTTGTTCCCCAGGATGGAGAACGCCTCGTCCCAGCTGACGGGCCGGTAGTGGTCCTCGCCTGCCGGTTTGTAGACGGGTTCGGTCAACCTGCCCTGCATGCCGAGCCAGTATTCGGTGCGCTCCTTCAGTTCGGTGATGGAGTGCTCAGCCCAGAATTCCGATGAGATGACTACCGGGGTGGCTTCCCAGGTGACGGCCTTCGCACCGTTCTCGCAGAATTCGAAGGCCTTCCGCTTGTCGGGATCCGGCCAGGCGCAGCTGGGGCAGTCGAAGCCGTGCTTCTGGTTCATCGCGAGCACGGTCTTCCGCGTGCGGTCGATGCCCATGTGCTCGATGGCGGGCTTCATCGAGTAATAGACGCCCGGCAGCCCTGCCGCCCAGTCCTTGGGTTCGTCCTCGACCTGAATGTCTTTCTCGTCGGGTTCCTTGACAGAAGGGTTTTCCTTGGCCATGGCGCACTTCCTTTTCCGCGCCAGCAGCGAAAGCTGGTGGCGCCCGCTTGAAACAACTTCGCCTCGTAACTCAGGACTAACAGGACGGCGCCGGTGTCCGCAAGGTTTATTCGGTGAACGGCGCCGATTATCACGATGGCGGCACCAGCGCACCTCCCGCTGATTAAGCACTTGCGGCGGCTTTGCCGGGCGTAAGGCAGCCATAGGTGCTTAATCAGCGGGGGGCGTGTTTCGACCAGTAGCATCGGACGGGTGAAACCGTTCCTCCTGCTTGCAACGCGCGCCGAAGACGCCGCAGCCGATGCCGAGTACTCGAGCTTCCTCCGATTCGGCGGGCTCGAGCCGCACTCGCTGCATCGCGTCCGTGCCGAGGCGGGTCCGCTGCCGGCAATCGACCTGAACAGGTACTCCGGCATTTTCCTCGGCGGCAGTCCGTTCAATTCCTCCGATCCCGAGGCGGAGAAGTCGGACAACCAGCGCCGGGTGGAGGGCGAGCTGAACGAGCTCCTCCACCGCGTGGTGGCGATGGATTTCCCGTTCTTCGGGGCCTGCTACGGCGTAGGGACCCTCGGTCGTCACCAGGGTGCGGTGATCGACCGCACCTATGCCGAACCCATCGGCGCCATCCGGATCTCCCTGACCAGCGACGGCGCCGCCGATCCGCTGCTCGCCGGGCTGTCTTCGGAGTTCGACGCATTCGTCGGTCACAAGGAAGCCTGCACCACGCTTCCCGCGGGGGCGGTGCTGTTGGCGTCGTCGGACACCTGCCCGGTCCAGATGTTCCGGGTGAAGCAGAACCTCTACGCGACGCAGTTCCACCCGGAGCTCGATGTGGAAGCGCTGGTGGGACGGATCGACATCTACCGCAACGCCGGTTATTTCCCGCCCGAGCAGGCCGACGCCTACATGGAACGGACACGGGCCAGTCGTGTCGACCAGCCCTCGCGGATCCTCGGCAACTTCGTGGAGCGGTACGCGCGGGACAGCTAGCGCGGACAGCTAGCGCGGCAGCTGCGCGGCAGCTGCGCGGCAGCTGCGGAGTGCCGGGAACGTCAGCCCCGCGGCAGCTGCGCCGTGGCGGGAACGTCAGCCCCGCGTCTGCTCCTCCAGCAATTCGAGGACGTGACGGTACTGCTCTCCTGTGGCCCGCGTCATCCCGAGCTCGCAGGTTCGATTGCAGGACGCATGGGCGGCTGCGTTCATCGCGGAAACGTCCGCGGACTGCCGTTGTGTGGCCGAGGCCGTGAGCTCGGGGTGCAGCATCCCGCGGTCGCCCGCGAACGCACAGCAGCCCCAGTTCTCAGGGACGCTCACCCGCTCCGCGACCGCTTCGGCCACTGCCGCAAGGGCCGGGTTCAGGCCGAGGCGCGTGGACGAGCATGTCGGATGCAGGGCCAGGGACGCGAGTCTGGTGTGCCCGCCCAGCACCGGGAGGATCCGCTCGGCAGTGAAGTACACGACGTCGACCACCCTCAGCGGCTGCCGTCCCGGTTCCGGAGGTTCAGCGTCGATCGTGGCGAGGAGCCCCTCGGTGCAGGAGGACGCGTCGCACACGATCGGATGTTCGCCGTCGTTGGTTGCTTCCCGCAGTGCCGCGAGCGTACGGGTGCGCATCGACTCGAGCCCCGCAACCAGTCCCTTGGAGGACCAGGGCGTGCCGCAGCACAACCCGTCGATGTCCTTCGGCACCAGGAGGGTGAGCCCTGCCCGGCTGCAGAGTTCCTCGAAGCTTGCCTGCACGCCCTTACCGGAGCCGGCGGGCCCGGAGGCCGGTCCGAACATCGTCTGCACGCACGCCGGGAAATACACTGCGTCGGCGAGGGGAGTAGTCCCAGCCGGCGTCGAGAGTGGTGCCGGGCGGTTCCTGGACGGGCCTCCTGACGGAAGCTCCGGCGAGTGCAGCGGTACGGTCTCGGCTCCGAGCAGGGCCCGGGCCACCCGGTTCGGGCCGCTGACGACGCCGGTCGGCAGCTTCGCGGTCAGGGTCAGGGTGGCTCCCGCCCCCTTCGTTGCCGTAGCCCAGTGCTCGGAGGCGGCCTTCCAGACGGTGTTCGCTACTGGTCCTGTGCCTTCCCGGCGGAGGCGCTTCACGAGGGAGCCGGTATTGATGTCGACGGGGCAGGCGGTCTGGCACATGCCGTCGACGGCGCAGGTCTGCACCGATTCGTAGTCGTAGTCCTTTTCGAGCTCAGCGAGGAGGGCGGTGTCGCCGTCGAGCCGTGCCTGCTCCATGGCCCGCAGGGTGACGATTCGCTGGCGCGGCGTCAGGGTGATGTCCTTGCTCGGGCATACCGGCTCGCAGTATCCGCAGGACACGCAGCGGTCCACCTCCTCGGCGACGGCGGGCGCCGTCTTGATGTGCCGGAGGTGGGCGAGTGGGTCGTCGTTGAGGATGACCCCGGGATTGAGCATGCCTGCGGGGTCGAAGAGCAGTTTGAGTTCGCGCATGACCTCGTAGAGTTCGTCCCCGTACTGGCGGCGAACGAAGGGTGCCATCACGCGCCCGGTGCCGTGTTCCGCCTTGAGGGAGCCGCCCTCCCCGAGCACCAGATCCACCAGATCCTCGGTGGACGCGCTGTATCGCCCGAGTTCCGCCTCCGAGAGGAAGCGGTCCGTCAGCAGGAAGTGGAGGTTGCCGTCCTTGGCGTGGCCGAAGATGACGCTGTTCCGGTACGCGTATTCCTCGAAGAGCCGGTTGAGCTCGACGCAGGTGCGGGCGAGGGCGGGGACCGGCACGACCACATCCTCGAGGAGCGCCGTCGTCCCCGGCGGTCGGGCTCCTGCCACCGACGCGTAGAGGCCCTTCCGCAGGTGCCAGAGCTGTGCCCGTTCGGCCGTGTCGGTGGTGAAGGCTGCGGGGGAATCCAGTCCGAGGTCGGCCAGCGCGGTGGTACCGGCGGCCTGCCGCTCCAGCAGCTCGCCGGCTGTATCGGCCGAATATTCGACGAGGAGCGCCGCGTGGTCACGGATGCGCAGATCCCGGACGACGCCGGGTGTTCCGGGCAGCGACTGGCCCACCTTCAGCGACAGCGCGTCCATGAGCTCCGCTGTGGCCGCCTCGGTCGCCACCAGTGCCGGCAGCGCCAAGTTGGCTGCCTGGAGGGTCGGGAAGACGAGCAGTCCGGTTGCCGTATGGGGATGCACCGGGACGGTGCGGAAGACGGCCTCGGCAACGAAGCCGAGGGTCCCTTCGCTGCCGACCGCCAGGTGCGCGAGGATGTCCACCGGGTGAATGAAATCCAGCAGCGCATTGAGCCCGTAACCCATGGTGTTCTTCCGTGCGAACAGTCGCGTGATGGTTCCCACCGACGCCGGATCCGCCCGGACACGCGCGGCCAGGCGGACCAGGCCCTCATGCAGGGCGGGCTCGAGCGCACGCAGGCGTTCGTCGGCGTCATCCGCGCCGGTATCCACGATGGTTCCGCTCGGCAGCACCAGCGTGAGCGATTCGAGCGTGCGGTAGGCGTTGTCCACGGTTCCGCAGTGCATGCCCGAGGAGTTGTTGGCCACCACTCCGCCAACGGTGCAGGCCGACTCGCTGGCGGGATCGGGTCCGAATTTCCGTCCGTACCGCGCCAGCCGGGTATTGAGCATCCGCACCGTGACCCCTGGCTGTACCCGGACGCGGGCTCCGCCGTCGAGCACCTCGATGTCCCGGAAGTGCTTGCGCACGTCGACCAGGATGCCGTTGGTTCCCGCCTGTCCGCTGAGGCTGGTTCCACCGGAGCGCAACGTGAGGGGCACGCCATGGCTCGCGCTGACCTGCAGCAGCCGGCCTACCTCGGAGGCGTTGCGGGGAGTGGCCACAGCCCGGGGGATCAGCAGGAAGTGCGAGGCATCATGGGCATTGGCATGGCGGTCGATGGCGCGGACGCTGATCCGCGCCGGATCGTCGACGGCGGCGCGCAGCGCACTGAGCATGATGCGTCCTCTCCGGTGGGTCCAAGGCCACTCAACCATGCGCCCGGCGGAAAAGCAGCCCGCCGGGCGCATTTCCCGGGTTGGCGGACATACAGGCTCGGCGGGCCTAAAGGATGGGCCGCCCGCCGGTGACGGCGATGCGCGCCCCCGAGATGTAACTGCCGTCGTCCGAGGCGAGCAGGACGTACGTGGGCGCGAGTTCGGCGGGCTGGCCGGCCCTGCCCAGGGGGACGTCGTCACCGAAGGATTCCACCTTCTCCTCGGGCATGGTGGCCGGTATGAGGGGCGTCCAGATGGGACCCGGAGCAACGCTGTTCACCCGGATCCCCTTCTCGCCGAGCAGCTGCGCGAGGCTTGCCGAGAAATTGGCGATCGCGGCCTTGGTCGCAGCGTAGGGAGCGAGCGTGGGACTCGGCATGTCGGAGTTCACCTTGAACGTGTAATCCCACTCCTCGTCCGAGATCGCCTCCAGGGACTCGTGGTTCAACTGCTAGGCGGCATTGCTCACCAGGACGTCGACCTTGCCGAAGACCTGCACTGAGCCAGGAGCCTCTTGACCAGGTTGGCGGTCAGTTCTAAAATAAAATAATCAACCGATAGGTTTATCAAACGAAGGGTTGAATATGGCGGTATCGGAGTGGTCGGAAGACCAACTCAATGCCGCCTTCGCTGCGCTCGCCGACCCCGTCCGGAGAGCGCTGATCGCCCGGCTGTCCCGCAGCCCCGCGACGGTGAACGAGCTCGCCGAGCCCTTTCCCATCACCAAGCAGGCCGTGTCGAAACACATCCAGGTACTGGAGCAAGCAGGCTTGATCACGCGTACCCGGAACGGCCAGCGCCGTCCGTGCCACCTCGACCCGGCGGCGCTCGAGGCAGTGACCGGCTGGATCGACAAGCAGCGCCTGATCGCCGAGCAGCGATTCCGACGACTCGACGCCGTGCTCGAAATTCTCAAGGAGAAGGAACCATGAGCAATCCCACCACCATTACGTCCCGACCAGGCCTGCCGTTCATCGATATGGTCCGCGAGTACGATGCTCCGCGGGAGTTGGTCTTCCGCGCCTACACCGACCCGGAACTCGTGGTGCAGTGGCTCGGGCCGCGGCGCCTGGTCATGGAGCTGGGGGACTACGACGCGCGCGACGGCGGTTCGTGGTCCTATATCCACCGCGACGACGACGGCACGCCCTACGCCTTCCGCGGTGTCTTCCACTCGGTGCAGGAGCCGGAATCCATCATCCAGACCTTCGAGTTCGCGGGAGCGCCCGGGCAGGTCAGCATCGAGACCATGAACTTCGAGGACCTGGGCGATGGTCGCACGCGCTGTTCAGCCCATGCCGTCTACCCCTCGGTCGAGGCTCGCGACGGCATGGCGGCGAGCGGAATGGAGTCCGGGGTGAACGAGGGAAATGAGAGGCTCGACGAATTGCTCGCGGGACTCATCGGTTAGGACCGCGGCAGCGGTTCATCGGCCGGAACCCGTCGGCAGGCGAAGGCGGAGGGAGCGGGTGGCAGGTTCTGACGATCGGTTCCCGGCTGGAGCACGGACCCGACGACGATGATCCCGCCGGAGTGCGGGCGGCTTTCGGTCCGCTACCCGAGCTGCGCCGAGATGGCTGCCGCTCCTTTGCCGAGTCTCGTGGCGATGGCGTCTTCGGGAAAATCGCTGGAGATGTACACCACGGCAAGAGCGCCGGGCCGCCGGCCCGGGATCCTCAGTGGCACCGAGACGCCCGCGAGCCCCTCGATGACTTCGTTACGGCTTGTGGCATACCCACGGGAGCGGGCCACGAGCACCTCGGACCGCAGCGGAACGCCGGGCAGCAGTAGTTCGCGGTCGGCGTCGTCCAGTGCTGACTGGATGGCGATGCCGGGGGCGCCGACGTCGAGCTGGTGCCGAGAGCCAGGCTTCCGGGCGACGTTGGCCATGCCGTCGCGTGGTTCGGCACTCTGGAGGGTGATGCACGTGGCTTTCTCCAGGACGACGAGAAAGGCCGTCATGCCGAGTTCATTGGCGATGGCGTTCAGCTCGGGAAGGGCTGCCGTCTGCAGTTCCTTCGCGACATTCTGGGCGAGTGCGGCCAGTCCTGCGCCGAGCCTCAGGAACCCGGATGCATCGCGCTCCACGAGGTCATGGTCCTCGAGGGTCCGCAGGATGCGGTAGGCGATGGAGCGGTGGACCCCCAACTGGGCGGCGGCGGACGCGATGGTGGTGGGGGCGGTCTGCCGTGCCAGGAGTTCGAGCATCTGGATGCCGCGCGACAACGTCTGCGAAGAGGCCGCGGGCCGGGGTTCCTGTGCTGGCATGGCTACCTCTCCTGCGGGTCCCCGGGTCAGGCGGCGTCTAGGTAGCAGCCACCGGGACGATGGCGAAGAACGGCGCAGCTCTGGGAAAGTTCGATAGTAGCACGGCAGATTCTATTATTGAGCACGCGAACTGGTGGAAGATGCTTGGTGACCGTCGCCCGTCCCACGGAGCGAGGGGCTGGGCCTGCTGGGCCGAACGTTCAGACGATCCAGGTGTCCGTTTCCGCACTGCGGAGATTGTTGTCTGCCATGTGAAATAACTGGAAGTCACCGCTGCTGAAGGTGACCGTTCACCGCAAAAATGAGCAGGCCTTGCCGCTCTCGCTGAGAACCATTGACCGCGCCGTCCGCGCCACCCTAGGCTCCGTCCACTAGGTAAAAAGTACATTCCACAATGCGAAATATGGTCAGAGAGGACCAGATCGTGGACAATCTAGCAGTACTTAGTCTTTTGGCATTGGCTCCCATCCTCATTGTCGGTGTACTACTCGCCGGGTTTCGATGGCCCGCCAAATACGCGATGCCCGTCGGCTACGTTCTCGCAGTGGTCGTTGCATTGTTCGTCTGGCAGATGGACTTCACGGGGATCATCGCGGCCTCGCTCGAAGGCCTGATCACCGCCGCGACACTGCTCTACATCGTGTTCGGGGCCCTGTTGCTCCTTTCGACCCTCACTATCGGCGGCGCGATGTCGACCATCCGCGCCGGTTTCGACAACATCTCCGCGGACCGGCGCGTCCAGGCGATCATCATCGGCTGGCTTTTCGGCTCCTTCATCGAGGGAGCCTCAGGGTTCGGGACTCCTGCCGCCGTCGTCGCGCCGCTGTTGCTGGCCATGGGCTTTCCAGCAATGGCGGCCGTGATGGTGGGCCTGATCATCCAGAGCACGCCGGTGAGTTTCGGCGCGGTCGGCACTCCGATCATCGTCGGCGTCGGCAACGGACTGGGAGGAGATCCCGCAGTCGCGGAACGGATCTCCGTCCTCGGATTGACCATGCCCGAGTTCGTCGCCTCCATCGGTTTCCAGGTGGCGGCGATCCATGCGATCGTCGGCCTGCTCATTCCGTTGATCCTGGTCTGCATGCTGACCGGGTTCTTCGGACCGGAGCGCCGGTTCCGCGACGGTCTCGCGATCTGGCCGTTTGCGCTGTACTCGTCGGTCGCGATGACCATCCCGTACGTCCTCGTGGCACGTTTCCTCGGCCCCGAGTTCCCGTCGCTCTTCGGAGGGCTGATCGGCCTCATGGTGGTGATGTTCACCTCGAGCCGCGGCTTCCTCATGCCGAAGGACACTTTCGATTTCGGCCCCCGGTCCTCGTGGTCCGACCGCTGGATGGGCACCATCGAGCCAAGCAGGGCGACGGACGTCTCCACCCACATGAGCCTCGTCCGTGCGTGGGCACCCTATGTCCTGATGGCGACACTGCTCGTTGCGACGCGCGTGATCCCGTCGCTGAAGACCTACCTCACCGGCATCGCCATTCCCTTCGAGAACATCCTCGGATCAGGGATCACCACAACGGTGCAGCCCTTCTACTCGCCGGCCTTCCTGATGATTCTCGCCGCTCTCTTCGCCTACCTGCTGCACCGGATGAACGGTGGGCAGATCGCCGAGACGGTCAAGATCTCGGCGAGGCAACTGGCAGGCACCGCCGTCGCCCTGCTCTTCGCCGTACCCCTGGTGCGGGTACTGATCCAGTCCGGCCCAGAGCTCAACGCCTCGGGACTTTCCAGCATGCCGGTGACCCTCGCCGAGGGGGCTGCGGCGCTGACCGGCGGATCCTGGCCCGTGATCGCTCCCTGGATCGGCGCGCTGGGAGCATTCGTTGCGGGTTCCAATACCGTCTCGAACCTCACCTTCGCCCAGTTCCAGTTCTCGACCGGCAATGCGATCGGTGTGCCCCCCGAGCAGGTCGTGGCCGCACAGGCCGTCGGTGGTGCAGGCGGAAACCCCGTGGCGATCCACAACATCGTCGCCGCGGCTGCCACGGTCGGTCTGCTGGGCCGGGAGGGGGACCTCCTGCGGAAGACCGTCCTCGTCACCATCTACTACTCCTTCACTGCCGGAGCGGTGGCCTTCGTCTTCATCCACGGCATCGGCCTGAACCTCGGCACCATGATGCTGGTGGTCCTGGTTGCGGTGCTGGCCTTGCTTGCACGCTGGATGATGCGCCAGAAACCGGCTGTCCCGGAGCGGGAAGTGGAGAAGGACTCCGTTTAGCACCTCCACCAGAAAGGACGGTAGCCCGCGTCGCGCGGGCTACCGTCCTTTTCGTGGAAGCGGGGTATCGTCAGATGGCTTTGCCCGGGTTCAGGATTCCAGCGGGATCGAGCGCGTCCTTGAGAATCCGATGTACGTCCATCGAGACCTCGCCCAACTCGGGGAGAAGCCAGTCACGCTTCAGAAGCCCGACGCCGTGTTCCCCGGTGAGCGTTCCACCAAGACTCTTCGCGAGGTGGAACATCTCACCCAGGGCCACCTTCGCAGGTCCCTCCGTCACCGAATCCGCCTCATCCAGAACAATCATCGGGTGCAGGTTGCCGTCCGATGCATGAGCCACGGTGAAGATTTTCACGCCGGTCCTTGCTGAAATGTCGTCCAGGCCCACGGCCACTTCCGCCAACCGTCCGCGCGGCACCCCGATGTCGCCGATGGATACCCGGCCCAACTTCTCAAGGGACGGTATTGCCTCGCGGCGGGCCAGGACCAAACGGTCCGCCTCGTCAGCGTCTGCGGCTTTTTCATGGGAGGAGGCAAAGGGCCGAATGGCTTCAATGAGGACGTCCTGCTCGAGGTAGGCTCCGTAACCGTCGGTCTGGGCGAGGAGGAACGCCCCACCACGGCTTCGATAGTCGGTACCGAGTGCCATGTCCACGGCCTCGAGGGTCTGCCCGTCGATCAGTTCCAGCAGCGACGGCTGGATGCGCGCGGCAATGACCGCCGACGCTGCGGCCGCGGCAGAAGCGAAGTCCGGAAAGAATGCCGCAACTGTTGCCGTGGCGACCGGGAGTGGACGGAGCCGGAGTGTTGCTTCAACCACCACGCCAAGCGTTCCCTCGGATCCGGTGATCAGCGCGTTGAGGTCGTAGCCGGTGACCCCTTTAAGGGTCTCACGGCCCGTCCTCAGCTCCCTGCCGTCCGCCAGGATCACCTGGAGGGCCAGCACCGCCTCCCGCGTGACGCCATACTTCGCGCACCGCATTCCTCCGGCGTTGGTCGCGATGTTGCCACCGATCGAGCAGATGGCAGTGCTGGCCGGGTCGGGAGCGTAGAAAAGACCGTATTCCGCTGCGGCGGCGTTGAGTTCGGCGTTGAGAACTCCCGGCTGGACCACGGCGAGTTGTTCCACCGGGTCGATCCGGAGGATGCTGTTCATCCGGGAGAGATCGAGGACTACCTCACCTGATCTTGCCGATGATCCTGCAGCAAGACCGGTTCCTGCTCCGCGGGTCACGATCGGTGTGCGGGAGGCGGCGGCGAGGCGCATGGTCGTGACGACGTCTTCTGCTGATTCGGCGAACACGACGCCGTCGGGTACTGAGGCGGAGACGTAGCCCGACCGGTCGGTACTCGCGTTCAGCCGGTCGGCGTCCAGGACGGATGCGTTCGGTGAGCCCTCGAGAACCGTGGCGGTGGAGCGGGTTTGGACGGTCATCTCACAAAACTCCTTCGTGATGCGGAAACTTTCGGCGGTAAGCCTCAGCGTTCGTTCTTCTCTCGCGATGCGAAAAAATACTTCTGCTGACTGGATTACTATCACTTCTGCGGGAAGGAGTGGTCAATGGTCGGGCGGTTCCGATGCGGTGAAGTGCACAACTGTCAGGACCAACGGAGTGCGGCGAGCGCGATTCCGGCAGCCGGCTCGCCTACGGCGGGAGCGGGACCTGCCAGCCCCACCGACGGAAAGCGGGCACTGCCGCCACGCACCGGCGTGCCATCCGACCTCGTCCTGCCGGAAGGTTCGCGCCGCAGTCCGCATCAGCGCTTGGACGGCTAACGACGACGGGCAGGGCCAGCGGGCGCCGCAGTCCGCATCGGCGCTTGGGCGGCTAACGATGACGGGCAGGGCCACCGGGCGCTGCCGCCGTCGTCGCTACGTGGCCCTCGCATCCGTGGGGGCGACGCGGCCGGAGGCGTCGATACTGCACGCCTGCCCGCCTTTCCCCACATGGGCGTCAGCTTCGGCGTCCTCGGCGCAGCATCCTGGCGAGTATCCGCTGCAGCGCTTTCGCTGGAGGCCGCCGGTCTCCGGGAGGAGGGAGGAAGAAATCCGGGTCCGAGCCGCCCGCCAGGTAGAGCGAGGTCGCCTCCGGGGCTGTTGGTGTCGATCGCTGATTCTCAGGGCTATCCATGATACTGGTCCGCCTAATTTTCCGCATAGTGTAATTATTCTTACGATAGGTGGAATCATAGGTTTGGTCATGCGAACGGTCAATGCCTGTCAGGCCCGGATGAGCGCCGGCGATTTAGTAGTTGACATACCCGGTGTGACAGGGGTTACACTTTCTCGTGAAATAGATATTCCGCACTGCAGAAACATCGAATCAAGTCGATCCGTCGATGGTCAAGGGTGTTCAGCGCTGCAGTGGAAGACGATGAAAGCTGACACCCGCCATGCATCTGAACGACTTCAATTCCGCTTCTCCCTCTGCAGCCGCGGCTGCCCTCACCCCGTGTGTCGATGTACCCCGATGGGTCGAGGAGATCGTAGCGGCACGATCATTCGCCTCACCCACAGATCTGATGTCCTTCGCTGCCACGGCGGCGCCCGGCTGGACCGAGGCGGAGCTGGACAGGGCACTGCACCACCATCCCCGCATCGGCGAACGGGCCGCGGGCGCATCGCCGGAAGCGGACATGTCCCGACGGGAACAATCCGGCGTCGACACTTCAGCCGATACGGCGGCGCAGTTGCTCGCCGGCAACCGGGAATACGAGGACAAATTCGGCAGGGTCTTCCTCATCCGGGCTGCAGGGCGCAGTGCCGAGGAGATTCTCACCAGCCTTCGGCTCCGCCTGAAGAACACCCCCGACCAGGAACTGCACGTGGTTGCAGAACAGCTCAGGGAAATCGCGCTCATCCGCTTGGAAGGACTCCTTCAATCATGACAAGCCATGTCACCACCCACGTCCTCGACACCGGCACAGGGCGTCCCGCCCGGGGTGTCACCGCACTGTTGTCCCTGAAATCCGCAGACGGCTGGGAAGCCATCGCCGACGGGACCACGGATGTCGACGGCCGTGTCCGGGACCTCGGCCCGGACCGATTGGAACCCGGAACCTACCGGATCAGTTTCGGAACCGGTGAGTACTTCAGCAGCACCGGAACCGAAACCTTCTTCCCCGAGGTAACGCTGACCTTCACCGTCTCAAGCCCCACCGAGCATTACCACGTGCCACTACTCCTGAGCCCGTTCGCTTATTCAACCTATCGAGGAAGCTGATCATGACTGCAACGACGCAAGAGAACTCGAGCCACGCACCCGAATCCGGTTCCGCCACGGCGGGGCGCATCGTCCTTGGCCGGAACCAGTATGGAAAGGCCGAAGTCCGCCTCGTCAAGGTCACGAGGGACACTGACCGCCACGCCATCGAGGACCTGAACATCACCTCCCAGCTGCACGGCGATTTCGAGTCCGCCCACACCGAGGGCGACAACTCGAAGGTCGTTGCGACCGACACCCAGAAGAACACGGTGTACGCACTTGCAAAGGAAGGGGTCGGATCGCCCGAGGCCTTCCTCCTGCGGCTCGGCGCCCACTTCACGGAAAGCTTCAACTGGGTCACCGGTGGACGTTGGGCAGCGGAACAGTACGGTTGGGACCGGATCAACGACCACGACCACGCCTTCTCCCGCAACAAGTCCGAAACCAGGACCGCCGTGTTGCTCGTCGACGGAGTCCAGCAGCACCTCGTGGCAGGCATCCAGGACCTCACGGTCCTGAAATCCACCGGATCAGAATTTCATGGCTTCCCCCGGGACCGGTACACCACGCTCGCCGAAACAACGGATCGAATCCTTGCCACCGATGTCACCGCCAAGTGGAGGTACAACACCATCAACACCGTCGACGTCGATTTCAACGCGGTGTACGCAAGCGTCCGCGGGATCCTCCTGGACGCCTTCGCACAGACGCACTCACTCGCGCTGCAGCAGACCATGTTCCAGATGGGCAAAAAAGTGCTGGAGGCGCACCCCGAGATCGAGGAAGTGAGGATGTCGCTGCCGAACAAGCACCACTTCCTGGTGGACCTCTCACCCTTCGGACTGGACAATCCCAACGAAATCTTCTTCGCCGCGGACCGCCCCTACGGCCTCATCGAAGCAACGGTCGAGCGTGAAGGCGCAACGAAGGAATCAGCGGTCTGGGCCAACACCCCCGGATTCTGCTGAGCCGGATCAGACACCGCCGGATCAGACACCGCCGGATCAGACACCGCCGGATCAGACACCGCAGGATCAGACACCGCAGGATCAGACACCGCAGGATCAGACAAGCAGACAAGGAAGTCAGCTATGAAAGCACTGAAGGCCAGAAACAAGAAGGACGTTCCACAGCGACCCGAAGATGAACGGTTGCCGCTCGGCCGGTCCTTCACCTACGGACTGCAGCATGTCCTCACCATGTACGGCGGAATCATCGCGGTTCCGTTGATCGTCGGTTCCGCGGCCGGCCTGGGTCAGGACGAGATCGCCCTGCTCATCGCCTCCTGCCTGTTCATCGGCGGGGCAGCGACGATTCTCCAGAGCTACGGCGTCCCCTTCTTCGGCTCCCAGCTCCCGCTGGTCCAGGGAGTGTCCTTTGCCGGAGTGGCAACCATGATCGCGATCCTCGAGGGAGGCGGTGGAATCCAGTCGGTGTTCGGCGCTGTACTGGTGGCGTCAGTGATCGGCCTCATCATCGCCCCGTTCTTCGCGCGGATCATCCACTTCTTCCCGCCTGTCGTCACCGGCATCGTCATCACCACCATCGGACTGACGCTGCTGCCGGTTGCGGCGAACTGGGCCATGGGAGGCAACCCCAGCGCGGAGAACTATGGGTCGCTCTCGAACATCGGCCTTGCCGCAGCCACCCTGGCATTGGTCCTCCTGCTGAGCAAGCTCGGCAACTCGGCCATCTCACGTCTTTCGATCCTGCTGGCGATCGTCGGTGGGGCGGTCATCGCCGCGGTTCTCGGCATTGCGGATTTCTCGGGAGTTCTGGAGGGGGACATCATCGCCTTCCCCCAACCGCTTGCCTTCGGATGGCCGACCTTCCAGGCTGCGGCCATCATTTCGATGGTCATCGTGGTCCTCGTGACCATGACTGAAACCACTGCAGACATCCTGGCTGTGGGAGAGATCGCCAAGACGAAAGTCGATTCCCGCCGCATCGCCGACGGGCTCCGGGCCGATATGCTCTCCAGCGCCATTGCGCCCCTCTTCAACTCATTCACGCAGACCGCATTCGCCCAGAACGTGGGCCTGGTGGCGATCACCGGAGTCCGGAGCCGCTTCGTGGTCACCGCGGGAGGCGTCATCATGCTGGTCCTTGGCCTGTTGCCCCTGCTGGCCCGCATCGTCGCTGCAGTGCCGACCCCGGTGCTCGGCGGTGCCGGCGTCGTACTCTTCGGCACTGTTGCAGCGAGCGGGATACGGACACTCGCCAAGGTCGATTACAAGGACAACATGAATCTCATCATCGTGGCTGTCTCACTCGGATTCGGCATGATCCCCGTGGTTTCGCCGACCTTCTACGATGAGTTCCCCACCTGGTTCGGTATCATCTTCCACTCGGGTATCAGCTCGGCCGCCATCATGGCCGTCCTCCTGAACCTGCTGTTCAACCACCTGAAGGCGGGAAATTCGAGTCAGCAGTCGGTGTTCGCGGCGAGCCCGCCGCGGATGGTGCGGGCGGAGGAGCTCAAGGCTTTCCGAGACGGCGACCACTACGACGGCGGCAAGCTGATCGATGCCGACGGCACTGAGGTCCCCGTGGTCAACGCCGCGCAATATGTCCTTGTCGAGGAGAAGATCCAGAGGGGCGAGATCAGCCATACTGACGAGATACGCAGGATCTGCGCCTCGAGCGAGTCGTCGGACGGGCCGGCCGGCCAGGTAGGACGGAGCATGTAGGCATAGCCGCAGCGGTGGGCGGGGCCGGTAGGTCCCGCCCGTCGGCGGTTCGAAAGTCTGACGGTTCAAGGGTTGGACGGTTCATCGGTGAACTGTTCAAGAGTTAGATGCAGATGGAACGTTGAGGAGCGTGCAGCATGGAACGGATTCAGGTAACGGTCAATGGACAGGTGCGGAGCTGCGGGGCGAGCGTGCACACCAACCTGCTCGACTGGCTGCGGGATGAGGGATTGACCGGGTCCAAGGAAGGCTGCGCCGAGGGAGAATGCGGTGCGTGCGCCGTGATGGTTTCCCGGCCGGACGGCTCCGACGGCAGCCGGTGGACTTCGGTCAATGCGTGCCTGCCTCCTGCTCTCGCCTTCGACGGCCAGGAGATCGTGACCGCGGAGGGGCTCGGCACTGCGCCAGGAGCCTGCGCGGTGAGGAAGCTGCACCCGGTCCAGGAGGAGATGGCGGAGCGTGGAGGCTCCCAGTGCGGCTACTGCACCCCCGGCTTCGTCTGTTCGATGGCGGCGGAATACTACCGGCCCGAGCGCGGCACAGAGGTGTCGAACAACTCGAAAAACTCGAAAAACTCGAACAACGAGGCCTCGGACGGCCAGGCGCAGACGGGAACCGCCGCCGTCGGTGAGGAACACGCGACCGACCACGAAACCGGTCCCAACGGCTTCGACCTGCACGCCCTGAGCGGAAACCTCTGCCGGTGCACCGGGTACCGCCCCATCCGCGACGCCGCCTATGCCCTCAGCGCTCCTGAGGGAACCGATCCGCTTCTGCGCCGCCAGGACAGCCCGGCGCCGCCTGCCCGCCCCACGCACAGCACGGTCGGTGGCGCGCGGTTCGTCCGCCCGCAGACCATGGACGAACTGTTCGCGCTGCTCGGGGAGAACCCCGGAGCCAAGCTGGTGTCGGGCGGCACCGACCTGGGGGTGGAGATCAACCTTCGGCACTCCCGGCCCTCCCTCGTAGTAGCGATCGACCGGCTCGAACCCCTGCGGGTACTCACGGTGGGCGCCGACCGGATCGAAGTCGGCGCGGCCCTGACCCTCTCGGAAGTAGAGCGCGGCCTGGACGGGCGGGTGCCGCTGCTGAATCAGCTCTTTCCCCAGTTCGCTTCCCGGCTCATCCGCAATGCCGCCAGCTTCGGCGGCAACCTGGCGACCGGCTCACCGATCGGCGATTCCGCACCTGCGCTGCTGGCACTGGACGCCTCCGTGGTCCTGGCATCCGGAACCGGTGAACGGGAAGTCCCCTTGAGCGAGTACTACACCGGATACCGCCAGAGCGTCCGGAAGCCCGGCGAACTCCTCCGGGCGGTGCGGATTCCGCTGCCCCTTGCCGGGCAGACAGCCTTCTACAAGATCGCGAAGCGCCGCTTCGACGACATCTCGAGTGTCGCGGTCGGCTTCGCGCTCCAGCTCGACGGCGACACCGTCTCCTCCGTGCGCGTCGGCGTGGGAGGGATAGCGGCCACTCCTCTCCGGGCACTTCGGACCGAGCAGGCGCTGCTGGGCCGACCGTGGACCTATGACGTCGCCGCAGCCGCCGCAGCCGTTCTGGCCACGGAAGGCACGCCGATCGATGACCTGCGGGCAAGTGCCCGCTACCGCTCGGCCATGCTCGAACAGTCCATGCTTCGGTTCCATGCGCAGACGCAACCCGCCACCCTGGAGGTATCCCGGTGAAATCCCTCGCTGATCGACCAGTCAATCCCGTGGTGGGTGTGCCGGTCTCCCATGAGAGTGCAGACCTCCACGTCACCGGCGAGGCGCTGTACACCGATGACCTCATCGTCCGCAGCCAGAACGTGTTGCATGCCTGGCCCGTCCAGGCCCCGCATGCGCATGCACTGGTCGAGTCGCTGAGCACCGAAGCGGCGCTGGAGATCCCGGGAGTGGTCCGGGTCCTGACGGCGGCGGACGTGCCCGGGATCAACGACGCCGGCATCAAGCACGACGAACCGCTTTTCCCCAGCGAAGTCATGTTCTACGGGCATGCCGTGTGCTGGGTTCTGGGGGAGACTCTCGAGGCCGCACGCCTCGGCGCTGAGGCCGTGCAGGTCGGCTACCGGCCGCTGCCGTCCCTGCTGACCCTGACGGAGGCCATGGAGGCGGAGAGCTTCCAGGGCAACCGGCCGACCCTGACCCGCGGTGAGGCGGATACCGCGCTGGCCGCTGCTGCGCATCGCTTCAGCGGCGACATCGAGTTCGGTGGCCAGGAGCACTTCTATCTTGAGACCCATGCCTCCTTCGTCTACGTCGACGAGGGCGGGCAGGTACTCGTGCACTGCAGCACGCAGCATCCGACGGAGACCCAGGAAATCGTGGCCCACGTCCTCGGTCTGCAGAGCTCCGAGGTGACGGTGCAGTGCCTGCGGATGGGAGGCGGCTTCGGCGGGAAGGAGATGCAGCCGCACGGCTATGCGGCCATCGCCGCACTGGGAGCCACGTTGACCGGCCGACCGGTGCGGTTGCGGCTCAACCGCACCCAGGACATCACCCTCTCGGGCAAGCGGCACCCGTTCCATGCCCGCTGGGAGGCCGGTTTCGATGAGGAGGGCCGTATCCAGGCGCTCAAGGCGACGCTGACCAGCGACGGCGGGTGGAGCCTCGACCTGTCGGAGCCGGTCCTGGCCCGGGCCCTGTGCCATATCGACAACTCCTACTGGATCCCCAACGTGGAGGTCCACGGTCGGATCGCCAAGACCAACAAGACCTCCCAGACGGCCTTCCGCGGTTTCGGCGGCCCGCAGGGCATGTTCGTCATCGAGGACATTCTGGGGCGATGCGCCCCGCTGCTGGGCCTCGACGCCGGCGAACTCCGGAAGCGGAACCTCTACGTCCCGGGGCAGAGCACGCCCTACGGACAGCCGGTCCGGCACGCCGAGCGGCTCCATGCCATCTGGCAACAACTGCACGACCGCGCGGACGTCGACCGGCGTCGGGAGGAGATCGGAACGTTCAACGCCTCACACCCGCACCTGAAGCGGGCCCTGGCCATCACTCCGGTGAAATTCGGGATCTCCTTCAACCTCACCGCGTTCAACCAGGCCGGCGCGCTGGTGCACGTCTACAAGGACGGGTCGATCCTGATCAACCACGGCGGTACCGAGATGGGCCAGGGGCTGCATACGAAGATGCGACAGGTGGCCGCCACCGCCCTCGGCGTGCCGCTGGAGATCGTCCGCCTGGCTCCCACCCGCACGGACAAGGTGCCCAACACCTCGGCGACCGCGGCCAGCTCGGGCGCCGACCTCAACGGTGGGGCGGTCAAGAATGCCTGCGACCAGATCCGGAACCGCCTGGCCGAGGTGGCGGCACGCAAACTGAACATCCACCCCGACGACGTCCGGTTCGCCAACGGTATCGTCACCGGGATCGGTTTCTCCGACCCGGGGATTCCCTTCGCCGACCTGGCGCGCGACGCGTATTTCCAGCGGGTCTCCCTCTGGGCCGCGGGCTACTACCGTACCGAGGGGTTGCATTGGGACAGTGCCCGCATGCAGGGTGAGCCGTTCAAGTACTTCAGCTACGGAGCGGCGGTCTCCGAGGTGGAGGTCGACGGGTTCACCGGCGCGTACCGGCAACTGCGGACCGACATCGTGCACGACGTCGGCGACAGCCTGTCGCCAATGATCGACGTCGGGCAGATCGAGGGCGGTTTCGTCCAGGGAGCTGGCTGGCTGACCCTGGAGGAGCTGCGCTGGGACGTTTCCGATGGACCGCACCGCGGACGTCTCGCCTCCCAGTCGGCAAGCACCTACAAACTGCCCAGCTTCTCCGAGATGCCGGAGGAGTTCAACGTCCACCTCTTCGAGAAGGCAACCGAGGACGGCGTGGTCTACGGATCGAAGGCGGTCGGCGAGCCGCCGATCATGCTGGCCTTCAGTGTCCGCGAAGCGCTCCGCCAGGCCGCCGCGGCCTTCGGTCCCGCGGGCCGGGAGGTCGAGCTCGCCAGCCCTGCCACTCCCGAGGCGGTCTACTGGGCGATCACGCGGGCCCGGGACGCCCAGGCTGCACAGGACGCAGGGACCACTGCCGCGCAGTCGGTCCCGGTGCCTCTCCCGGTTCCCACACCGGCACACTGAGATGGACTGACATGGATTGGCTGGAGGCACTGCAACTTCTGCGCTCGAGTGGTCGGCCAGGGGTGCTCGCCACGGTTACCGGGGTGCGCGGCCATGCTCCGAGGGAGGCCGGCGCGAAGATGCTGGTCGGTGCCGAGAGCGCCTGGGACAGCATCGGTGGCGGCAACCTGGAGGCCACGGTGGCGGACCGGGCCCGTGCAATGCTCGACGCCGGCAGCACCCTGCCCGAAAGCCTTACGTTTCCGCTCAACGAGCATGCGGTGACCCGGCACGGGAAGCAATGCTGCGGGGGTGTTGTCGACGTCCTTCTCGAACCGTTCCTGCCCCGGCCCATCGTCGCAGTGTTCGGCGTGGGGCACGTCGGCCACGAGCTGGCCCGGATCCTTTCCCGGCTGCCCATCCGGCTGTACCTGGTGGACAGCCGCGCCGATCAGGTGAGTACTGAACAGCTTCCCGACGTCGTGGGCGGGTCCGCCGACGTCCACCCCGTCCACAGCCCCGTTCCGGACTCGGTGCTGGGCGGGCTGCCGGCCGGCTCGCACGTGCTGATTCTGACCCACGACCATGCCGAGGATTTCCTCCTCTGCGATGCCGCGCTGCGCCGGGGCGATCTGGGCTCGATCGGCCTGATCGGCTCCAGCGCGAAATGGTCCCGGTTCCGTGTCCGACTGCTCGCCGAGGGGCACGCGGAGGCCGCCGTCGAGCGCATCAGCTGCCCCATCGGGCTTCCGGATATCACTGGCAAGGCTCCTGCCGTGATCGCCATCAGTGTTGCGGCCAGGCTGCTCCAGCTTCTTCCGTCGAACCCCGGCGAGCGGAATGGGGAACGCGAGGTCGAACCAGTCGCGACGGGCGCCGTCCCGTAGGGTCCGGCATGATCAAGACGCCGGCCCCGGCGCTCTTGCCGACGCCGTCGTGCCAGCGGGCGTTGTACGGCCGTAGACGATTGTGGGCCCAGCCAATGGCTGGGCCCACATTCGTTTGTCAGCTGCTCACCCGACGGAATTCTCACTCGTAGGGCGGTTCACTTTCCCGCGACTTCTGCGGGGGAGTCGTCGGGAAGTGGTGCCCGTTCCACAGCAGCATCGCTGTACCGGCAGGCAGGAACGCCAGGGCCGGAAGCCACTGGGCGAATGCAAGAAGCCCGAGTGCGACGAGCAGGACGGCAAGTGCCGCGATCCGCATCGGTTTGTGCATGACGTCCCTTCCCTTAGCAGCGAGGCTACACGCCGATGGGCGGGTCGGGGAGCAGTAAGCTCGCCCGCCCACCCACCCTTCGGAGGAGTGCGGTCAGCCTCCCAGCCAGGCCGTCACGGGACCGCGCGCGAAGTACACCAGGAAACCGGCGGCAACGACCCACATGAGCGGGTGGATCTTGCCGGCCCTGCCGGAACCTGCCCGGATCAGCACCCAGGTGATGAACCCGACGCCGATGCCGTTGGCGATGGAGTAGGTCAGCGGCATGGTGACGATGGTGAGGAATGACGGCAGTGCGATGGAGAAGTTCTGGAAATTGATCTCGCGGATCTGCGCGACCATCATGGCTCCCACCACTACCAGTGCAGAAGCGGCGACCTCCAGTGGAACAACTGCCGTCAGGGGGGTGAAGAACATCGCCGCAAGGAACAGGAACCCAGTGACCACCGAGGCCAGGCCGGTCCTGGCACCTTCACCGATGCCGGCGGCCGAGTCGATGAAGACGGTGTTCGATGAGCTCGACGTGCCTCCGCCCGCAACCGCCCCGACGCCCTCGATGATCAGGGCCGACTTGAGGCGCGGGAAGTTCCCCTGCTTGTTCGCGAGCCCGGCGCTCTTCGAGAGACCGGTCATGGTCCCCATGGCGTCGAAGAAGTTGGTGAAGACCAGGGTGAAGACCAGCATGGTGGCAGCAAGGACGCCGATGCGGTCAAAGGCACCGAAGCTGAACTGCCCGATGAGGCTGAAGTCCGGGATCGAGACGATACTGCTCGGGATGACAGGGGCGTTCAGGTGCCAGCCGCCCGGATTGTCCGGTCCGGTGAACCCCAGGTCGAGGAAGGCCTCGACGACGACCGCGATGATGGTGGTGGTCACGATACCGATGAGTAGTCCGCCCTTGACCCCGCGGGCCATCAGGATGCCCATGGTGATCACGCCGATGAGGAAGATCAGGGTCGGCAGCGTGGTGACGGAGCCGTTGTCTCCCAGTTGCACCGGGGGACCGCCCGCTGTCCTGCTCACGAAACCCGAATCGACGAACCCGATGAAGGCGATGAAGAGGCCGATGCCGACGGTGATGGCGGCCTTGAGCTGCCGAGGGACCGCGTTGAAGATCGCCGTCCGAGCACCGGTGACCGCGAGGAACACGATCAGCAGGCCGTTGATGACCACCAGGCCCATCGCTTCCGCCCAGGTCACGTCGCCGATCACCGAAACCGCAAGGAAGGAGTTGATGCCGAGCCCGGCTGCTATCCCGAACGGGAGGTTGGCGAAGATGCCGAAGATGATGGTCATCACGCCGGCCGTGAGGCCCGTGACCGCACCCACCTGGGCGGCTGCCAGCCAGCCGCCCTCGACGTCGGTGGCTGCTGTCTCTGCGCTGAACCCTCCCAGAATGAGCGGATTGAGAATCACGATGTAGGCCATCGTGAAGAAGGTGACGAGGCCGCCGCGGATCTCGCGTCCCGTCGTCGAGCCGCGCTCCGAGATCTGGAAGTAGCTGTCGAGGGATGAGAAACGGCTGACCGCCGGCCGCGAACGAGTCGGTTCCGGTTCCGGGCCTTCGTGGGGATCGTTGTCGCGGGTGATGAGTGTCATGACGCTTCCTTCCTAGTAATCCACGCGGGCGGTGAGGGTGCTCCACGCCTCGAAGGGTGCATTCTCACCGATTCCCGCGGAGGGGGAGAGGCGGTGCTGGCGGACGGGCATCGAGCGTTCCTCGAGCGGGGTGGAGAAGTATTCGTAGAACACTGCGTCGTCGAATCCGGCACGGGCGGCGTCGTGCCGGTCGGCTGCGTAGACGACGTGCTTCACCCGGGCCCACAGCGCACTCGACAGGCACATGGGACACGGCTCGCAACTCGTGTACAGAACAGCTCCCGAGAGGTCGAAGGAGCCGATGGAGCGGCACGCGTCCCGAATGGCCATGACTTCGGCGTGGGCAGTGGGGTCGTTGTTGGCGGTGACCCGGTTGACGCCCTCGAACACCCGGCCGTCAGGGGTCACGATGACCGCGCCGAAGGGACCGCCTGAGTTGTGGACGTTGGCCGAGGCGAGAGACAGGGCCTGGGCGAGGTACTGCTCTTCTTCTGTAGTGGTGCTCATCTGGAACTCCCTAACGAGGGCAACATCCATTTCGCACCACCGACGACGAAGGGGTCAGGCGACTGCGACCAGACTGCTGCGAATTCATTTGCAGGTCCGCCTGGTTGATAGCTACCCGGGAAAGGGGTGCCCGCCGTTGGCTTCGACTCGAACTGTAGCACTCGGATGTGACTCACACCACTGCTATTTTGAAATTGTTATATCGTTTTGCGGAATATCTCGACTGCAAGTAGCGAGTCATCCGCGCAGCTGCTCGACTTGTAATTCCGCACAGCAGATAATAATGTCCGTAATACGAAAACTAAGTGCCCATCCCTGATCTTCGAGGAGACTCAATGGCGAATCCCAGCCCCGGATACTCAATCACGCTCAGGGTGGAGGCACCGTCAGCCTTCACGACAACGGCGGAGCTGGCTGCAGCCGTCGGTGCAGCCGGCGCATCCATCACCGCTCTGGACGTCACCGAGTCCCACCACGGCCACATCATGGTGGAGGTCACCTGCAACACCACAGATGCCGCGCATGGTGAACAGGTCCGGGACGCACTCGACAAGCTGGACGGCGTAAGGGTCCACCACCTCAGCGACCGCACCTTTGAAATGCACCTCGGCGGCAAGCTGGAGGTCGTCCCGAAAGTTGCACTTCGAAACCACGACGATCTCTCACGTGCCTATACCCCCGGCGTCGCCCGGGTCTGTCTCGCCATCGCCGAGAATCCGGAGGAAGCGCGGAACCTGACGATCAAGCGCAACACCATCGCAGTCGTCTCCGACGGCTCGGCGGTGCTGGGCCTCGGCAACATCGGACCCGCTGCGGCGCTGCCCGTGATGGAGGGCAAGGCTGCGCTGTTCAAGCAGTTCGCCGACGTCGATGCCTGGCCCGTGTGCCTTGATACCCAGGACACCGAGGAGATCATCAGCATCGTCAAGGCACTCGCTCCGGTATACGGGGGAGTCAACCTCGAGGACATCGCGGCCCCGCGCTGCTTCGAGATCGAGAAGCGACTCCGCGCCGAACTGGACATTCCCGTGTTCCACGATGATCAACATGGCACCGCGATCGTCACCCTCGCGGCCCTCACCAACGCGCTGCGGGTGGTCGGAAAGAACCTGGGCGAGGTGCGCATCGTGGTTTCCGGTGTGGGAGCCGCAGGATCCGCCATCATCCAGCTGTTGCTGGCGGAGGGTGCCCGCCATATCGTGGCCTGTGATCGCAAAGGCGCCATCAGCAGCGCCCGGGACCATGTCGATCCCCACCGCCAGTGGATCGCGGGCAACACGAACCAGGAGGCATTCGAGGGGTCACTCCATGAAGCACTCGTCGACGCCGACGTCTTCATCGGCGTCAGTGCTCCGAACGTCCTTGCCGTAGAGCATGTCGCGTCGATGGCCGGGAAGGCTATTGTCTTCGCTATGGCCAACCCCGATCCTGAGATCGATCCGATCCTCGCTGCACGGCATGCAGCCGTCGTCGCCACGGGTCGAAGCGACTTCCCGAACCAGATCAACAATGTGCTGGCCTTCCCCGGCTTCTTCCGCGGGCTGCTCGACGCCGGGGTCTCGGACATCACTCCGCAGATGCTCGTTGCAGCAGCCCGGGCGATCGCCGCGAGGGTCGGGGACGATGAGCTGGATCCCAGCTTCATCGTTCCCAGCGTGTTCGATCCCCACGTCGCCGCCGACGTCGCAGCAGCAGTTCGTGCCGCCGCTGCCACCCCGGCAGCGGCACCCGGGACCGAAACGGACCAGGCCTACTCCTTCGCATCCGCAGACTTCTAGGAAAGGCATCACCATGTTTCTCGATGCAACGCGTCCGTCGCCGTTCAGGGCTGCGGAGACCATCCTCGCTTCTCCGTCATGCGAGGTGGGCTGATGGCAGCCGAGCCCGTTCTCGGGGCCGGGAACTATGCGGTCATCGATCAGACGCTGCGGGAAACCGATGCTCTGCTGCAGCAGGGCTATCCGGGTGACGATGGCACCCGCCAGCCGGTCCACACCGTCTACATACCGGCAGACACGTTCACGCCGGCACTTGCGGGGGACTGGGGGCGTCAGGCCCTGACCGCTGCGGATCAGCAGGGAGGCGTGGATGCTCTCTGCAGCAGTGTCGGTGTTCCCCCGGAGCTGGTCGAACAGATCGGGAACAAGGTCACGGCGAAGCTGCAGCGGGAACCCATCGAGGACCTCCGGCTCGATTTCGAGGACGGTTACGGGGAGCGTGGCGACGCCGAAGAGGATCGCCATGCACGGAGCGCTGCAGAGCTGGTCCGCCGGTCGATCAGCGAGGGGACCGCTCCGCCGTTCATCGGAATCCGCTTCAAAAGCTTCGAGGAGCCCACGCGTGCCAGGGGTCTTCGCACCCTCGATCTGTTCCTTGCCGGACTGCTGGAGGCGGGAAGCCTCCCTGAGGGCCTCGTACTGACGCTTCCCAAGGTCAGTACTGTGGCCCAGGTCGAAGCGATGGTTTATGCCTGCGAGTCCCTGGAACAGTTCCACGGGCTCGAGCCCGGCCGGCTCCGCTTCGAAGTGCAGATGGAAACCCCGCAGCTGATTCTCGCAGCCGACGGCACGGTTCCGGTGGCCGCCCTGCTGCACCGGGGCGAGGGCCGGGTAGCTGCGCTCCACTACGGCACCTACGACTACAGTGCGTCGCTCGAGATAGCTGCCGCCTACCAGGCCATGGATCATCCAGCCGCCGACTACGCCAAGCAGGTGATGCAGGTGGCCGTCGCGGGAACCGGCGTTCGGCTGTCGGACGGTTCGACGAACATCCTGCCGCTCGGAACTGACGAGAACATCGCTGCCGCCTGGAGGCTCCATTCCTCGCTGGTGCGCAGATCCCTCGAGCGCGGCTTCTACCAGGGGTGGGACCTCCATGCAGCGCAACTGCCGTCGCGGTACATCGCCACCTACCTCTTCTACCTGCAGGGCTTCAGCCAGGCCGCGCTTCGGCTGGGCAACTATGCGCATGGCCTCGAAAGCACCGTTCTGGATGAACCGGCCACCGCCCGCGCCCTTGCGCGGTTCATCCACCGCGGACTTTCCTGCGGGGCCCTGAACGAAAACGAAGTCGAGCACCAGAGCGGCATCACCATCGGTCACCTCACGGCGCTCGCACACCCGAAAAGAACCTCCACCCCGAAGGACTCCGATGTCTGATCCCAGCTACTACACGCCCCGGACCGCCCTGCCGCCCCAGACGGCGCTGCTCACCGACCGGGCAATCGTTACCGAGGCCTACACGGTGATCCCCCGGGGTGTCCTGCGCGACATCGTGACCAGTGTGCTGCCCGAATGGACAGACACCCGTGCCTGGGTGCTCAACCGTCCTGTCGCAGGGGGAGCAACCACGTTCGCCCAGTACCTGATGGAGGTGGCGCCCGGGGGCGGCTCCGAGGCTCCGGAGCCGCAGCCGGAGGTCGGCTCATTCATCTTCCTCCTTGAAGGTGAGCTTTCGGTTGCCATCGAAGGCGAAAACCATTCCCTGACACCCGGCGGCTTCGCCTACCTGCCCGCAGGATCGAGCTGGCGGGCGAAGAACAGCAGTACGGCCCTGGCCAAGTTCCAGTGGATCCGGAAACGCTACGAGCCCCTGGCCGGGCATACGCCCCAAGCAGTCGTCGGCAATGAGCAGGACGTCGAGCCCGGAGCCATGCCGGACACGGACAACAAGTGGCGCACCACCCGCATGCTTCCGGTCGAGGATCTCGCGTACGACATGCACATCAATATCGTCACCTTCGAGCCGGGTGCCTCGATCCCCTTCGCCGAAACACACGTCATGGAACACGGGCTGTATGTCCTCGAGGGTAAGGCGGTCTACCGGTTGAACGGGGACTGGGTGGAGGTGGAGGAAGGCGACTACATGTCCCTTCGGGCATTCTGCCCCCAGGCCTGTTATGCCGGCGGGCCGTCCAACTTCCGCTACCTGCTCTACAAGGACGTCAACCGCCAGATCGTCCTCTAGGTCCTTTCCTCACGGTCGAATCCCTGCCGGGCGGCGAGGACCGGCAGGCTGCCCGTCAGCAGCTTCGCCGGGCGTGGATTCAGAGGCGGCCCACCGGAAGGATTCGGCGCTTCCCCGTCAGACCACCTGTGCTCCCGGCGAGTTCTTGCAGCAGAGAGGCGGTCGGCCTCATCAACTTCAGCCGACCCTCCGCCGCGCCGCGCAGGATGCCCCGCACCGGTGCCCAGTGGGATGAATCGGCCTCAGTGGTCCTGTGCTGCGGGTCCAGCGACGTTGCCGGCAGGGCCAGGAAGAAGAAGGTGTCAAAGCGCCTACCGTACCCTGTCGGCGTGATCCAGTTGGCCCACGGGTTCAGCTCCCGGGCGGGTACCAGGACACCGGTCTCCTCTTCCACCTCCCGCACCGCGGCGGCCAGCAGCACCGCGGACGCGGCCAGCAGGTCCGTTCGGCCCCCGCCCCCGATGCTGGTTCCGGCCCAGCACCGTGCGTGTCCTTCGAGGAGATCCGGAGGAATGGGCCGACTGCGGGACGCGACGCGGTCCACCTCGTCCACGCGGCCGCCCGGAAAGACCACCATGCCGGCGGCGAAGTCCATGGTGAGTGTGCGGTTCTGGACGAAAATCTCGAGATCGGGCACCTTCCCGCGCAGCATCAGGACACTGACGGCCAACTGCGGCACCACCGAGGGGACGGCGCTGTGTCCTTGGGTCATGATCGTGCCTCCTGGAAGAACTTTACCGATCGTCCCGTACCTGCCCGCTTCCCAGCGGTTCGAGCTGTCCGAGGGGGTAGTGCGAACCGCTCGCCGGTTTCGTTGACATCCCAGCTACCGGTCCCCTACTATTCCATTCTAAGGAACTTGGTTTCCACAAAGCGATAATCCGAGTAACGCAGCCCCCACCGAAGGAACTGACATGTCATACACCGTGAACTGCTCCATCCTCCTCACGGAGCTGCCACTGCTGGAGCGTCCCGCCGCCGCCAAGGCAGCGGGGTTCGAGAACGTCGAGTTCTGGTGGCCGTTCGCCGAATCGGTTCCGTCAGACGCCGAAATCACCGCGTTCGAGTCAGCGATCACCAGTGCCGGCGTGCAGCTGACCGGGTTGAACTTCAACGCGGGGAACATGCCGAACGGGGATCGGGGGCTCGTGTCCTGGCCCGAGCGGTCGCAGGAATTCCGGGACAACCTCGACGTCGTCGCCGGCATCGGGGGACGGCTCGGCTGCAAGGGGTTCAACGCGCTGTACGGCAACCGCACCCAGGGGTCGACCCCGGAGGAACAGGATGCGCTCGCAGTGGAGAACCTGGTGCTCGCATCGAAGGCGGTTGCAGGGATCGGCGGCATCGTACTGCTCGAACCAGTCAGCGGCGCCGAGCACTACCCGATCAAGACCGCGCAGCAGGCGATGGATGTCATCGGCAAGGTGCGTGCCGAGGGCGCCGCGAACATCGGACTGCTGGCGGATTTCTACCACCTCTCGGTCAACGGGGACGATGTCCCGGCCGTCATCAGCAGCTTCGGCGCCGACTTCGGGCATGTCCAGATTGCCGACGCCCCGGGGCGCGGAGCACCCGGATCCGGCGAGCTGCCCCTGGGGGAGTGGATCGACAGCAGCCGGTCCCGCGGCTATGGGGGTTTCATCGGACTCGAGTACAAGACCCCGGCCGACGGTGCCTTCTCCTGGCTGATCCGCTAGGAACCTGATCCGCTAAACCGTCCCCGAACATCGACACGCAAAGGACTAGAGACAATGAGCAGAATCGCAGTAATCGGACTCGGAATCATGGGTCTGCCCATGGCAGTGAACCTGGTCGAGGCAGGGCACGACGTCACCGGTTTCAACCGCAGCCAGGACAAGATCGACAAGCTCGTCGCCGCGGGTGGAACCGGTGCCGCGGATGTCGCAGAGGCAGTGAAGGACGCTGAGATCATCCTCACCATGGTCCCTGACTCCCCGGACGTCGAAGCCGTGGTGCTCGGGGAGGAAGGAGTGTTCGCGAACGCCAGGAGCGGAGCGTACTGGGTGGACGCCAGCACCATCCGGCCCGACGTCAGCGTACGGCTCGCAGCGGCCGCAGCCGAAGCCGGCGTGAATCCCCTCGACGCTCCTGTCTCAGGGGGCGAGCAGGGGGCGATCGAGGGAAGCCTTTCCATCATGGTCGGAGGTGAAGCGGAGCATTTCGAGGCTGTCCGGCCCGTCCTGGAGGCAGTCGGCGGAACCATCGTCCACGTCGGCCCGGCGGGATCGGGGCAGACCGTCAAGGCGGCGAACCAGCTCATCGTCGCCGGGACCATCCAGCTGGTGGCCGAGGCATTGGTGTTCCTCGAAGCCCACAGTGTCGACACCGAAGCAGCCATTCGGGTCCTTGCCGGCGGACTCGCCGGCAACCGCATTCTGGACCGCAAGGCCGCCTCGATGGCGGCACGCACCTTCGAACCGGGGTTCCGGGTCGATCTGCACCACAAGGATCTAGGGATCGTCACCGCCGCCGCTCGGGAGGCAGGCGTAGCCATCCCACTCGGAGCGCTCACAGCCCAGCTCATGGGATCGCTCCGCGCCCAGGGCCACGGCTCACTCGACCACTCGGCGCTGCTGATCCTGGTCGAGCAACTGTCCGGCCGGGCATCCCGGTAATACACTCCAACACTTTTCGATAGGAAATCCCATGGCAAAGATGCGCGCAGCAGACGCCGCAGTACTCATCCTAGAGAAGGAAGGAGCCACGCAGGCCTTCGGCCTTCCAGGGGCAGCGATCAACCCCTTCTATTCGGCAATGCGCGCCCACGGAGGGATCCATCACGTCCTTGCACGCCATGTCGAAGGTGCCTCGCACATGGCGGAGGGCTACACCCGGGCCAAGGCAGGCAACATCGGGATCTGCATCGGCACGTCCGGGCCCGCCGGCACCGACATGATCACCGGCCTGTACTCGGCCTGGGCGGATTCCATCCCCATCCTCTGCATCACCGGCCAGGCACCCGTCGCCAAGCTGCACAAGGAAGACTTCCAGGCAGTGGACATCGCCTCGATCGCGAAGCCCGTCACGAAGATGGCCATCACGGTCCTGGAGGCAGCGCAGGTACCCGGCGCTTTCCAGAAAGCCTTCTACGAGATGCGCTCGGGCCGTCCGGGGCCGGTGCTGATCGACCTTCCGATCGATGTCCAGCAGACCCTGATCGAATTCGATCCCGAGACGTACGAGCCGCTGAAGCCCGCCAAGCCGGCCGCCACGCCGCGGCAGCTCGAGAAAGCCCTCGACATGTTGGTCCGGGCCGAGCGCCCCCTGATAGTCGCCGGAGGCGGGATCATCAATGCCGACGCCGCCGATGACCTCGTCGAGCTGGCGGAACTGCTCAACATCCCGGTCATCCCGACCCTCATGGGGTGGGGAGTCATTCCCGACGACCACGAACTCATGGCCGGCATGGTCGGGTTGCAGACCTCGCACCGCTACGGGAATGCGACGATGCTCGAATCCGATGTCGTGATCGGGATCGGAAACCGCTGGGCCAACCGCCACACCGGGGCACTCGATGTGTACACCAAGGGCCGTACCTTCATCCACATCGACATCGAGCCGACCCAGATCGGGCGGGTGTTCGCGCCCGACTTCGGGATCGTCTCCGATGCAGGCGAGGCACTCCGTGGCCTCGTGGAACTGGCACGCGAGCGCCGCGCCGTCCAGGGGCTTCCTGACTGGAACGCCTGGGTCAAGGACTGCGCCCAGCGCAAGTCCCTGCTCCAACGCAGGACCCACTTCGACAACGTGCCCATCAAACCACAGCGGGTCTACGAGGAGATGAACCGGGCCTTCGGCCGGGACACCAAGTACGTCTCCACCATCGGGCTGTCCCAGATCGCCGGAGCCCAGTTCCTCCACGTGTACCAGCCGCGCAACTGGATCAACTGCGGTCAGGCCGGGCCGCTGGGTTGGACCGGACCGGCCGCGCTGGGCGTGGCCCAGGCCTCCCCCGGGACTCCCGTCGTCGCCCTGTCGGGTGACTACGATTTCCAGTTCATGATGGAGGAGCTTGCCGTCGGTGCCCAGTTCAAGCTGCCGTACATCCACGTGGTGGTGAACAACTCCTACCTCGGCCTCATCCGTCAGGCCCAGCGCGGGTTCGAGATGGATTACCACGTCTCCCTCGCCTTCGAGAACATCAACGCCCCCGAACTGGAGGGCTACGGCGTGGACCATATCAAGGTGGCGGAAGGCCTGGGCTGCAAGGCGATCCGGGTGCGGGAGCCGGATGACCTGCAGGCCGCTTTCACCAGGGCCGGCGAACTGATGGCTAAGTTTCGAGTTCCGGTGGTGGTGGAGGTCATCCTCGAGCGCGTCACCAACATCTCGATGGGAGCCGCAGGCATCGATGCGATCAACGAGTTCGAGGACCTGGCGGAGGCTTCTGATGACGCACCAACCGCCATCTCGCTGCTGGTCTAGGGTGAATCCATGCGGATCGTTCTAGCACCGGACAAGTTCAAGGGATCACTCTCGGCACCTGAGGTGGCCAGCCACCTTCGAATCGGCCTGCTGAGGGTGGTTCCCGATTCCGACATTCTCGAGGTGCCGGTGGCCGACGGCGGTGAGGGCACCGTGGATGCCGCCGTCGCAGCAGGCTACGAGCGGCGCTATCTTCCGGTCACCGGACCGACCGGTGAGCCGGTGTCGGCGGCGGTCGCGGTCCGGGGGCACCAGGCGGTCGTCGAGATGGCCGCCGCCTCCGGGCTGGCGGTCCTGCCGGGCGGGACACTCGACGCGCGGGGTGCCTCGAGTGTGGGCACGGGTCAGCTGATCACGGCTGTCCTTGACCTCGGGTGCACCGAAATCGTCCTCGGAGTCGGGGGGAGCGCAAGCACCGATGGCGGAGCCGGACTCCTTGTCGGCCTCGGCGCGGGGCTGCTCGACGAGGAAGGTGCGGTCCTGGCCCCGGGCGGCGCCGCGCTGGCACGGCTCACGCGGATCGACCTGTTAGGGCTGGACCAACGGCTTTCGACCGCGAAGTTCATCCTCGCCAGCGACGTGGACAACGGACTCCTCGGCGACGGCGGAGCAGCAGCTGTTTTCGGTCCGCAGAAGGGCGCGTCCGCCGACGATGTGCTCGAACTCGACGCCGCGCTCGGGCGCTTCGTGCAGGTCCTGGGTCATGAGATCGGGCAGGCCGCGATCGATGCCGCCATCCGACCGGGCGCGGGAGCTGCCGGCGGAACCGGCTACGCAGCCATGGTCCTGCTGGATGCCGAACGCCGGCCCGGCGTCGACGTCGTCCTCGAGTTCACCGGCTTCGCCGCCCACCTGGCAGGCGCGGACCTGGTGGTGACCGGAGAGGGGAGCCTGGATGAGCAGACCCTGTTGGGGAAGACCCCGGTCGGAGTTGCCCGGGCCGCCGCCGCTGCGTCGATCCCGGTTCTTGCGGTCTGCGGGAGGAGTCTCCTGACGGCGGATGAGCTCAGTGCTGCAGGCTTTGATCGAACCTATGCACTCACCGACCTCGAACCGGATGTCGCACAGTGCATGGCCAATGCCGGACCGCTCGTCGAACGGGTGGGAGAACTGGTAGGCGCCTACCTTCTGTCACTCAAGCCGGTCGGCACCTAGAAACGAAGGAACTCCATGACGACAGAGCAGTCCACCGCCGACCCGGGCAGCACGATCTTCGACCTCGTGATTCGGGGCCGGAGGATCCTGACCACCGCCGGAATCCGGGAGCGTGAGGTCGGGGTCGTGAACGGAACAGTGACGGCGATCGTGCCGTTCGGCAGCGGTCTTGCAGGGCGCGTGACCGTTGACCTGCAGGACGACGAAACCCTGCTCCCCGGCCTCGTCGACAGCCATGTGCACGTGAACGAACCCGGACGCACCGAGTGGGAGGGTTTCGCCTCCGCGACCCGTGCCGCGGCGGCCGGCGGCGTGACCACCATCATCGACATGCCGCTGAACAGCATCCCGCCGACGGTCGACGTCGAGGCACTCCGACAGAAGCGGGCGGCTGCCGAGAACCAGGCCTTCGTCGATGTGGGCTTCTGGGGAGGAGCGATTCCGGGAAATACCTCCGAGTTGCGCGGCCTGCACGATGCTGGTGTCTTCGGCTTCAAATGCTTCCTGCTGCACTCAGGCGTGGATGAATTCCCGCATCTCGAGGCAGACGAGATGGAAGCCGACATGGCGGAGTTGAAGACCTTCGACTCGCTGATGATCGTCCATGCCGAGGATTCCCGCTCCATCGACCGGGCGCCGTCGGCGGAGGGTGACCAGTACGAGAAGTTTCTCGCCTCGCGCCCCCGGGGAGCCGAGAACATGGCCATCGCCGAGGTGATCGAGCGGGCACGCTGGACGGGAGCGCGGGCGCATATTCTCCACCTCTCCTCCTCGGATGCACTGCCGATGATCGCCAGCGCCAAGCGCGACGGAGTGAAGCTGACGGTGGAAACCTGCCCGCACTACCTGACCCTGCTGGCGGAGGAGATTCCCAACGGTGCCACCGCCTTCAAATGCTGCCCGCCGATCCGTGAAGCCTCGAACAGGGAACTGCTGTGGAAAGGCCTCGAGGACGGCGTCATCGACTGCATCGTCTCCGACCACTCGCCGAGCACCCTCGACCTGAAGGATCTTGAGAACGGTGACTTCGGAGTCGCCTGGGGCGGTGTCTCCTCCCTCCAACTGGGCCTTTCGCTGATCTGGACCGAAGCGCGTCTGCGGGGCATTGCGCTCGAGCAGGTGGTGGAGTGGATGTCCCAGCGACCTGCCGCGCTTGCACGGCTGACGAGGAAGGGCCGGCTCGCGCTGGGGTACGACGCCGACTTCGCCGTCTTCGCAGCCGACGAGAGCTACATCGTCGACGTGGACAAGCTGCATCACAAGAACGCCATCAGCCCGTATGACAAGAAGCCGTTGGTGGGCGTCGTCAGGCGGACCTACCTCCGGGGAGTCGAGGTGGACGGCGTGACGCCCTCCGGACAGTTGCTGCGCCGCGGCTCCGCCTGAGCACCGAATATCCGGTAGGTTGGTAGTAAATTCCACAAGGCGGATATTCAACCTTGTTTCACGAGCGCGACAGATCAGGGGACAGCAATGGTCGAGAAAACAGTCAAAGGCGGCGTGCAGTCCGTCGAGCGCGTTTTCGAGCTGTTGGAGCTGATCACCGATGCCGGGGGCGAACTGACCCTCAGCGAGCTCTCCTCCTCCACCGACCTGCCGCTTCCGACGATCCACCGGTTGCTGCGCACACTGGTGGGCAAGGGCTATGCCCGTCAGCTTCCCAACCGCCGGTATGCACTGGGGCCGCGTCTGATCCGCTTGGGCGCCGGTGCCAGCAGCCAGCTCGGCTCGCTGGCGAGCCGCCAGCTCAAGCACCTGGTGGACACCCTGGGGGAGACAGCGAACATGGCGGTGCTGGACGCCGACATGGTGGTCTATGTCGCGCAGGTGCCGTCGGCGCATTCGATGCGCATGTTCACCGAAGTCGGCCGGCGCGCCCACGCCCATGACACCGGTGTGGGGAAGGCGATGCTGTCGCAACTCAGTGACGCGGCAGTGCGGAGAATCGTGGCGAAGGCGGGCATGCCGCCGCACACGGAGAAGAGCATCCGGACCGTCGAGGAGCTGCTCGAGGACCTGAACGTCATCCGGGAGCGCGGGTACTCGATCGATGAGCAGGAGCAGGAAATCGGCGTCCGGTGTTTCGCCATTGCTGTTCCAGATGCGCCCACGCCGACGGCCATCTCGGTGTCCGGGCCGGTGTCGCGCGTTGATGAGGCTTTCGCCGCGCGGGCGGTTCCGGTGCTGCGCGAGGCGGCCCTGACCATCTCGAAGGACTTCGAGCTCCCCGACTGACCAGCATCCCGGGAAGCGGCCTGGACGACGACGCCGGGCGGCGCGCGGCGTCGTCGTCCGAACCGTGCCGGGGCTATTGCGTCAGGTCCTGGTACTCGGGGTGCTCCCGGATGAAGGCCGCGACGAAGGCGCACTCCGGGGTCACGGCGAGGTCCTTGGTGCGGACGTCGTCCAGGGCCGCATGGACGAGGGCACTCCCGACGCCCTGGCCCTCGATGTCCTGATGCACCTCGGTGTGGGTGAACACGACGCGGCCGGGAACCTGGTGGTACGCCGCGAACCCGACAGGTTCACCTGCACGGCGCACCACATACCGGTTGTCCTCCGGGCTGTCGGCGATCGTCAGGTCCGTCTCGCTGCTCATCTGTTTCTCCCTCGGGGTTTCTTCTGGATCAGATGACCGATGCGGCCATCTGCTGCGCGATGTACTCCGCCTGCCGGATGGCCAGCGCCACGATGGTGAGCGTCGGATTCGCCGCCCCACCGGTGGTGAACTGGGATCCGTCCGACACGAACAGGTTCCTCACGTCGTGGCTCTGGCCGAATCCGTTGACCACGCCGTCCTCGGGCCGTTCGCTCATGCGTGCGGTTCCCAGGTTGTGCGTCGAAGGATACGGGGGAGTGTGGTGCGAGGACAGGGCCCCCACCGCCTCATACAGGAGGGATGCCTGCTGGTAGGCGTGGTTCCGCATCGCGGTGTCATTGGCGTGGTCGTCGAAGTGCACATTCGGGACGGGCAGGCCCAGGCGGTCCGTCACGCTCGTGTTCAACGTGATGCGATTGGTCTCCTGCGGCATGTCCTCACCGACGATCCACAGGCCCGCCGTGTTCTCGTAATCGTCGAGCAGCGATGCGAAGCCGGGGCCCCATGCTCCAGGATCCACGAAGCTCGCGAGGAACGCCGGTCCCAGCGCAACGGTTTCGAGGTAGTACCCGCCGGAGAATCCGCGGTCGACGTCGTGCCGGGATTCGTCAGCCACCATCCCGGCCATCGTCTCCCCGCGGTACATGTGCACGGGCCGATCGAACTTGGCGTAGACAGAGCCGGTGGTGTGGCGCATGTAGTTGCGTCCCAGCTGTCCCGAGGAGTTCGCGAGGCCGTCCGGGAACAGGGGGGAGCCCGAGAGCAGCAGCACCCTCGCCGTTTCGATCGAGTTCCCTGCGACGGCGACGACACGTGCCCTCTGCCGCTGCAGGTTCCCCTCGCCGTCCACGTACAGGACGCCGTCCACGAGGCCCCCGGGTGTGTGGGTGATCTGGACTGCCTGGCTGTTCGGCCGCAGGTCCAGCTTGCCCGTGCCCAGCGCCTTCGGTATCTCGGAGACGAGGGTCGACCACTTGGACTTGTTCTTGTCCCCCTGAAAATTGAAACCGTCCTGGATGGATCCGGGTCGGCCGTCGTAGGGTTCGGCATTGGTGCCGTAGGGACCCGTTGCGTAGTGGCGGTAGCCGATGCGGTCCGCTCCCGCAGCGAGGACCTTGTAGTTGTTGTTCGCGGGCATGGCGCGCCTGCCGTGGCGGTGGGTGGTGCCGATCTTCTTCTCGGCCCTGTCGTAGTACGCCTCGAGATCCTGCAGGCTGATCGGCCAGTCGAGGAGGTTTGCGCCGTCGATGCGGCCATACGTGGTGCGGGTCGTGAACTCGTGGGCCTTGAACCGCGGCGTCGCGCCGGCCCAGTGCGTCGTGGTGCCACCGACGGCTTTCACGAGCCAGGCGGGCAGGTTCGGGAAGTCGCGCGCCACACGCCAACTGCCCGACGTCGTCCGCGGATCCAGCCAGGCCATCTGGTTGAAAGCCTCCCACTCGTTGTTGACGTACTCCTCGTTCCGGATGTGGCCGCCGGCCTCGAGGACCACCACCTTCACGCCCCGAGTGGTCAGCTCGTGGGCAAGGGTTCCGCCGCCGGCGCCCGAACCGATGATGACGACGACGTCGGCGTCGTCCTGGTCGAAGTGGGCCGACGCCGGTTCGGCTGCCGCCCCATTCAGCTCTGCGGTCATGGTGTGGTGCCTTCCTGCATGGTGGCGGAGCCCCGGAAGAGGTCGGGAAACTGTTCCTCGCGTTCGACGCCACCGGTTTCGCCGGCAGCTTCTGCGCGCAGTGGGGCGTGCTGGGCGATGTCGTAGCCCAGCGGGCCGATTTCGGTCAACGCCTCGTCGCTCTCCTCGATGCGGGGGTCGGGCAGCCAGTCGAGATCGTCGAAGCCCCGGTGCAGGTAGCCGCCCTGGTCGAAGGATGCGCCCTCGTAGCCGAAGTACTTCCACACCTCGGGGTCGTCATAGAAGTTCAGTACGGTGGTGCGGCGGATGAATCCGAAGAACTCGAGGTCGCTGATGCGTTTCAGCACTGCCAGGGCGCGTTCGTCCGGGAGATCGAGGAACTTCTCCTCGGTGAGGGTGTTCAGGGTGAGCAGGCCCTGCGTCAGCGCCACGCGGAACCAGGTGGACTCCTGCGCTTCAGCAACGATCTTGTCGGCCATGCGCTCGTACGGGCCGTCGGGAATGGTCGGGTGTGGGAATGCGACACGGATGATCCGCGCGAGCGTGCGCCGTGCCTCCTCCGTCAGCTGTAGCTCGTTGAGGGCCGAATATTTCGCGGGAAACGCCATTGTTCTTACCCCTTGGGTTGTTCGATCGGTTGCCGTTATCGATTGAGGTTCGGAACGAGGATGCCGCGGCCCACAAGTCGGCCCGCGTCGAGGTCGTGCATCGCCTGGACCGCGTCCTCGAGGTCGTAGGTCCGGGTGGAGAGGGTGACCTTCCCCTGTGCGGTGAGGGTCATGAGTTCAGTGAGCTCGGTGTAGGTGCCCACGAGGTTGCCGACCACGTTGATCTCCCGCGAGATGATCTCGATCGTGTCGATGTCCACTGAGCCGCCGTAGCCTATCGAGTAGTAGCTGCCGCGGTTCCTCAGGGCCGCGATTCCGAGTGGCTCGGTGCCGTGCTCTCCCACGAAATCGAAGACCACCTGCGCTCCGCCCCCGGTGATATCGAGCAGTTCTCCTGCGGTTCCGCTCGGGTCGGCGGAGTTGACTGTGTGGTCCGCACCGAGGGTACGGGCGAGTTCGAGGGCGTCCGCTGAACGGTCGACGACGGTCACCTCCGCCGCGGTGAGCGCCTTGAGCGACTGCACGCCGATGTGTCCAAGACCGCCGCTGCCGATCACGACGGCGTGGCTCCCCGGCGGCAGCAGGGGCACGGATTTGCGGACCGCGTGGTAGGCGGTGAGACCGGCGTCGGCCAGCGCTGCCACCTCGGCGGGCTGCAGGCGCGGATCCAGCTTCACCACCGAGCGGGCGTTGGTGAGCAGATACTCCGCCATGCCGCCGTCGGCGTTCAGGCCGGGGAAGCCGGCGTCCGCGCAGTGCGAATCCTGCCCTTCGCGGCATGCGGGGCAGAGCCCGCACGTCACGAGGGGGTGCAGAATCACGGTGTCGCCCACGGAGACGTTGGAGACGGCGGACCCGATCCCGGAAACCCAGCCGGCGTTCTCGTGGCCGAGGATGTAGGGAAGGACCGGGTGCTGAATGGAGTCCCACTGGCCCTCGACGACGTGCAGATCGGTACGGCAGAGACCTGCGGCTCCGATCTTCACGAGAACGTCCCAGGGCCCGGCGACCTGCGGTTCGGGGACGTCGTCGATCGATGGATCTTCGCGGTACCGGTGAACACGGACAGCCTTCATGATCCTCCTGCGCGTCGAAGGGGTGCTAACTAGAGTCTGTCTGGGGTTACGGCAGAAGGGAAGGGGCTGTTCGTTCCTGCGGCTCCGCAGGAAGCCGGCACGGCCCTTGACGGGATGCCGCGAAGTCAGTTGACTCAGCGGTACGCCAATCCTCGAGGAGATTCCCATGCGCAAAGTCACCGCAGGCCTATTTTCTTCCGTCGACGGCGTGGTGGAGTCCCCGCACCTCTGGCAGTTCGACAGCTTCGACGACGAGCTCGGCGCCGGCATGGACGCGATGCTCGAGCGCACCGACACCGTGCTGCTTGGCCGGGTCAGCTACCAGGAGTGGTCGGACTACTGGCCGAAGGCCCAGTCCGACGACGAATTCGGCACCTTCATCAATCCGGTCGAGAAGTTCGTGGCCTCCCGTTCCCTGACGGACAGCCTCGAGTGGGAGAACTCGCGTCGGATCGAGGGGGACCTGGTGGATTTCGTCACCGGACTGAAGGCCACTGACGGGAAGGACATCAGCGTGTGCGGGAGCATCTCCGTGGTGCGGCAACTGCTGTTCGCCGGCCTGCTCGATTCGCTCACGCTGATGATGCACCCGGTGATCGCCGGGTCGGGGCGCCGCCTCTTCGAAACCGGCGATCCGCTGACGCGGCTGACACTGCTGGACAGCACCATCACCAGCAAGGGCAATGCGATCCTGGTCTACGGAGCGCACGGGCGGTGAGCCGGCATTCCTTTGGCAGGCCCTTCCCTCATGGCGACTGAGGACGACGTCCGGAGGATGTGCCTCGGGCTGACCGGCGTGAGCGAACGCCTCAGCTGGAATCAGCCCGCGTGGTTCGCGGGAACGCTGGTGGCACGGATCTGGGAGGACGGCGTCCTGACCGTGAAAACCGGGGAGAGGGACGCCCTGCTCGCCGGCGATCCCGAGGTGTACTACATCACGCCGCACCATGAGCGGTCGCCCAGCCTGGTCCTCGTCCGCCTCGTCTCCTGCAGGAGGATGAGCTGTCCGAGCTGATCGAGGAGTCCTACCGCATCGCGCAGGGACGCGCGTAGGCCCTGACCTGCCTGACCCTCCTGACCCGCCTGACAACAGGCTGATGGGGGAGCCGATCGAGCGGTAGGGTCGTGCCATGACGACTTCCCCTCCTACCGGCACCCATCACGACGTCGTTCTGATCGGCGGCGGCAACGCCGGCATTTCACTGGCAGCGCGGCTGCGGCGCTACGGCGTGAAGGACGTCGCCGTCGTCGAGCCGCGCGATCACCACCTGTACCAGCCGCTCTTCTCACATATCGCCGGCGGAACCGCCCCTGCGGACATGGCCACCCGGCCGCAGGCGGAGGTGATGCCGAAGGGAGTCCGGTGGATCCGCGACGCCGCTACGGGAATCGACACCGACGCCAACACGGTGCTGCTTGCCTCGGGCGCGCGGGCCACCTACGGGCACCTCGTGGTGTGTCCCGGAATCCAGAAGGACTGGGACGCGGTGCCGGGACTCGTCGACGCGATGGCCTCGCCGTCCGGGGCGTCGAACTACGAGTTCGAGCTCGCTCCGAAGGCCTGGGACCTGCTGCGGAACCTGAGGAAGGGCACCGTGGTGTTCACCCAGCCCGCCGGCCCGGCGACCTGCGCCGGTGCGTCCCAGAAACCGATGTACCTCGCCTGTGACTACTGGCGCGAACAGGGCGTCCTCGGGGACATCCGGGTGGTGCTGGTGGTGCCGACGCCCACCATCTTCGGCATGCCGCTCGTCGACGCGGAACTGAACCGCAAGATCGCCGAGTACGGTATCGAACTGCGCTTCAGCAGCGAGCTTGCCGGAGTCGACGCAGGTGCCCGCACCGCCGTCGTCCGCAGCAAACTCACCGGGGAGACGGAGAACATCTCCTACGACGTGCTGCACGCAGTTCCGCCGCAATCGGCACCGGACTGGCTGAAGGCGACGACCCTCCCGGCTCGCGGCGACGCCGGCGGATTCGTCGAGGTGGACCCGGAAACGCTCCGGCACGCGCGCTATGGGAACGTGTGGTCCCTGGGCGATGCCGCGGGCACGAAGAACTCGAAGTCCGGCGCTGCGCTGCGCATGCAGACCGCCGTGCTGGCGCGGAACCTGGTGTCCGTGCGGAAGGGCGAGACGCCGGGAAAGAAGTACAACTCCTACTCGGCGTGCCCCTTCACGGTGTCCCGCGGAACGGTGGTGTTCTCGGAGTTCGACGACCTCTACCGTCCCAAACCGACGATCCCCCTCTGGAAGGGGCTGGCGAAGGAGCGGCGGCTCACCTGGTTCGCGGACCGCGTCCTCCTGCCCCGGGTCTACTGGTACCTGATCCTGAAGGGGAGGGCCTGAGCGACTCTCAACTCACCAGCGAGGCGCCGGGGATCGCGCTGAGCAACTCACGCGTGTACCCGGACGACGGCGAGCGGAACACGGCGTCGGTGGCACCTTCCTCCATCACTTCGCCGCTCTTCATCACCACCACGTTGTGGGCGATCTGGCGGACCACCGCGAGGTCGTGGGTGATGAAGAGGTAGCTGAGGCCGAGGTTCGACTGGAGATCCGCCAGCAGGGTGAGGATCTGTTCCTGCACCAGGACGTCGAGCGCTGACACCGCCTCGTCGCAGATCAGCAGCTCCGGCTCCAGGGCGAGGGCGCGGGCGATCGCCACGCGCTGCCGCTGCCCGCCCGAAAGTTCGTTCGGCCGGCGCTGGGCCACGGTTCGCGGCAGTGCCACCTGGTCGAGCAGTTCGGCCACGCGGTCCTGCCGGCTGCGGCGGTCGCCCACCTTGAAGATGCGCAGCGGTTCATCGATCAGCTTCTCGATGCTGTAGGTGGGGTCCAGGGATCCGTACGGGTCCTGGAAGACGGGCTGCACCCTCCGCCGCAGGGCGCGCCGCTGCTGCCCGCGGCTCGCGGTGATGCCCTCGCCGTCGACCAGGGCAGTGCCCGACGTCGCCGATTCCAGCCCGAGGATGATCCTCGCGACCGTCGTCTTTCCCGAACCCGACTCGCCCACGATCGCCGTCGTCGTTCCCCGTTCCACCGAGAAGGAGACGTCGTCGACCGCGCGCAGGATGCTGCCGCGCTGGCCCCGGATCTTGAACTCCTTGACGAGGTGCGCGACCTCGAGGATGGGGCCCGTCCTCACCGTGGAACTGCCCGCGGCCACCCGGACTTCCGCCACCGCCGTCGGCGCCGCCGCGACGAGTCGCTTGGTGTAGTCCTCCTGCGGATTGAGCAGGATCTCCGCGGGTGTTCCCACCTCCACGATCCGGCCCTCCGACATGACGATGATGCGGTCGGTGCGGTCCGCTGCGACACCGAGGTCGTGGGTGATGAACAGGAGGGACGTTCCGTGCGCGTCCACGAGGGTCTGCAGGTGGTTGAGGATCTGCCGCTGGACCGTCACGTCGAGGGCCGAGGTGGGCTCATCGGCGATCAGCAGTTCGGGTTGGCGCGAGAGTGCAATCGCGATGAGCACGCGCTGGCGCATGCCGCCGGAGAATTCGTGCGGGTACTGCTTGGCCCGACGCTTCGCCTCCGGAATGCCGGCCTCGGTCATGAGCTCCACGACGCGCTTCTCGACGTCGGCGCCATTCCGGTGCCCGCTCGCCGCGAGCGCATCGGCGATCTGCGCACCGACGCGCATGGAGGGATTCAGGTTGGATGCCGGATCCTGCGGCACCAGGCCGATGCGCCGCCCGCGCACACCGCGCATGTGCTGTTCGGAGGCGGTGGCGAGATCATCGTTCCCGAGCAGGATCGATCCGTTCGTGATGTGCCCGTCACCCGGCAGCAGCCGGAGGATCGAGCCGATGATGGTCGATTTGCCGGAGCCTGACTGGCCCACGATGGCTACCCGCTCACCCGGCCGGATGTCGAAACTCACGTCATGCAGCACGGGTTCGGCGTTGTCTCCGAAGGTCACTTCGAGCCCGCGCACTGACAGCAGGGGAGCCGGCGCGTCGGCGGTTGGAAGAGTCACTGAATCACTTTCGGCTGGAGTTCGTGGGATCGAGGGCATCGCGCAGTGCATCGCCGAAGAGGTTGAACCCGAGGCAGATGAGCACGATCGCCAGGCCAGGGAAGATGGCCGCGGTGGGCGCCCGTGAGATGTACTGCTGGGCATCCGAGAGCATGATCCCGAGGCTCGGAGTCGGAGGCTGGATACCGAGCCCGAGGAAGGAGAGCAGTGCCTCGCCGATCACCGCGACCGGCATGATCACCGTGGCCTGCACGATGATGGCGGACACCGCGTTCGGCAGGATGTGGGAGAAGATGATGCGGACGCCGGAGGCGTCCATGGTCTTAGCGCCGAGCACGAAGTCCGTCTCCTTGATCCGCAGGGTCTCGCCGCGCACCACCCGGATCATCGTGGGGATCTGCGCGATCCCCAGCGCGATGGCTGCGTTGGTGAGGCTCGGGCCGCTGATGGCGGAGAGGCCGACGGCGATGATGAGGAACGGGAACGCGAGCGTCACGTCGGTGAGGCGCGAGATGATGCCGTCGAGCCCCCTCCAGTAGCCGGCGAGGAGACCCAGCGGGGTTCCGACGACGACGGCGAGCAGCACCGAGAGGATGCCCACCTGCAGCGAGACCCGGATGCCGAAGAGCATGCGCGAGAAGATGTCCCGCCCCAGGTCGTCGGTGCCGAGGATGTACCCGACGGTTCCGGGCTGCTGGAACGGGGCGTCGAAGTGCACCTCCGCCGGCCCGTAGGGAGCGATCAGCGGTGCGAGGAGCCCGAGGACGACGACGATGGCGAGCATGATGCCGCCGGTGAGCCCGAGCGGGCTTCTCAGCAGTGAACGCCAGACGCGGCCACGAGCCGAACCGAGTCCGGGGTTACGTACTTCGACGACGGTCATCAGCTTTTTCCTCCCACGCGGATCCGCGGATTAATGACCGAGTACAGGATGTCCACGGCGAGGTTGATCAGGATGTAGCCCACGGTGATGAGCAGCACCACGGCCTGGATGACGGGGTAGTCGCGGGTGAAGACGGCGTCGAGCGTGAGCTTGCCGAAACCGGGAAGGGCAAAGATCCGCTCGGTTACCACGGCGCCCGAGATGAGCCCGCCGAGCTGCAGGCCGATGATCGTGACCACGACGATCAGCGAGTTCCGCAGCCCGTAGCGGACGAGGACCCGCGAACGGCTCAGGCCCTTGGCCCGAGCCGTCCTCACGAAGTCCGTCTTCATGGTCTCGATCATCGACGCCCGCGTCTGCCGCATGATCACCGCGGCCAGTGACGTGCCGAGGATGATCGCCGGCAGCGTCAGGTGGTAGAAGCCCTGGATCGGATTCTCGGAGATCGGAACGTAGCCCGAGGCCGGGAACAGCCCGAACGCCACGGCGAGGTAGAGAATGGCGAGGATGCCGAGCCAGAAATTCGGCACCGACAGCCCGATCAGCGCAAGCGCGTTCGCCATCCATTCGGGCCAGCGCCCCCGGAACCGCTCGGCGATGATTCCGAGCAACACCCCGACGACGACGGCGACCACTATTGCATATGCGGACAGCCACAGCGTGACGGGCAGCGTGGCGGCGACGAGGTCGGTCACCTGTGCGCCCGTCCGCGTCGACTGGCCGAAGTCCCCGCGCAGCATGTTGCCCACGAACTTCAGGTACTGGGTGATGAGTGATTCGTTGAGTCCGAGCTGTTCGCGGATCGCTTCGACCCGCTCCGGTGTTGCTTCTTCCCCCGCCATCGCAAGCGCAGGGTCGCCGGGGAGCTGGCGCACTCCGAGGAACACCACTATGGATGCAAGGATGAGCGTGACGACTGACTGCCACAGGCGAGTGACGAGGTAGTTGAGCATTGTGGCTGCTTACTCGGCTTCGACGAATGCCGCGTTGCTGAGGTGGACCACGCCGTCGGCGAAGGTCTCGACGCCGGCGATGTCGGTGGAGTGACCGGTGAGGCTGCGGACGCGGTAGAGGTAGATGATGGGGTTGTCTTCCTGCACCTGGGTGACAGCCTGGCCGTACAGTTCGGAGCGCTCCTCGATGTCGTTGGACTGCGCGGCCTGGGTCAGCAGTTCATCGACCTCGGGGTTGCTGTAGCCGGAGTAGTTGGCGCCGCCACCGGTGGAGAGGAAGTTGTACATGTTGCCGTGCGGGTCGACGCGGCCGGACCAGCCGAGCTGGAGGATCTCGTAGTCTCCGCGGTCCTGGACATCGAGCAGGGTGGAGTATTCGACGGGAAGGATCTCGATCTCGAAGCCGCCCTCCGTGACGGAAGCCTGCAGTGCCTGGGCAAACCGGATGGTGTCGGGGTTGTTGCTGACCTGCATCTGGATCTTGTACGGCATCTCGACGCCGGCCTCCTCCAGGAGAGCCATGGCTGCCTCGGGATCGTACTCGGGGCACGCCTCGCTGGCATCGGAGCTGAAGGGGCTGGCCGGGGAGATCGGGGAGCAGGCCGTCTGGTTGTAGCCGCCGAACACGGACTGCACGAGGGACTCGCGGTCGATCGACATGGACAGGGCCCGGCGGATGGTGGGATCGGTGGCGATCGGCGTGTCGATGACACCGGGAGGCGCTCCGACGCCGTCGGTGTTGCCGACGTTGACCGTGATTCCCTGGTAGCCGAGCGAGGGGCCCTGCAGGATGCCGATGCCGTCCTCGTTCATGAGTTCGTCCACGTCCTGGGTACTAATGGTGTCGGCTACCTGGACATCGCCCGAGCGGAGGTTCGCTGCGCGGATGTTGGAGTCGGTGATGATGCGGTAGGTGATGGTGTCCAGGTGCACGTTCTCGGCGTCGTAGTAGAGCGGATCGCGTTCCACGGTGATGGAGGTCTGGGGGACCCGCTCCACGAACTTGAACGGGCCCACGCAGACGGGGCTGTCGCCGAACGCTTCACCGTTAGCGGCAAGGGCGGCCGGTGAGAGGATCATGCCGGCACGGTCGGCGAGCGCGGCAGTGAGCGGTGCGAAAGGCTCCGCGTAGGTCACTTCCACCGTGGTGGCGTCCACGGCGGTGATCGATTCGATGGGACCGAGTTCGCTCTTGCGCGACGATCCTTCGAGGTTGAGGCCACGGTCGATGGTCTGGGCCACGGCCTCGGCGTTGAAGGGGGTTCCGTCGGCGAAGACCGCATCGTCGCGGACCGGAATGCTGACGGTGAGGCCGTCCTCGGAGACCTCGGGAAGGTCGGTGGCGAGCTGCGGGACGATCTCGCCGTTCGCATCGATGTCGTAGAGCTTCTGGCACATGGTCTGCATGACATAGCGCGTGTAGAGCGACGACGACGTGGTCGGGTCGAGCCGGTCGGGTTCGGCGGAGAGGGCCATGACGAGGTCGCCGCCCTCCACGATGGTCTGGTCGCCGATGGGCGCGGAGACGACGTCGTCTCCCTGGGGCGCTTCGGCGGTGGTCTGTGGGGCCTGGCATGCGGTGGTGCCAACAACCAGGCCGAGAGCGAGGACCGGGATGAGGGCACTGCGGCGGACGTGACGCGTCTTCAGGGAGAACGGGTGCTGGAGAAGCTCGGACATGGTGTTCCTCTGGTCGGGATTCAGTGCTTTACATACAATCAGGGGAGCCTACTCCTTTTTGTATACAATTTGTTACATTTGCGTAAATTCGTTATCGAATTTTTTCCGGCCCTTCGGAGCGCCCCTGATCGGATGGGGGATCCGGGCATGGAGAGAGAGCGCCCGGGCTTTTGTTACACGGTCGCTGCGGAATGTGACGCGCGTTACTTTCGGGCGCGGCGGCTTCCGCCGTGCCAGTCCTCCTGCAGACCGGCATCGTCCTCGGGAACGCCGAAGCTGCGCAGCTGCGGGCGCTCACGAAGGCTGCGCTTCAGCTCGGCGAAACCGGGGAAGCCCGCCAGGCCCACCACGTGGTCCCACAGCGCGCCGGCCTCACCCCGGGCCGGCAAGCGGCTGATCACGGGGCCGAAGAACGCGACGCCCTCGGGCGGTTCGAAGTGGATGATCGGCGTGCCGACGTCCTTGCCGGTGAGCGCAAGCGCTTCATCGGTTTCGGCCTGGATGATGGCGTCGAGCGATGTGTCGTCGAGTGCGTCCGCCAGTGACGCCGGAAGGCCTGCCTCGGCGAGGACGGGTGCCACGAATTCGCGGGTACCCCGGTGGCTCCGGGCAGCAGTGTCGGCCGACGTGTCCTCCTCGGTATCGAAGATACGGGCGCCGAGACGCTCATACAGCTCGCCCACCGCCTGCGGCCCGTGGTCGGCCCGGACCTGGGCGGCAACGCGCAGCAGCCGCAGGCCGGCGGTATGTCCGGCTTCATATCCCGGCGGGAACCGGGCGTCGTAGTCGACGGAGGAGTTGACGAGCCGCAGTGAGATGAACCGCCACTCCACCTCGTAGTCCCGCTCGGCCATGACCATGCGCACCCACTTGCTGGTCATCCAGGCAAAAGGGCATACGGGGTCGAAGTAGAAGCGAATGTCGGCGTGGCTCATGACTCCCACGCTAGGGAGGGGAGCGGGGGTGGTCAAGGAGTGCAGCCCTGCGTAGCATCCCCTCATGGAGACGATCGAATATCATCCGCGCCGCGACCAGCTCGTCTACACCTTCGGAGGGAGCGCGCCGGTCCTGAAGATCAAGCCGGGAACGGCCCTCAAGCTGTGGTCGGAGGACGCCTTCAACAATGCCCTGACGTCCGTGGATGACGTGTCCGCAGAGAAGGTGGACCTGCGGTTCGTCAATCCCCAGACGGGTCCGTTCTACGTCGAGGGGGCCGAGCCCGGGGACACCCTCGCGCTGCATATCGTGGACCTGACTCCAGCCCGGTCCTACGGAGCGTCCGCCACCATTCCCTTCTTCGGCGGCCTGACCAGCACCGACCGCACGGCGTTCCTGCAGGACCCGCTGCCCGACACCACATGGATCTACACCGTGGACACAACGAGGAACACCGTCGGGTTCCAGGCACGCTTCGGGGACTTCGAGCTGGCACTCCCGCTCGAACCGATGCTCGGCACGGTGGGTGTTGCCCCGCCCGGCGGTGAGGTGCGGTCATCGCTGGTGCCGGAGCGGTTCGGCGGGAACATGGATGCCCCCGACGTCAAGGCCGGCACCACGGTGTTCCTCGGCGTCAACGTGGCGGGAGCGCTGTTCTCGATCGGTGACGGCCACTACCGGCAGGGTGAAGGCGAGGCCTGCGGAACCGCCGTCGAAGGCGCAATGAACTCCACCATCATCGTCGAGCTCATCAAGGGCGGGGCTCCGGCGTGGCCCCGCCTCGAGACGGACACGCAGTGGATGGCCGTTGGATCATCGCGTCCCATGGAGGACTCCTGGCGGATCGGGCAGCTCGAGATGGTGCGCTGGTTCGGAGAACTGTTCGGGCTGCACCAGTTGGACGCCTACCAGCTGCTCACCCAGACCGCACTCGCCCCGATCGCCAACGCGGTGGACGCCAACTACAGCGTGGTGGTGAAGGCGGCGAAGCAGCTCTTCCCGGAAGCCCATTCCTACGGCGGCATGCATGCGGACCTGCGCCAACGAGGCGCACAGCTCATTTGACCCCATTGATGAAAGAGGAGCCATGGATCTACAGCTGAAGGGCAGGACAGCGCTCGTGACCGGAGGCACGCGGGGCATCGGGCGGGCCATTGTGGAATCCTTTGCCGCAGAGGGCGCGAACGTTGCCTTCTGCGCCCGAAATCCCGACGAGATCGCCGAAACCGAGGGCGCGCTCGCAGGAGGTGGCGTACGGATCGCCGGACGCGCCGTGGACATGGGCGACGGCGGTGCGGTGATGCGCTGGGTGGAGTCGGTGGGGGAGGACTTCGGCGGACTCGACATGGTGGTGAGCAATGTGAGTGCGCTCGCATTCGCCGACACCGAGGAGAATTGGGAAGCGTCACTGCGCGTGGACCTTCTGGGCACGGTCCGCCTGGTGAAAGCTGCACTCCCCTACCTCGAGAAGAGCGCCGCGCCCTCGATCGTCGCCATCTCCAGCGTTTCGGGGCGTGAGGTGGACTTCGCCTCCGGACCCTATGGAACGGTGAAGTCGGCACTCGTTGCGTACCTGGCCGGACTGGCGTTCCAGCTTGCCGAAAAAGGCATCCGCGCCAATACCGTCTCGCCCGGCAACACCTTCCACGAGGGCGGCGCCTGGGACATCATCCAGAAGGGGAACCCGGAACTCTTCTCGATGGCGATGGGGCTCAATCCCACGCACCGGATGGGCACTCCGAAGGAGATCGCGGATACGGTGGTGTTCGTCTCAAGCCCTCTTTCGAGCCGTACCACGGGCGCCAACATCCTGGTGGACGGCGGATTGTCGCGGGGTATCCAGTTCTAGCGCGTGCCCAGGATCAGAGCCAGGCGGGCGCCGCAGGAACCTCCGACGCCACAGTGCCGGACAGGGCGGCGGCACCCTGGGTGGACGACCTGCGGGCCGTTATCCCGGAGGTTCCGCGGCCGCTTGCCCACTGGGCGACGGCGGCCGGCGTGCCTGAAATAACCGTCGCTTCGCCGTGGGCTGGGTCGCTCTGCCGGTCTGCGCCGTCGCCGCGAACCTCCCCGGCTTCCGGTTGTCCGTTGCCTGAAAGCTGCCGGACCGTGCCGCCGTCGTCGTCGGTGATCTCGATCTCAAACCCGATATCAGCGCCACGGGCGCTCCACGCGCCGGTGATGTCATCCAGCAGTCGAGCCAGCACCGACTCCGGAAGGTCGTCGAAGCCTGCACCGTTGTCCAGGTCGACGGCGTGCACCCACAGTTCGCGGCTCCGCATCCAGACAGTCGCCGTCGCTGGGACCTCGCGGCCCTGAATGGTCCGGACGGTGGAACGCCAGGATGCCGTGGGAAGGTTGTCCCAGTCGGCGTCGAGCTGCTCCGCCGAGTCCCGGAACAGCTTCCGCAACGCAGCAGGGCCGAGGGTCACGCCGTGGGTGATCTCGTCGTTGCGCACCTCGACGGAGGGGTACATGGGCGTCTCCACTCCGGTGGCGGCCCAGGCGACCAGGCGGGAAATCGCCTTGGCGTTGTAGGCGACGTGCGACACCACGTGCTGACGGGTCCAGTTCGGCAGCAGCGAGGCGCCGTCGAGTTCGGCGTCGTCGAGCCGATCGAGCTGACCGGCGAAGAACGCGGTACCTTGCCGGGCCTGGAGCAGGGCGGCCAGTAGCTCCGGGTCCGTTGTCTGATTCTGTGCGGGAAGCGTCACGGAGTTCCTGTCCTAAGGTGTCGGCAAGTCAATGGCTTCGAGGATAGCCGACCGTTCCCGGGGGAGTGCCCTCATCGCCGGTTTGCGGGGCTTGCGGGATTCGTGAGCTTGCCGGGCTTGCGGGAACGCGAGCTTGCCGGCTTCCCGGATTGGCAGGCTTGCGGGGCTGCGGCTCCTGCTGTTTCATCCCTCGTTCACCCGCAGTTGTCCTTCGGGATGTCGGGGCGGGGAACCGTGTGTTGCGGGGGAAACATCGATCCTCTCCAACGAAGGGAACCTTTCTATGGCATCTCGTACACTTCGAACCCTGACCGGAATGTCCGTCACCACCGCAGTGGGACTGTCGCTGATGGCGGCCCCTGCGGCTGTCGCGCAGCCTGAAGCCCGAGCACAGGACAGCGCCCCGATACTCATCGGTCACCGCGGAGCCGCAGGCACAGCGCCCGAGAACACGGTGGCGGCCTTCGAGGACGGCCGCACGTCGGGCGCCGACTTCTTCGAGATCGACGTACAGCTCAGCGCCGACGGCGTGCCGTTCCTGTTCCATGACGACACCCCGGCGCGCACCACCAACGTGGAGGAGGTCTTCCCGGAGCGTGCGAACAACCCGATCACCTCGTTCACCTGGAACGAGTTGCAGCAACTGGATGCCGGCTCCTACTTCGACGAGCGGTACGAGGGCGAGCGCATCCCCCATCTGGACGACGCCGCCAAGGTCGCCACGGCCAACACCGGTGTCTACATCGAGATCAAATCGCCGGTCAACTCTCCGGGCGTCGAACAGCTCGTCGCCGATGAACTGCGGACGAATCCGAAGTGGCAGCAGTTGGTTGCCGGGCACAAGCTCCAGGTGCTGGGTTTCGATGAGGCCTCCAACCGGAAGTTCGCCCAGGTGGCTCCCGAGATCGAGCTGCAGCAATTGTCCGGTGTGGTTCCCGGTCCCGCAGTGCTTGAATCCTGGACGGAATTCGCCGACTCGGTGGGAACCAACTACCGCGTGCTGAGCGCGCAGAACGTTGCCGATGTGAAGGCTGCCGGACTGGTGCTGGGCGTCTACACGGTCAATTCCCCCGAGGCCGTGCAGGCTTCACTCGCCCTGGGAGTCGACGCCATCACCACCGACTTCCCGATCCAGAATGCCCGTCTCCTCCAGGGCACGCCGGTTTTCCCCGGTAGTGGAGTGGAGATTGCGGACTCGGTGAACAACCCTGCCGGCGACGATGTCCAGCCGGAGAACGGCGAGTACGTGCTGCTGCGCAATACCAGTAACCGCAGCATCGACGTCAGCGGTTACCTCGTCCGGGACGCAGCGAACAACGTGCTCATCGTGGGCAACGGGTACGTCCTTGCTCCCGGTGCTGAGCTGCGCGTCCACACCGGGCCGGGCACCAATACGGCTGGGTCCTACTACAACGGGCTTACCGCCTCCGTACTGAACAACGGCGGCGACGCCGTGGCACTCTGGGCCCCCCAGGACAAGCTGCAGGACGTCTTCGCCAACTAGCGAAAAAGCCCGCCCGGACGTCTTCGCCAAGCAGTAGACAAGCCGTCCGGGCCCGTTCAGCAACCAGCTGCCCGTGCATCCGGCCGCCGGAACAGGCGCAGCCTGCCCGCGGAGCCGGGTCATGCCCGGGTCCACCAGCGGTTCGGCCGTGACTGTGGCGGGAACCCGCCGCCCGAAGTACTCGAAGCTGACGGCATCGCTCACGCCCACTCGGGCCGGGAGCCAGGCGGGGGCGATGGGCTGGTGCAGCATGACTGCGGGAATGACTTCCGCCTGCGCGCTGTTACAGGATTAGATGCAAAAGCATGTAATCAACGATGGAGGCACTCATGCAGATCGGCGTATTCTCAGTCAGCGACATCACCAGGGATCCGGTCACTGGTCGTATCCCCACTGAGCATGAGCGCATTCGAGCGGCTGTCGCCATCGCCAAAAAGGTCGAGGAGATCGGCATGGACGTCTACGCGACGGGGGAGCACCACAACCCGCCGTTCTACGCCAGCTCCCCGACCACCCTCCTCGGCTACATCGCTGCGCAGACGGAGCGGATCATCCTTTCCACCGCCACCACGCTGATCACCACCAATGACCCGGTGAAGATCGCCGAAGACTTCGCCACTCTGCAGCATCTGGCCGATGGCCGCGTGGACCTCGTCCTCGGTCGGGGAAACACTGCCCCTGTCTACCCGTGGTTCGGCAAGAACATGCAGGACAGCGTGGACCTGACAGTGGAGAACTACAACCTGCTCCGGCAACTGTGGGACAACGACGTCGTCAACTGGCAGGGCAAGCACCGCACGCCGCTGCAGAACTTCACCGCTACCCCTCGGCCGCTCGACGGCGTGGCGCCCTTCGTCTGGCATGGCTCGATCCGTACGCCGCAGGTGGCCGAGATCGCGGCCTACTTCGGTGACGGTTTCTTCGCCAACAACATCTTCTGGCCGAAGGAGCACTACATGCAGCTCATTGCCCTCTACCGCGAGCGCTACGAGCACTACGGGCACGGCAGGGCGGATCAGGCGATCGTGGGTCTGGGTGGCCAGTTCTTTCTGCGGAAGAACTCGCAGGACGCTGTGAACGAATTCCGGCCGTACTTCGACAACGCCCCGGTCTACGGACACGGACCGTCGATGGAGGACTTCACCGCGCAAACCCCGCTGAGTGTCGGTAGTCCCCAGGAGGTCCTCGAGAAGACCCTGACGTTCCAGGAGTACTTCGGCGATTACCAGCGGCAGCTTTTCCTCATCGACCATGCGGGTCTGCCCCTCAAGACCGTCCTTGAGCAGCTGGACCTGTTCGGAGAATTCGTTCTCCCCGAGCTTCGGCGTGAGCTCGATTCCCGCCGTCCGGCACATGTACCCGACGGCCCCACCCATGAGAACCGCAAAGCCGCGCGGCAGCTGCTCGACAACGAGAAGCCTGTCAGCGCCTGATGCCGCCGCCGGCCGCGGACGTGCTGGGGCGTGCGGCAGGTGGAACCCGGTTCACCGGCGGGTCGCCGGGGGTTCTTCACCCTCCGGCACACCCGGTACTCGAGGCAGGGAACAAAGTTCGCGTCTCCTGCAGTGGCGTCGCCGCTACTGCACAGGAGGGTCGGACTACCTATTGACCTCTCTCTTGGCGGAGGCCTACCCTGAAGCCCCCACCACGTGGGAGCGTCCTCCGATCGCCACGTCGACCTCCTGGACGAGTCCAACCGTGCAGCCCCAGAGGGTGAGGACTGCAGTGTCAACCGGCCGTTGACGAGCGCGCCTCCAAGTGAGGGCGCGAAGGAACGGTAGAGGTAGCAAACACAGCGTGGAATGATGGCCGCCCAGCGCAGGCTGCGGCAATTCCCGGAAACCCTCGACGTGCTGGCAGGACCCCTCGGTCCTGGCTGCGGCGCCTTCATCCCGCTAGGAGTATTCGTCATTCGGGGTTGGAGCAGGAAATGAACAAAGCAAGAACCAAAATAACGGCGATGGTGTTCACGGCGGTCTTCGCTGCGGGACTCACGCCGAGCGCAGCCTTCGCCCATGGGGGATCATCGGGCAATTCAGGCTCATCGGACCACGCGTCGAGCCAGGAAGTGGTGTATGAGATCGTTCGGTCCACCGCGCGTTATAACTGGCTGGATCGGGCCATCAAGGACGGCTACGAGCGCGTCACCGATTGCATCGAGTTGCCCGGGGTGGGCGCGATGGGTGTGCACTACGCGAAGAGCAAGCTGATCGACAAGAAGACCGACGCCTCGAAACCGGAAGCACTGGTCTACATGCCGGTGAAGTACGGCAACCACGAGTACTATCGCCTCGTTGCGGTGGAGTTCCTTTCCACAGCGAAGAAGGCACCGGTCCTCGGAGGAGTCACCTTCGATTCGGAAGCGGCGGATTCGAAGGCGCCGTACAAGCACACCCTCCACGCATGGGTCTGGAAGCATAACCCGGCAGGAGTCTTTGCGCAGTGGAATCCGAGCATCAGCTGCCCAAAGGAGGACACGCACTGATCGAGGACTGAAACGGATCGTGCGCACGAAAGGTGGGAATCCCTTTCGGGCGCACGATCCCAGGGTCCGCCGCCGTTGTGCAGATGTCCCCGTATGACACTGCCGCCTCGACGCCGCCGTCGTGCGTCGTCTAGGGTCGGAACCAAGAATCAAGAGTTCCAACGCAAAACCCTGGTTCGTTGGACGGCAACCCTCTCGCTGTAGTGGGGTGCCCCAGGTGAGGATTCGGCCCGGCGGTATGCGCGCGGGCAAGTACGGCGCTTCCTCAACGGCGGTGCCCGGTCATCCGAGGAGTGCAATGCCCGCAAACGCGCCACGCCAGATCCGCTTCAACGCCTTCGACATGAACTGCGTGGGCCACCAGTCGCCGGGGCTGTGGCGCCACCCGGACGACCAGTCGCACCGGTACAAGGACCTCCGCTACTGGGCCGAGCTCGCGCGGACCCTCGAGAAGGGCCTCTTCGACGGACTCTTCATCGCCGACGTACTCGGCACGTACGACGTCTTCGGCGGCTCCAACGAAGCCACCCTGCGCCAGGGTACCCAGACGCCGGTCAATGATCCGTTCCTGCTGGTGTCCGCGATGGCACTCGTGACCGAGCACCTCGGCTTCGGCGTCACCGCCGGCACCGCCTATGAGCATCCGTATCCGTTCGCGCGCCGGCTCTCGACGCTCGATCACCTCACCAACGGCCGGGTGGGCTGGAATGTCGTCACCGGCTACTTGCCCTCGGCTGCCCGCAACATGGGCAATGAGGACCAGCTCGAGCACGATGAGCGCTACAACCACGCCGACGAGTACCTCGAAGTGCTCTACAAGCTGCTCGAAGGGTCGTGGGAGGACGACGCCGTCGTCCGGGATGTGGAGAACGGCATCTTCACCGACCCGTCGAAAGTGCATGAGATCGGGCACGACGGCAAATACTTCACCGTGCCGGGAATCCACCTCAGCGAGCCGTCGCCGCAGCGCACGCCCGTCATCTACCAGGCGGGGGCGTCGTCGAGGGGCATCGATTTTTCGGCCGGCAACGCCGAAGCGGTGTTCGTGGGTGCGCCCACCAAGGCCATCCTTAAGGACGCCGTCACGAAGATCCGCGACGCCGCCGAGGCCGCCGGCCGCGACCGGTACTCGGTGCGCATCTACACCATGCTCACGGTGATCACCGACGAGACCGAGGAAAAGGCCCACGCCAAGCACGAGGACTACAAGAAGTACGTCAGCTACGAGGGCGCCCTCGTGCTCGTGTCCGGCTGGCTCGGGATCGACCTGTCCGTCTACGATCCCGACGAACCCCTCGGCAATGTGAAGTCCAACGCCATCCACTCCGCCGTCGCGAATTTCCAGAAAGTGAACGACGACGGCGCTCCCTGGACGGTGCGCGACATCGCCGAGTGGGCGGGGATCGGCGGGCTCGGCCCGCGCGTGGTCGGTTCAGGCGCGCAGATCGCCGATGAGCTGCAGTCGTGGGTGGAAGAAACCGACGTCGACGGGTTCAACCTTGCCTATGCGGTCACGCCCGGCTCGTTCGAGGACGTCATCACGTACGTGGTGCCCGAACTCCAGAAGCGCGGCGCCTACCCCACCGAGTACGTGGAGGGCACCCTGCGGAACAAGCTGTTCGGGAAGGGCGACCGGCTCCCGGACGAGCACCGTGGCAGCAGCTTCCGCCTCCAGCACGCCCGCCGCTGAAGCCCGCGCGGTTCGTCAGGCGTAGGTCGTCCATTTCTGGTGGGTGGTGGAGTACGCGGTCAGCCGGAACTGCCCAATTCCCGGCGACCAGCAACCGTTTCTGCTGGAAGTGCTGCCAAAATGCTGCCTGGAAGTCCTGCCGGAAGGCGGGAATAGGGCTTCGCCAGGCGCGGAACCCGTGGCGTCGCTCTCCACGGGGCGATTGCGTCGGAAACAACACGCCAACGAATCACGCCAACGAATGGAGTTCACATGTCGCGCGTTGCGATTATCGGAGGCCACGGAAAAGTGGCCCTGCACCTCACGAAGATCCTCACCGGCCAGGGCCACCAGGTCAGCTCGATCTTCCGGAATCCGGACCACTCGTCCGAGGTCGGGACAGCAGGCGCGACGCCGGTGGTCGCCGACGTGTCGACGTTGTCGGTGAGTGAGATGGCCGACGTGTTCCGTGGGCACGATGCCGTGGTCTGGTCAGCCGGTGCCGGTGGCAGCAGCCCCGAGGCCACCTATGCCGTGGACCGCGATGCCGCGATCCGCTCCATGGATGCCGCCGAGGAAGCCAGCGTGGGCAGGTACGTCATGGTGTCTTACCTCGGCGCCGGCAAGGATCACGGTGTTCCCGAGGACACCGGGTTCTTCCACTATGCCGAGGCCAAGGCGGCGGCTGACGAGCACCTACGCGAATCGAAGCTTGCATGGACCATCCTCGGACCGGGTGCACTGACCACGGATCCGGGAACCGGCAAGATCGAGGTGTCGGACAAGCCCCAGCAGGACTCGGTGTCCCGCGAGGACGTGGCGCTCGTTGCCGCCGTCGTGCTCGGAAATCTCGGCACCGTGGACAAGACCCTCCAGTTCAACAGCGGCGAGACGCCGATTGCCGAGGCCATCGAAACGGCACTCTAGTCCCGAACGACCAGATGCGCCCCTTCCGAAGGAGGGCACCCGGATGAACTCGGGTGCCCTCCTTTCGTCGATCAGTCGACCGATCGGTCGATCGCTCAGCCGAGACCGAGCTGGACGAAGACGAACCAGACGAGCAGCGGCACGACGGCGATCATCGCGATAGCCCAGAGGAGCAGCGCCCGGAAGAAAAGGCGTTCGTCCTTGGGCTGGGCGCTGGCCATGAGCAGGGCGCCGCTGGTGGACATCGGGCTCACATCCACGACGGAGGAGCTGATGGCGATGGCCGTGACGACTCCGATCGGAGTCAGCAGCGGGTCCATGGCGAGGGGGGTCACGATCGGACTGACGACTCCGAGGGTGCCGGTGGTGGAGGCGAACGCCGACACGATGGCGACGACGTAACCGGTGATCAGCGCCGCAACGGAGCTGTTGCCGAGGCTTTCGATGCCTGCCTGCAGTTCCTCCAGCGCACCCATCTCCTCCAGCATGCCCACATAGGTGACGATGCCGGTGACGAGGATGATCGCGGACCACGGCATGCTCTCGACCGCTGGCTTCTGAACGGAGGAATCCACGAAGATCAGGGCCAGGGCGATCACCAGTGACGCTACTCCGACGTCCAGGCCGAGGACGGTGGTGAGGAAAAGGAGTGCGCCGATACCCGCCAGGGTGAGGATACGCATCGGGGTCGCCGCAACCTTGACCGGTCCGGTCTTGGCCGGTTCCTCGGGGGTGGCGAGGGCGGTGTCGGTCCGTGCGGGAGCGCCGTCCAGCCCCGTGCTGGAATCGTTGCCGGAATCTCTTCCGGAACCGGTGCCGGTACCTGCAGGTGTGGAGCCACTCCGTCCTTCGACGTCGTTCCTCTCCTTTTCAGCCTTCCGGACGCCACGCCGGTGCATGATCGCCTGCACGAGGACGTAGGCGATAGCCGCGAGTACCGCATTGAAGAGGAAGCAGTAGAGGAACAACTTGAGCGCATCGCCGGACGCACCCGCTTCATCGAGCATGACATTGGCGAGGACGCCGAAGGGGTTGACCGGCGAGAACGCGCCGGCGTTCGCGCCCTGCACCACGACCAGGCCCATTGCGAGTGTACTGATGCCGAACCGCATCCCCAGGGCAAGAGCCACCGGTGCCACGATCGCGATCGCGGCGGGGGTGAAGGCACCCGCAGCAGCGAGGATGGCGGTGAGCAGGAACATCAGGATCGGGACGAGGATCTTGCGGTCGCCGGCCAGCCGTTCGGCCCAGTAGGCCAACAGGTCGATGGTGCCGTTGATCCGCACGATCGCGAAAAGCAGGGTGGCCCCCACCAGGATGAAGAACAGGCCGGCGGGGAACTGGGCGATCACGTCGGTGATCGGCAGGCCGGCGAGGAGGGTGCCGACGCCGAAGGCCGCTACGACGGCGATGAGGCCGGCGTTGATCCTGGTGAAGGAGCCGATGGCGAAGGCGACGACGAGGACAGCGAAAGCGACGAGTGACATCGACATGGCGCTTGTCCCTACGCTTCGGAGCCGGCGGGAATGAAGTTTCCGGCGAGCAGGCTGCCCGCGCCGGAGATGGCCGGCTGGTGGCCGAGGGCCTTGAGGATCTCGTACGTCGTCGCTGTGGCTGCCGTGATGACCGGCAGGCCGAGCTCGTCCTCGACAGCCTGGACCGCTGGGAGTGAGGGCATCTGGACACAGGCGGACAGCACGATGACGTCGGCGCCTTCGCGCTTGAGCTGGCGTGCGATGTCGGGCAGGTTCTGGGGATCGAGGCAACCCACGGCGAGGTTGTCGTCCACCTCGAGGCTCGTGGCGTCGACGACGGTGATCCCTGCGCCTTCGATGTAGTCGACGACCATGCCGGTGAGGGGCTTCATGTAGGGCGTCACCATCGCGACTTTTTTGGCGCCCATCTCCTGCAGCGTGCGCACCAGGGCGCCGGCGCTGCTGGTGACCGGAGCGGGATGTCCGTTTCCTGCTGCAGCATCGGCGATGACGCCCTCGGACTCCACGTGCGCATCCGGTCCCTGTGCCATGACGGCGACGAGACAGGCGTAGGCGATGACGTCGACGTCGGCGTCCGATACCGCCTCGGCGCAGCCTGCGGCCTTGCCGACCATGGCCAGCAGTTCCTCACGGTTCACGTTCTTCATGCCGGCCCGAGCAGAGTGGAAGGTGTACTTGTGCCCGGTAGCCTCGGACTGGCGCCGGAAGAGCTCGGGCAGTTCGGTTTCCATCGTGGTGTTGGAGCTGGGGACAATCAGCCCGATACGTGATGAGCCCGGACGCTTCGGCTCGGTTTCGGTTTCGGCGGTTACATCCGAGGTGTTCATGATTTCTCCACATCGTCGTGTTCGGAATGAAAGACCCGCCTAGCGGGTTCCCAACCCATAATGTGGGTTGTACGCTGAGCGTGTCAACTATCACATCCGCCTGCCTTCCGAAAAAGAGCAGGTAGAGCGGGTAAAGTAGGGGCCGCTCAAGTAGGAAAGACCCGGAGGAAAGGCATGTCGTGGCGCCGAAACAACCGCAAGGAGCCTCACCGCTCCTTGTGCTGAGCAAGGTCACGAACATCCTCGACTGCTTCTCGATCGAGCAGCCCGAGCCAACGCTGCAGCACATCATCCGCGCCACCGGGCTTCCGTCCAGCACCTGCCAGCGTCTGGTCCAGAGCCTCCTGCACGAGGGATTCCTGGACCGTGACGGAGACCGCTACCGCATCGGCATCGGCCTGGTCCGATGGGCGACGCCGGGCACCTTCGGCCTCGACATCGTCCGGCTGATCAAGCCTGTACTCCAGCAGCTCCGCGACGATACCGGTGAAACCGCGTCCCTCTATACGCGTGACGGCGCCTTCCGGACGATCGTCGCGGTGGCTGAAACCCGGCATGTGGTGATGCGCCCGTTTCTGGTCGGCATGGTGATGCCCATCCACGCCGGCGCTCCGGGAAAGATCTTCCTCGCCTTCGACCCGGAGGCCTGGGACGCCGTGGAGCCCACGCGCCTCGAGCGCTTCACGGGTTCCACGCCGGGGGGTCTCGACCGGTTGCGGGAGCAGGCGGACCTCGCCCGTGCGCAGGGCTACTACGCGGCCTTCGGTGAGCGGAACGACGACGTCGGCTCCATCAGTGCGCCGGTCTTCGATCACACAGGGAAGCTGACCGCGGCCCTCGGCCTGGGCTTTCCCACGCAGCGGATCACCGAGGGCGACGCCGTGCGGCTCGGACCCGTGGTGGCGCAGGCAGCTGCGGATGCCAGCAGGGCACTGGGTTATGCGGGGCCGGTGGGATAGGCCTGCCCGTCGTCGTTCGCGTACTTCAACCCCATCTGGTGCCGGGCGTCGTCGAGCAGGTCCATCACCCGTAGGGTGTCGTTGAGCGGCATGACCGCGCTCTCGGTGAGCCCGGCCTGCAGGCAGCGCATGACCTCGCGCAGTTCGTAGCTGAAACCGTGGCCGACGACGTCGAACTGCTCCCTCCGCAGGGTTCCCTGCCGCGGCTGGATGATCAGTTCGCCGGGATTGAACAGGGGAGCGGACGTCCGCAGCCAGCCGTCCGTCCCGCTAATCGTGATCACGCTCGGGCAGTCCGCCCCGATGGACGTGGTCAGCTGCGCATGCGCGCCGCCGTCGTAGGTCAAAGTCAGTGCGTTCTGGAGATCCACGCCATTGGAGTTGAGCACGCCCCGAGCTGACAGGGCCTGTGGCTCACCGAGGGCAGCCAGTGCCCAGGTCAGCGGATAGACCGCGAGGTCGAGGAGCGCTCCGCCGCCGGCAGCCGGATCCCAGAGTCGTGAGGTCGAGTCGTACGGCGCCGGAAAACCGAGGTCGGCCTGGATCCAGCGGACCGTTCCGATCTCGCCGGACTCCACGACCTCCAGTGCGCGTCGGAAGCTGGGGAGGAAGCGCGTCCAGACGGCCTCCATGAGGAACAGCCCGCGGTCCCGGGCGCACTCGACCAGCTGCCGGGCTTCCCTCGCGTTCATCGTGAGGGGCTTCTCGCACAGGACGTGCTTGCCGGCCTCGAGTGCCGCCAGGGCGACGGCGTGGTGCTGGGCATGCGGAGTGGCGATGTACACCACCTCGACCCGGGGGTCGGCGAGGAGCTGCTTCCAGCCGGTGGTGTCGCCGTCGTCGTAATAGGACGCGGCGAAGCCGAACCGCTCGGCGAAGGCGCGGGCGGAAGGATCCGAGCGGGAACTTACCGCCTGCAGCACGGCGTCCTCGAGCAGGGCGAGGTCCTGCGTGACGCGCGCAGCGATCGAGCCGGTGGCGATGACGCCCCAGGAGACGGACCGGCCGGTCGAGCCCGCGGGGGAAACAGGATCAGCAGTAGTCATGGGGTGCCTTTCCGGCAAGGGGGCGAAGATTCGGGCAGGGATCGCGCCGGATGATGGACCGATCGCCGGGCGGGCTTGGATGAAGCAGGAGGTTCGGGGCTAGACGGAGTCGCGGATCACGAGGGAGGTCGGCAGGCGCGTCACACGGTCCGTCGGATTGCCCTCGATCAGGTTGACGAGCGTCTCTGCCATCTTCTTGCCGAGTTCGACGATCGGATGATGCACCGTGGTGAGAGCCGGACTGACCGAGGTGGCGAAGGAATCGTCATCGAAACCGACGACGGCGATATCCTCCGGAATGCGTAGGCCCCTGCCCTGGATCGCCGTGTAGGCGCCGGCTGCCATCTGGTCGTTGGCGGCGAAGACGGCGTCGATCGGTGCACCGCGGTCGAGCAGCCGGTGCATCGCCTGGGCGCCGGAAGCCACGGTGAACTCGCCGATCTCCACGAGGCCCTCGCCGAGGCCCGCCTCCCGCACAGCGGCGCGCCACCCGGCGAGGCGGTCGATGCCGGGCGGCATGTCCTGCGGTCCGGCGATCGTGGCCACGGAAGTGCGGCCGTTCGCGGTCAGTTGCCGGGTGGCGTTGTAGGCCGCCTGCTCGTTGTCGACCTCCACGAAGTAGGCCTCGGTGGCGCCGACCAGGGGCCGGCCCGCGAACACCATGGGAAGCGAACCCGAGAGGTGCGTCCACGAATGGTCACCGCTGTGGTGGGAGACCACCAGGACGCCGTCCACGCTTCCGCCGAGGAGGAAACTGCGTGTCTTCTCCGGCTTCGATTCCGAGGAGATGATCATGTTCAGCGTGTACTCGGTGTCCGTCAGGAACAGGGCGATGCCCTGGACCACCGTGGCGAAGAACGGATCGGCGAACACCTTCGACGTCGATTCCGACACGATCAGTGTGACCGAGTTGGCGCGCCGCTTCACGAGCGAGCGCGCCGCACGGTTCGGCGTGTAGTCGAGAGCCAGAATGGCTTTCTTCACCGACTGCGCGAGTTCCGGGTCCACACGGGGGGAATCGTTGACCACCCGCGACACGGTTGCCCGCGAGACTCCGGCCAGTGCCGCCACCATTTCCAGCGTGGCGACCGGCCGGGGCCCGCTTGCATCCTGCGTCATCGTCATCTCCGGAACTCCTGAACGTGTGGCCTGAGCCTATGTTAAGCGCTCGCAGGAGCCGGCGAGTGCATTCTTTTCGAGGCCGAGGCAATCACACCTGCGTAGGCATGGCCGCTGTCCTTGATGGTCCGCTGGAAGGAGTCGTAGTCCACCCGGACGATCCCGAACCGCTTGCCGTAGCCCCAGGACCACTCGAAGTTGTCCAGCAGTGACCACACGAAGTAGCCCCGGACGTCAGCACCCTGGTCGATAGCGTCCTTGACCGAGGCGATGTGGTCGAGCACGAACTGGGTGCGCTCCGGATCGTGGACCGCCCCGTCGCTGCTGACGACGTCGTCGTATGCGGCGCCGTTCTCGGTGATGTAGAGCGGGGGCAGGGTGGGGTACTCCTCGCCGAGGCGGAGGAGGAGTTTCCGGAGGCCGTCCGGATTGACTTCCCAGTTCATGGCGGTCCGCGGCAGGCCGCGGCTAGGGAAGGTGATGTCCTCCGATCCGATCCAGCACGACGACGTCGGCCGGTCGGCTCCGCCGGAGTGGCCGTCGCTGCCCTCGTCCTCGGGATGACCACTGACGAGGTCGTCGTGGTAGTGGTTCACGCCGAGGAAGTCGAGGGGAGTGCCGATGATCTGGAGGTCGCCCGGCTGGATGACGTCGCGGATGCCGAACTGCTCGAGGTCGGCGAGGGTGTCCTCCGGGTAGGCGCCGCGCAGGATCGGGTCGATGAACACGCGGTTCTGGAGGGAGTCGAACCGTCGTGCCGCATCGAGGTCGACGGGGTCCGAAGGGTCGCGGGGGATCGAGTTGCTGAGGTTCAGTGTGATACCGAGGTGCTGGGCACCGCGGGAGCGTAACTCGTTGACCGCAAGGCCGTGGGCGAGATGCTGGTGATGGATGGCGGCGACGGCGGCACGTGGTTCCTGGCGGCCGGGGGCGTGCACTCCGGCGGCGTAGCCCAGCAGCGAGGAGCAGAACGGCTCGTTGAACGTGGTCCAGTGCTGGACACGGTCGCCGAGCGCCGAGTAGACATTGTTCGCGTACTCGACGAACCGGTGGGCGGTATCGCGGTTGGCCCAGCCGCCTTTCTCCTCGAGTGCCTGCGGCAGGTCCCAGTGGTACAGCGTGAGCCAGGGGAGGATGCCTGCGTCGAGCAGTTCATCGACGAGGCGTGAGTAGAAGTCGAGGCCCGTCGCGTTCGCTGCGCGGTCTCCGGGCCGTACCCGGGCCCAGCTGGTCGAGAAGCGGTATGAGCCGAGTCCCAGTTCCTTCATGATCCGGACGTCCTCGGGCATGCGGTCATAGTGCTGGACGGCGTCCCTGAGGTTGTCACCGTTGGCGATGGCGCCGGGGATGCGGGCGAAGGCATCCCAGACCGAGTCCTCCTTGCCGCCGTCGTGGCTTGCCCCTTCCACCTGGGCTGCTGCTGTGGCCGATCCCCAGAGGAACCCTTCGGGCCAGGTCCCGTGATCTTGTGCTGTTTCGAACGCCCTGTGTGGCATTAGCCCTTCACTGCTCCTTGCATGATTCCGGATATGAGTTGTTTCCCTGCGAGGGCGAAAAGCACCAGCAGGGGAAGTGTTGCCAGGACGGCGCCGGCGAGGACGATCGAGTAATCGACGTACCGTGCTGACTGTAGCTGGCTGAGCGCCGTCTGGAGGGTCGGATTGTTGGCGTCGAGGACGAGCAGTGGCCAGAGGAAGTCCGTCCATGCTGTCATGAACGTGAACAGTCCGAGGATCGCCATGGCCGGGCGTGCTGCGGGGAGTGCGACGTGCCAGAACGTGGAGATCATGGAGGCGCCGTCCATGCGGGCGGATTCGATGAGCTCGTCGGGGATGACGTCCACGAGATATTGGCGCATGAAGAACACGCCGAACGCCGTGACGAGGGTCGGGATGATGACAGCGCCGATCTCGCCGGTCCAGCCCAGCGTGCGCATGAGCATGAACAGCGGGATGATGCCGAGCTGGGTGGGAATGGCCATGGTGGCGATGACGGCGACCATCAGGCCGTTCCGGCCCTTGAACCTCAGCTTCGCGAACGAGTAGCCGGCCAGGGTGGAGAACGTGACCACCGACAGCGTGATGATGCCGGAGATGAGGACGCTGTTGCCGAGTGCCAGCCAGAACGGGATGGTGTCGAAGACTTCGCCCACGTTGGTCCAGAAGTTGCCGCCGGGAAGGAGTGGCGGCCAGGTCTGTCCGAGGGCTTCGTTGGAGCGGCTGCCGATGATGAGCGACCACCACAGGGGGTAGGCGCTGGCCAGGAAGAAGGCGAACAGCAGCCCGTAGGTGAGGAATCCCGGACGTCGTCCGTTGCCGAACAGCCGCTTGCGGAGAGCGAGGGTGCGGGTTTCCCTGTCCCGGTTGAGGGGCTTCTCCGAGCGGGTTGTCGGCGGTCGATTCTCGATGACGGTCATAGCCCGCTCCTCGGCGTTGTTCCTGCTGTGCTCGGGACTGTTTCTGCTGGTGTCCCCGACGCCGGATCGACGGCGTCGTTTCTCCGCTGCCTGGCGCGGTGGTGGCGGGACTCTCCGCCGGTCGTGCTCCCGGTTCTACGTCCGCGGGTGCGACCCCGCCTCCGTCCGTCGGCTGTCGTCGCAATGCGGCGCGTGATCAGGTAGTTGACGAGTCCGAACAGGACGATGATGAGGAACAGCAGCCAGGCGATCGTGGATGCCTTGCCGAAGTTCTGCCGCTGGAACGCCATCTCCCAGAGGTAGAGCACCGTGGTCTGGAACTGGCGCTGGGTGCCGCCTGCAGCCACGGGGTCGAAGAGGCGTGGTTCGGTGAAGATCTGGAGTCCGCCGATGGTGGCCGTGACGATCACGAACACCATGGTGGGGCGGATGCTCGGCAGCGTGATGCTGAAGAACCGGCGAAAGGGGCCGGCGCCGTCGATCGCTGCGGATTCGTAGATATCCCGTGGCACCGCCTGCATTGCCGCCAGCAGGATGAGGGCGTTGTAGCCGGTCCAGCGCCAGTTCACCATGGTGGCGATCGCGATGTGGCTGGGCAGGGTCTCGTTCTTCCACAGAATCGGGTCGATCCCGAAACTTCCGAGGATGTTGTTGATCAGCCCGTACTGCTCACCGAACATGTTCGTGAAGATCATGGCGACCGCGACGGGCGTGACGACGTAGGGGAGCAGGATGCTCATGCGCCAGAACGTCTTGGCACGCAGGTTCTGGTCAAGCACCGCCGCGACGACGATGGCGACCGCCAGCTGCGGAATGCTCGAGAGCAGGAAGATGCTCATGGTGTTGAGCAGCGAGTTCCAGAAGAAGCGATCCTGCAGCACTTCGGTGAAGTTCCGCAGACCCACGAACTCACCCTGGCCCTTGAGCAGGTGCCAGTCGAAGAGCGAGACGAAGAACGTATATCCGAGGGGAAAGAGCCCGACGACGGCGAAGAGGATGAAGAAGGGAGCGATGTAGAGGTAGGGCGAGGCCTTCACATCGAAGACGTTGAGGCGCTGCCTGAAAGTCGGTTTGGTTTTCGTGGCCGCGGGTGCCGCGGCGGTGGGGCGGTTCAGGGTGGTGGTCATGATCGTCTCGCACTCCATGAGGGGGTCTCCGGTGGATCCCGGAGACCCCGTGGCCGGTGCTGCTAGTTGTTGACGACGAGGTCGTTGAGGAGCGTGATCGCTTCATCCCAGGCTTCATCAGCCGTTGCGGTTCCTGCATCGAGGCGCTTCAGTGGTGGCAGGAAGACGTTCTCCTGGATCACCGCATCCTGCGGTCCCTTGAACTGCGCGATGACACCCTCGGCGCGGGAAGCCAGGATGACGCCGGTCGGGGCATCATTGAACAGCTCGTTCGGGGTTGCATCGGCAACGAGCTTCTCCTGCGCTTCGATGGTGCTGGGGAAGTTGTTTGCCGCTGCGGACTGCTTGACCTGCTGTTCGGGAGCGGTCAACCAGGCTGCGAGCTTCGCAGCCTCAGCCGGGTGCTCGGAAGTTTCGGGGACAGACAGGAAGGCGCCGCCCCAGTTGGATGCACCACCGGGGAAGACATCGGCGAAGTCCCAACCACTGTCGGTACCGCCGCCTGCGGATTCGAGCTGGCCCTTGATGGTGCCGAGCATCCAGCCCGGGCAGACGAAGGTGGCGAAGGATCCATCAACGAATGCCTGGCCGTTGCCCCAGTCGAACTGTGTCTGGTTGGAGGACAGACCGTCGAGCGTTCCCGCGGCAAGGAGGTCGAACTGGCTACGCAGTTCCTCGTTGCCGTCCACGTTCAGTTCACCGTCAGCGGTGTAATAACCCTCGTCGAGCTGATTGACCATGGAGTTCCAGACGAATCCGGACTGGTCGTACCAGGCCTTGCCGGTGATCTCGTTGTACTCGCGGCCAAGGTCGAAGTAGGTCTCCCAGGTGGCGTCATCGCCGCCGAACAGAGCGGCGACTTCCTCGCGGTCGCTGGGGAGGCCTGCCTCCTCGAACAGCTTGCCGTTGTAGCAGAGGCCCTGCGGTCCGATGTCCGTTCCGTAGCCGATGACCCTGCCCTCAGGGTCGGTGCCCTGTTCGAACTTCCACGGAACCCAGTTGTCCTTGATGTCACCGGCACCGTACTCGTTGAGGTCCACGAACTGGTCCGAAACCTCCATGATCGAGCCGAGCCAGCCTTCCTCGATGGCCGTGACGTCACTGAGGCCGGACCCTGCAGCCAGCTTGGTGAACGCGTCGGTGCGTGCGTTGGAGCCGCGGTCGATGTTGGTGGCCTTGATGGTCACGCCGGGGTTCTGCTCTTCGTACTCGCCGTAGAGGTCGTCATATCCGAATGTTCCGAAGGTAGTGACGGAAAGTTCGATGGGGTTGTCCGCGCTGGCCGGCTCATCGCTCCCACCGCCTCCACAGCCCGAGGTAACGATTGCGAGAGATGCTACGCCTGCGAGGGCGGTGATTCTTCTGAGTCGCGAGGATGGCACGGTCACTCCTTTGTGGGTTGGCTGGAGATGCAGGGGAGGGGTTGAGAGAGCGCTCTCTGGGTTGTGGAACAACTGTATGTGCGGTGGGTCACAACGTCAAGAGAGCGCTCTCTCGCATTTCAGGAACTTTCGGTAGTGACTTTCATCGACGGTCGCGGAGGTTGGTGAATTGCAGGTACTGACGCTGGGGCGCTGCCGCCGTACGTTGAACAGTGGCCGTTAGCGGTTCCGTTAACGGTTCCGTCAGCGGATCAAAGCTGCGGACCGCAGGGGCCAGCACCGAGAGCCGCGAGTCCTGCCCGATCGGCGTCGCCTTCGCCCAAGCGTGTTGCGCCACCGTTCGCCGCCATGAGTTGGGTGGAAACGTGGATATGGTCGAGTCCGATGACGTGGGTGAGCTCGTGACGATGACAGCGCGAACCCACTCCGGACCCTTCGAGCTTTCAGAGGAGCTTTGAAGCAGTTGGAACGTAGGGACGCACCCGGTTGCAAACCTCACTCATCGTTGTACAGGAGCTGCTCGTGGACTGCTGTCGCCACTTGCCAGAACCTGTTCCTTCGAGGAGCCTGGCCGGGGTCGAGGTACTTTGGTGGTTTGAACCACGGAATGCCGTGCCTTGATTCAACCATCCAGTTTCCCTCGTGGATGACGTGATGATGGCGTGAGCACAGAAGGACGCCGTCACTGATATTCGTCGTTCCGCCCCTGGCCCAGGGAACAATGTGGTGGGCTTCGCACCAAGTTGCCGGGATTGCGCAGTCCGGAAATCCGCAGCCCTTGTCCCTCGCAACAAGTCCGCGTCGCATGTGCGGCGGGAAGAGCCGCTGTGATCTTCCAATGTCGAGGATTTGGCCCTTCCCGCCGAGGACCAGCGGAATCAGGCCGGCATCACAGGCCAACCTCCGAATGCTGCGGGCGCTGATCTGCTGCCCGAAGACGGCGTGACCCGCGCGTTCCATCTCACCCACGAGGTCCTGATAGCTGATGGTCACCATCACCTGAGGCCGATGGCCGCCTGCTGCGGGAAGGCCGCCTGTCGACAGGGCAATCCGGCAGGCCGCAACCAATCCATCGAGGAGGCTCTGCGGCCGAGTGGGGCGGTCCGGATCTGCCTCGGAGGTGCTGCCCAACCCATCGACTGCATCGTGTGAATCACCTGATGCCGCGTGGTTCGCGGTGTGGACAGTCTTTCCCCGCGGGTTTGTCGCGGTGTTCATGACCGTGACCAGGTGCTCGAACTGCTCGTCAGTGGCGCCGATTTCCATGAAATGCAAACCGTGACGCCTGCCCCTGAGGAAGATTCCTTGCCGCGCTTTCAGCACCTTCTCCGTGGGTTCCTGCCCATCCTGATCCAGTACGCCCTCCCAACGACGAGCGAGCACCCGAAGGACGTCTTCATCCGATTCCACTGCCTGCCGGGTGAGGTGGTGTTCCATAGAGTCGAGCTGCAGTGGCGTTGCGAAGGACTGAACCCGGTGCACCGCGTCACAGATGATGGAGGCGGCGCGTCCGCTGACAAAGCCGGCAGCAACCGCCGAGCCCAACGCAGCCAGCGGGGCGGCGGTTGTGGCACCACACCCGGCAAGGGTGGGCAAGATGTTATCCGCGAGCCTCAAGCGGCGGTTTGCCTCGCTGCGGCTGATGCCGAGCCTGGCCCGCAGGTAGTCGGCACAGTTCGTGAATTCCGGAAGCGTGGAGGACTTGTCCTGCTGCCCGGCGTTACCAGAAGCGCCCCTCGAGCCACCTGCTGTGGTCCTTGTGACGCCACCACCGGGAACTTCCACGGAAATACTTTGCTCTGCCCGTGCGAGGAGGGAACCGGTTGCCTGCCGCTCTCCGGTAATGGCGATGTCCTGGTCCTGGACGGCACGAGCGGCCACCACCTGCAGATAGTCCACCAGCTTGGCGATTTCCTCGATCTTCACGAGCGTCTGTACCACTTCACGCCTGCTGAGTGTCAGGTATGTCTCCGCCATTCCCTGCCCGAAATAAAGGAGGTCGGACCGCACGGATTCGAGCGGAGTTCCACTCTCTCCGGGGTACTCGAGGGGTGCGATGGCCATGCCTAATTCTATCGAATGTACGTACTATTCCTGAGGAAGTCATGCCCTTGTGGAGGGGAAGTGGTAGCACTATTCCTCCACAGGAGGAAGGTGCCACAGCACCTGATGTAATGATCCTCGGCTGATGTCAGAAGTTACTCTCCGCTAATTGGGGCTCTGGCGGCATCGTTCATGGGCAGGTGCAGCCGTCCGCACCCGCCCATGACCCCTATTCGGAAGGCTTGGCCGTCCCCGCACGCCACACGAAGTCCGGCACGGTCCCATTGATTTCCCAGTCTCCGACGACCCGCGACTTGTACACCACCGGATTGTGCGAGGAGATCACCCTCGCGTTCCGCCAATGCCGGTCCAACTGCAGCCCGCGCCGCGTTGAGGACGCCCCCAACGCATCGAAGATGGTGGTGCACGCGCGCTGAACCAGTTCAGTGACCACAATCTGCGCCTGGGAGGAGCCGAATTCGACGTCGAGCGCGGCCCGGTCTGCGGAAGTCCTGGCGCCAGCGTGGTCAGGGTCGAGGCCACCGATGGCATCGAGCGCGGCCCTGCCCGCGGCGTGCCCGGCTTCCACGTCTCCAGCTACCCGGGCAGTGCCGTCAGCGCCATCGGCAGCACAATTAATTAAATCTTCATGCGCCTCGAACGCCTCCTGCAACTGCTCAGCCACCTGGAGCGCCGCAGCCTCGGCAGTGAACGCGAGGGCCGACACCTCGCCGACGATCTGTTGGATCTGGATGTCCTCACTCGGCCGCACCTGGCTCCCGTGACTGAACGTCCGCGTCCGCCCGCGCACTTCGGCGGCGACGTCGCGCACTGCCGCCTTCGCGATTCCGGCAAGCGTCGCCACATGGATCAGCTGGTACACGCCCGTGTTGTAGGGCGCGTGTTCCGTTTCGACCAGGACATCCGTCAGCGGCACCCGCACGTCGGTGAACACCGTCGTACCGCTCGCAGTCAGCCGCTGGCCGAAGCCGTCCCAGTCGTCGATGATCTCGACGCCCGGTGCATCGCGTCGCACCAGCGCAATGACGTCGACTCCGTCGGGCGTCCGCGTACCCGTCTGGATCCAGTCCGCATACAGGCTTCCTGTCGTGTAGTACTTCGTGCCGTTCACGCGGTACGCATCGCCGTCGCGCTCGATCGTCGTACTCACCCCGCCGACGGCGACCGGTCCGGTCTCCGTCCACGCGTTGCCGAGCAGTGCGCCGGCGGCCACACGGCTCAGCCATTCGCCGTCGTCGGCATACAGCCGGTCCTCCACGAACGCGATGTGCGAACGCAGCGCCTGCGCAAGGTTCGATTCCGCCGCGGCCAGCTCGATCAGCAGCCGGAAGAAGTGCGGCGCCGAAACGCCCGCACCGCCGTATTGCCGCGGCACGCGCAGTGCGCCGAAGCCGGCATCGGCAAGCAGCCGGACCTGTTCGTGCAGCAGCGTCCGGTCTGTCTCGCGCTCCGCGGAACCAGCAGCAATTTGCTTGAACAGCGGCCGGAAATGAGCCGCGAGTGAGGCATAGGACGCGTAGGCGGGGAGGGTTCGGGAATCGAGGGAGGTGGTGGTCACGATACTGCTCCTTGTGCTGGTGATGAGGGTAGGACCCTTGCCGGCATTTCGGGAACGGCCGCGAGCAGCGCCCGCGTGTAGTCGGTCGCCGGGTTGGAGAACAACGATGACGCCGTACCCGACTCCACCACGCGGCCGTCCTTCATCACGAGGACGTCGTCGCTCACGTGGTGGATCACGCCGAGGTCGTGGCTGATGAAGAGGTAGCTGAGGCCCAGTTGTTCCTGCAGGTCGGCGAGGAGGTCCAGCACTTGCGCCTGGATGGAGACGTCGAGCGCCGAGACCGGTTCGTCGAGCAGCAGGACCCGCGGCTGCAGGGCGAGCGCCCGCGCAATCGCGACCCGCTGCCGCTGACCACCCGAGAGGGTCAGCGGGCGACGGCTGATGAGATCGAGCGGTAGGCCCACCTGTTCGAGGAGCGACGCCGCCCGATCATTCCGCTCGTCCGCGGTACCCACCGCGCCGGCATCGAGCGCGTCGGTGATGACGCGTCCCACGCTGAAGCGCGGATCGAACGAGCTCAGCGGATCCTGGTTCACCAGCTGGATGTCGGGCCGGTGCTGCCGCCGCTGCGCTTCGGTAACGACGGAGGTAACGATGCCGAGGGGGACACCGGAGTCGGCGGAACCCCCACTAACGACATGCGCAGCCGAATGACGGCCTCTGCGCACCTGGCCGGGCGGAAAACCAGCTGCTCCGGTCTCGAAGCCGGAATTCCCTGAGCCAGTCACCCCTGCAGGAGAATCAGAACCTGCCCGAGAACCGTCACCGGCAACGCCCGCCGCCCCTGCAGCTGCAGCAGCCGAGCCGCCCCCGTGGGCAAACCCTGAGAAAGCGCCCACCCACGGCAGCCCGCCCAGCGTCACCGTGCCGGCGTCGGGCTCGGTCAGCCCCAGCGCAATGCGCGCCGTCGTCGACTTGCCTGAGCCCGATTCACCGACGATGCCCAGCGTCCGCCCCGCCGGCAGGGTAAAGGAGACGTCGTCGACAACGGTGCGCCGCGTCCCGCCCGGCCCCGGATAGCTCTTCACCAGTCCGCGTGCCTCAAGCGCTGGAGCATCGGACGAGAACGTCGACGGCCGAGAAGGCCGAGCGGCAACCGACACCCGCGGCACCGACGACAGCCGCGTCCCCTTGCCCGCCGCCGACGGCACGGCGTCGATGAGTTGCCGCGTGTACTCGTGCCGCGGATTGCCCAGTACCTCGGAGGCCCGCCCCGACTCGACGATGCGCCCGTTCTGCATCACGGCGATCTCGTCGGCGAGGTGGCTGACGACGGCGAGGTCATGCGAGATGAAGATCAGCCCGCGCCCCTGCTCCTTCAGGCCCGCAAGCAGTTCGAGGATCTGGGCCTGCACCGTGGCGTCGAGCGCGGTGGTCGGCTCGTCGGCGATCACGAGCCGGGGATTCAGCACCGTGGCCTGCGCAATCAGCGCACGCTGCCGCAGCCCACCGGACAGCTCGCCGGAGCGCTGGCGGGCACGGACCTCGGGGTCCGGAATGCCGGCGTCGCGCAGGGCTGCGAAGATGCGGGACTGCCGCTCATCCCGCCCCCGGACGCCGTGCGCCCGCAGTGCCTCGTCGATCTCCTGACCAACGGTGCGCAGCGGATCGAGGGAGACGAGCGCATCCTGCAGCACGTACCCGATGTCCTTGCCGCGCAAACGCCGCCACTGCCGCTCAGAGAGCCGTGACGCATCGTGCCCCAGCACCTCGAGCCGGTCCGCGGACACCCGCGCATTCGGGGCGTTGAGCCCGACGAGGGTCCGCGCGGTCACGGTCTTGCCGGATCCGGATTCACCCACGAGGGCGAGGGCCTTGCCCGGTGCCAGGGCCAGCGACACGTCGCGGACGACGTCGACCGGCCCCCGCGGCGTCGTGAAGGAGACGTTGAGGTTGTCGATGGAGAGAAGTGGTGCAGTCATGGTCAGACCTCTGCTTCGAGTCGGCGCTGCAGGTGGTGGCCCACCACGGTGGTGGTCAGCGCGGCGAGGGTGATGAAGATGCCGGGGAACGCCGCGATCCACCAGGCGACCTGGAGGTAGTTGCGGCCGTCGGCGAGCGTGGCGCCCCATTCGGCGGCCGGCGGCTGTGCACCGAGGCCGAGGAAGCTCAGCGACGACGCCCAGACGATGGCCTGCCCGACGCCGAGCGTGACGAGGACGAACAGCGGCCGCACCACGTTGGGCACGATGGTGTGGAGGAGGATGTGCGAGCGCGAACGCCCCAGCGACAGCGCGGTCTCGACGTACGGAGCGGCGATGACCTGCAGCGTCTGGGTACGCAGCATCCGCGCGTAGCCGGGCGCGGTACCGACGCCGACGGCGATGGCTGCCGTCACGACGCCGGTTCCGGATACCGCGATCACGATCAGCGCGAGCAGCAGGCCGGGGAACGCGAAGAGCACCTCGACGAAGCGGCAGATCGCGGAGTCGAGCCATTTGCCGGACACGCCGGCGGTGATGCCGAGCGCACCGCCGAGGATCAGCCCGATGGCCGTGGCGGACAGTCCGAGCAGCAGCGACTGGCCGGTTCCGGCGATGACCCGCGAGAAGACGTCGCGCCCGTTCTGGTCGGTGCCGAAGAAGTGCGCGGCATTGGGTGCCTGGAACGCGCTGGCCGGGTCGATGACGTACGGGTCCTGCTGCAGGAACAGCGACGGCACGACGGCGGCCAGCACCAGGAACGTGAGCAGTGCGCCCGCGATCCAGACCCCGATCGGCGTGCCGTGCAGGAAGCGAGCCGCCCGCGAGGGAGTGCGCGGGGCGGAAGGTGCGGGAGCCGGGGAGCCGGGACCCGCCGTCGTCGTTGGTTCGAGTGCCAGGCTCGTGCTGCACTTCCCTTCGGGTTGGTGCGGGGATCCACCACGCGGTAGAGGAGGTCCACGGCGAGGTTCACGAGGATGTAGACCGCGGCGATGAGAAACACCACCGCGAGGGTGATGGGGAGGTCGCGGTTGAGAATGGCGTCCACGAGGGAACGGCCGAGGCCTGGGCGGGCGAAGATGATCTCCGCAACCACCGCCGAGCTGATGAGTGAGCCCACGGCCCAGGCCGAGAGCGTGATGCCCGGCAGGATCGCGTGCCGCAGGGCGTGGGTGATGCGGACGGCGGTGTCGCTCAGGCCGCGGGCCCGGGCACTGAGGATGAACGGCTGCGCCAGCGCGTCCTCGAAGGACGCGCGGGTGACCTGCGCGATGAACCCGGCGAGCGGAATCGCGAGGGACAGCGCGGGCAGCACGAGCGAGCGGAAGCCGTCATTGCCCGCCACGGGGAACCAGCCGAGGACGACGGCGAACACCACCGCGAGCATGATGCCCACCCAGAACTGGGGGAGCGAGGCGAAGAAAACCTCGACGCCTCGTCCCACGGAATCGAGAACGCGTCCCCGCCCGACGGTCAGCAGGGTGAAGGCCAGCGCGATGATCCACGCGAAGACCAGCGCGAGGCCGGCCAGCTGGAAGGTGGGGAGGATCTGCGGGCCGAGGATTTCCAGGACCGGCACCTTGAAGATGTAGGACGTGCCGAAGTTCCCGGTGAAGAGGCCGCCGAGGTAGGCGAGGTACTGGACGAGGACGGGCTGGTCGAGGCCGTACTCGGCCTTCACCGCCGCCACGGTCTCGGGCGACGGAGAGGAACCGGCACCGCCGAGGATCGCCGTGATCGGATCGCCCGGGGTCAGCCGGAGGACAAAGAACGTCAGCGTGACCGCGGCCCAGAGGACGAAGATGCTGCCCGCCGCCCGCTGGGCGATGACCTTGCCGGCCGCACCGGCCGTCGCCGTCGTGCGGGGCGCCGCACTCAATGGATCGAGGTGCTTGGAATCGAGGGTGCTCATGGCTGGTCAACCGCCGTCACGTCGTAGAGGTAGGGGAGGGACAGGCTCGGCTCGAGGGCGAAATTCCCGAAGCGGTCGCTGCGGAGTGCCACCTGGCTGGCTTGGTTGTAGAGGGGGAGCTGCAGGGCGTTGTCGCTGACGATCTGCTGGGCCTGGTAGTAGAGGTCCTCGCGGGTTTCCGCGTCATCGGTGGCGAGGGCCTCGTTGAGGATGCCGTCGAGTTCCGGGTTGCGGAAGCCCGAGCCGTTGGCCACGAAGCCGGCCGACTCGGTGTATTCCGAGGAGAAGACGATCCGGAGCACGTCGGCGGTGTTGGTGTTCCAGTAGTCGGCACGGAGGTCGTACTCGAAGTTGTTGCCCTGTTCGCTGACCGTCGCGGCGTCACCGTTCTCGATGAGGACCTCGAAGCCCACCTGCTTGGCGGTCGCCTGGATCTGGGTGACCAGTGCCTGGTGTGCCGTCGGCCAGGAGTTCGGTGTATAGGGGAAGTGGACGGTGAGGCGCTCGCCGTCCTTCGTGCGGTAGCCGTCGTCGTCGCGCCCGGTCCAGCCGGCGTCGTCGAGCAGCTGGTTCGCCTCGTCCGGATCGGGGGCGTAGACGTCCTCGAAGTCGGGCGAGTAGAAGGTGGTGGTGGAGCTCAGCGGACCGCCGGCCTTCGTGACGGTGCCGAAATAGACGCTGTTGATGCCGGCATCCACATAGGCGCTCCGCAGGAAGGCCTTGCGGACGTCGAGGTCGTCGAAGGGTGGGCGCGTGGTGTTGAGGATCAGGTTGGTGGGGTTGCCGGGGCGGTCCTGCAGGATGAGCTCGACGTTGGGGTCGGACTCGGCCTCGTCGAAGTGGACGCTCGGCATGAGGTCCAGGGCGTCCACCTGGCCGGCACGGAGCAGGCCGTAGCGCGTCGAGTCCTCGGGGACGATGCGCCACTCGATGGTCTCGAGGTACGCCGGCCCCTGATGTTCGGCGAACGGCGGAGCGGAGTTGTAGTCCTCGTTGCGGACCAGGGTGGCCTTCGACTGCGGAACGTAGTCGACGATCTTGAACGGGCCCGTCCCCACCGGAGCGTTGCAGTTCTCCGCCTGCGGACGCTTGAGCGCCTCGGGGGACTGGATGCCGAGGAAGGGCTGCGCAAGCACCTCGAGGAATGCGGCATAGGGACGATTCAGGGTCACGACGGCGGTATCCGCGGCCACCACCTCGGTTCCGGCATACGGCTTGAGGTAGCCTCCCGCGGTGCCGGACTGGGTATCCGGATCCACCATGTGGTCGAGGTTCGCCTTGACCGCCTCCGCCGTCAGTGGGGTGCCGTCCGTGAAGGTGACGTCGGTGCGGACGGTGAACGTGTAGGTGAGGCCGTCCGCCGAGACCGCCCAGTCCGAGGCGAGCCACGGGTGGATGGTGCCGTCCTTGTCCTGCGACACCAGGGAGTCGAGGTAGTTGGCGGCGATGGAGGCCTGGGGCATATCGCCGTTGACGTGGGGGTCGAGGCAGGAGATGTCCTTGCCGGTGGCGAAGACGAATGGAGTGTCCTCCCCGGCATTCGCGGCACCTCCGCAGCCGGACAGCAGAAGGCCTGCGACGGCGGTGAGGGCGATCTTTTTACGTCCAGCTCGACTGGCTGGGGTGGTGTGCTGCACGTTGGGCTCCTGTACTCATCGCCCGACGGAGGGGCGCACAGGGCAACGCGGAGCTTCCCCGGGCGTGCGACAGCACGGCGGGTAAAGACCAACGAAGCTTTTGGCTTCTCCATCGGTCCTGGCAGTAGCACCGTTCTTCGTTGTTATCCGAAGAGGGTTGCTGCGGCGTCGTCGATCCAGGTCTCTCGGCCGCTCGGGATGGTTATGGCTTCATTCAAACCGACTCGGGCAGCGTTGGCCAATGGTCCGCGTCACAGGAGGACTTTTTCGAATCCGTTCCGGCGGAGTCAGTCGGCGACGCCGGTACCCAGCTCGTTCCCGCTGGCATCGAGCGCCTGGACGGCCACGTAGGCTGCGTCCTCGGGGAGGGGAATCTCGGTTTCGAAGGATTCCCGAGCCACGGTTGCGCCTTCGGTGGCGGTCGCTTCGTCGGCACCTGTCAGGAGCCGCCATTGCGCCACCCCGGTGGCTCCGTTCCACGAGACGTAGGCGGTGCTGGCGCCGTCGTTCTCCTGGACCACCACATCCGGCGGTGTGGCCGGCTGGCCCTGCCACGCTGATTTGTAAGCGCGGTAGCTGCCGTCCCCGCCGAGTGAAACGTCATAGATGAGCGTGCCGTCCGCAGTGAATTCGGAGTAGAACGGCTGGGCGCCCCAGCTGATCAGGATATTGCCGTTGGGGAGTTCGTTGGTGTTGGCCATGCTTCCGGCAGTGCGGTCCTCCGGCGGAAGGTATTCGGTGACCACAGCGGCGGTCATCGCCTCCTCGTCGAGCTGGAGCCGCAAGCCGCGGGAGTTGTCCCCGAAATTTTCATTTGAGGCGTTGTCGAAGAGGGTCAGGGTGCCGTCGGGTGAGCGCCGGGCGTCGTGCTGCCAGGAGAACTCGGCACCGTCTCCCAGCTCGAAGTCGTTGGCCGTCCCGCCCAAGGTCCAGTCCAACTCACCCGTGGCGCGATCGATCCGGTAGATGGCACTTGTATGACGCGCGGAAACCAGGATGCCGTCGTCGTCCTCCGCTATCGAATTGACGTGGAGGTAGTCGAAGGGACTTTCCTCGGTACCCACCGCCTCGTCGTCGTCCTGTGGTGCCTCGAAGTCCTGGGTGCGCAGCGCCCCGGCGTCCCGCGCTGCGCCGAAGGCCTGGAGGGTGTCCGAGACCGGGATGTGGTCGAGCGAGCTCCACTCGAAGAGGACGTCGCCTGTGGCGATGTCGATCTCCTGGATCACGGCTTCCTCGACCCAGCCGGCCGCCGGGCCGCCGAGTTCCGAGAGGTCCGCCTCAGCGGGGTGATAGGCGCTGATCAGCATGGTCCCCCGGGGCGTGATGGTCGAGTCGTGGAAGTCGGCGTTACCGGGGGCCAGCTCGCCTCCGGTAGTGACGCTGGCAATTTCCTCGTAGGACCGGTTCAGGATAGTGAAGGTACCGTCTCCCTTGCCGCCGCCGCTGCTTCCCTCATACAGGGTGAGCACGGGTTCACCCTGGTACTCCTGGACCCGGAGCTCGAACTGGTCGTCCTGCGAGTCGTCCGGGTCGGCGGGATTGATCCAGACAGGTTCTCCCGCTGCGTCCAGCACCAGCCCGCCCGTTGTCGGTGGTTGGTCCGGGAAACCGGGCGTGAGGAAGATGAGTTCCTCCGAGGTCACGTAACCCGGCTCCCAAGCCTCACCCTGTTCGAGCTCGACGACGGGAGGGGCCAGGTCCGGACGGCTGTTATAGCTGTGGGACGAGGTCTGCTGGGTGTCCCCTTCCGCTGCGGTGCAGGCCGTCGCGGTGAGCGCCACGGTGCAGATCGCCGCGAGCCCGGGTAGGCCACGCTTCCGATGGGTGGTCATGGGGAAAGCCTTCCCGGGTTCACCGGGGAGCGCAATCGATTTGTGACCTTGGCTAGCCGACGGCCTCGTTCGGCGGAAGGTGCTAGCTGGTCTCGATGTCCTTCGTGGCGTAGTCGAAGCGGAACGTCACTGCGGTGTCGGAGAGTAGGCGCAGCTCGTGGTTTGCGCCGTCGCGAACCCCGTAGGCACCGTAGTTCTCGTCCCAGGAACCGTTGACTACGATCTTGTACTGGTAGGTGCCGGCGGGCAGCTGGAGGGTCTGCTTCCAGATGTTCTCCACGGCGTCGTAGTCGAGCTGCAGTCCATGAAGGTTCGTGGTCCAGTGTCCGGCCTCGCCGAAGAGCGGGTTGAAGTCCCCGGCGAGTGCGACGGACTGCGGCTGGTCCTGCCACGCGTCGTTGGGTGCTTGCCCACCGTCTACTGGTGCCTGCTCTGCTGGGGCGACGACGTCGGACGCGGGCGCTTCCGGCACGACGAGGTCCTCCTCGACCAGCGCGGGCTGAGCCGGGTCCTCGTCCTGGTCGCCGGAGTCGAACACGTGTGCGGACGCTGGCGATGGGTCCTCCTGCACCTGCTCCGGTACCTGCTGCACATGCACTGGAAGTTCTTCCTGGACCTGCCCTGCCGCTGACTTGGGACCCTGCCCTTCTACGGGCTTGGGCTCGGGCACCGGCTTGCCGCTGGCCATGGCGTCACTGAATGCCTCTGCGTCGGGAAAGGCAGCGAGAGCGCGGACGCCCTCCTCGGTTGCGGTCCAGCCGTTACGAACCTTGACGAGCCAGCCGGCCTTGACGAGCTTCGACGTCGCCGTCGTCAGCTGCTTGTAGCCGCGAGGTACACCGCTGGAGAGGAGCTCGGCCTCAGTAGTGTCGAACGGAACCTTCGCCACCACCTGGGCCATCAGCTCGCTGGGGGCTACGGCCGTTCCCGATGCCTGGTGGCGCGCCAGCAGGTCCAAAGTGGTGCGCAGTCGTTCGTTGAGGCGGTTCCGGGAGGCGATGACAAGCTCCTTCTGAGGCGGGGATGCGGGGTAGTGGTCCTGATTTTATCGGATTCGTCAACGCCTGGTGCCAGCCTCCCAAGATGACTGCCGCATCAGATGGACGACCGGCACAACGCACTGAGGAGAGAAGACTTATGGCAGGGAAGGGGAATCCTGACTCGGCCGTCAGCCGACGGACAGCACATTGCTGGTTCAGTGGCAACCGACACGGTGTGTGCGGCGACGACGAGAAGGGCTGTTGTGTTTTACAGTCAGCTTTCGCCGAGGGTCCGTAGGCGTACCGGGCCATACCGAAAGCCACCCCGACCACCGCCGCCCCAGCCACACCTATGCGGCCACCCGCGGAAAGTTTCACAAATACCACGTCATCCTGCATCCCGCGTCGTGCACGGGAGCCGCTGCCCGCCTCACCGAATCGGCGTCCAGGCGCATCCAACCTGAGTGCTCCTGCTGATCGGTGTTGCGGTGAAGCTACCGGAGAGCCACTCAAACCGTCCGTCTCAGCCCGGGTGATCCGTTGACGGGCGTCAGGTTTTAGGAGTAGCAACCGGGCCGCGTCGGTGGCTGGGTAGTGTTGGCGCTTACCCGGGTACGGAAGGCCACGTGCGATTCAGCCAGGAAGCCCGCCAGGTGCCCACCCCAGCCAACGAGCGGGGTCGATGGTCAGTTGGTGGGAGCGGTTCTCCGGGCCTGCTGCCAGGAGTTCCAGGCGGCGTAGCTGCCATCGAGTTCGACGACGTCGTAACCGGCCCGGCGCAGGGCGCTGGCCACGACGGAGTTGCGGAGTCCGCTTTGGCAGTAGGTGACGATGGTCCCGTCGATGGGGAGTTCGTCGAGGTGCCACAGAACGCGTCCGCCGTTGAGCTGGTGCGCTCCGGGGATGTGCCCCGCAGTGTGTTCGGTGCGGTTGCGGACGTCCAGAATCACGGCCGCGTCGAATCCGTGGAGGTCGGCGGGCTGGATCAGGGCGGGTTTGGTGGCGGGTAGTCCGTCGATGCTGGTGACGTACCCGGCAACATTGTCGATGCCGACGCGGATGAGGTGGTCCCGGATGTCCTGCGCCTGGTCCTGGCCGGTGGCGAGCAGGACCAGGGGGTTCGTGTCCGTCTCGGGGTTCACCACCCATGCGCCGTACGTGGCAATCGCAGCGCCGGCGGGGATGTTCAGGGACCTCTCCACCGTGCCCTGGTGCACGTCCTTCGCGGAACGGGTGTCGATGAACGTCACCGTGTCCGCGGCGAGACCGGTGGCGACCTCGTCCTGGTCGAGTTCGATCAGGGGGGCGCGTTCTCCCAGCACGGCGGGGCCTTCCCGGTTCTCGTGCTTCATCCGGCCGAAGTAGGAGTGGGCGTCGGGTTGCCCGTCGAGGAGCTCGTCGATGAAGCCCTGCTCATCGTTGGCGGCGAGGTATGGGCCCCACCAGGAGTAGAGCCGCTCGTAGCCGACGGTCGAGGACGGGATAGCGCCGAGTGCTTTGCCGCAGGCGCTGCCGGCACCGTGGGCGGGGTGGACCTGGACGTGGTCGGGCAGGGTCAGGAACTTTTTCTGCAGGCTCCGAAACAGTTGCTTGGCGCCCTCGAAACGGGTGTCGACGCCTCCTGCGGCCTCATCGAGAAGGTCCGGGCGGCCCAGGTCCCCGGAGAACACGAAGTCGCCGGAAAGCAGGTAGCCGGCCTGGTTGCTGAATGCGCCGTCGGTGACGAGGAAGGACAGGTGCTCCGGCGTGTGCCCAGGGGTGTGGAGGGCTTGCAGGGTGATGTTGCCCAGGGTGATGGTGTCCCCATCATGCAGGCGTGTCCCGTCGAATCCGTACTGCCATTCCGGTCCGCCCTCACCGGACACGTAGATCGCAGCCCCGGTGGCGGCCGCCAGTTCGCGGGTGCCGGAGAGGTAATCGGCGTGGATATGTGTCTCGGTGGCAGCGGTGATTCTCAGGTTGTTCTTCGCCGCCAGGTCCCGGTAGACGGCAATGTCGCGGCGTCCATCGACCACGACGGCTTCGCCCGTGGACTGGCAGCCGATCAGGTAACTGGCCTGGGCGAGGTCTTCGTCGTAGATGCGCTCTAGCAGCATTTGGTGCTCTCTTTCATCGATTTGTGGATCTGACGCCCGTGGGGGACTACTTCGAATACCCCTGGGGGTATCCGCTGGTATCCATCGTAATACCCCTGGGGGTATACGGCAAGGTGGGCGAGATTCCGGTCGAACAGTCGCGTGGTGTTGGGCGAAGGGAGTGCGGAACCGAACCAGGAACGGGACAGGTCCTGGCAGGCACCCGGAAGGAGGGAACCGGCTCCGCGTGCCGACAGTGCGTCAGCAGTGCCGGCGTGGCAGGGCGTCAGGTGTCAGGTGGTGGGAAGTCCTGCAGGTGACTGGTCCTGTGGTTGGTCAGGCGGGGATCAGGGTGGTGGCGGTGCTCAGGGTCACCCAGGCGGCAACGGCAAAGATGAGGACGGCGAACGAGATGCGGATGTGGCGGTCGTCGAGTCGGCGCGCAAACCGCGCTGCTGCAAGGGAACCAAGGATGGCGGGGACGGCGAAGGCGAGGACGATCGGCCAGTTGATCGTGAAACCTGCCGCATGGGCGCTGAAACCGGCCGCCGAGTTGAGCACGATGATCGCCAGGGAAGACCCGACGGCGTGTTTCATCCGCAGCCCCAGGAATAGTGTCAGGGCCGGGGTGAGCAGGAATCCTCCACCGACACCCAGGAGCCCGGTGAGGAACCCGACCAGCAGGCCCACGGCGACTGCCTTCGGAGCGCAGGTGCGGAAAGATCTGCCGGGTCCGGAGCTGCAGGAGCCCTGGGCTTCGGTGGTGCGACCGAGCATCCGAATGCCGGCGATAATCATGATGCCAGCGAAGGCAAGCATCAGGACTTCCGGGTCCACCAATCGGCCCACCGCTGTTCCCACCCACGCGGACGGGATGCCGGCAGTGCCGACGAGGAGGATCACCGGCCAGTTCAGGCCTGCACCCACCCGCGGGATCAGTGCGGCCAGGGAGGAAACGCCCACGACCAGCAACGACGTGGGAATCGCTTCTGCCGGGCTCATGCCCACCCCGTAGACCAGGGCGGGGACGGCGACGATGGACCCGCCGCCGCCCACCACGCCGAGGACGATCCCGACGGCAAGCCCGAGGATCAGGGCGGCGATCACGCCGCCGGCACCTCGCCGGTCCGGCTGCTCACTGAAGGAAACTGCAGGATGGCTGATTCACGGGTGGGTTCCTGGGCTGCCTTGTTCCAGGGCATCGCGGACAGGGCCCGTCCCATGGCGCACGTGTTCGTCGCCGCGGAGAACGTCAGGCCGGTCCCGATAGCGCCGGCCAGCAGGCGGACCTTCGGAGAGATGAACCGCCCACCGGCCAGGCCGACCAGAACCAGGGATCCGGCCGTGAGGCGGACCTGCCGTTCGAGGTCCCAGCGAGCCTTGCCGCGTACCACGCCGCCTCCGTCAGCTGCGAACCCCGGGACGCCGCCGGTGAGGACGTGGGCGGCGCCGATCCCTGAGGCTGCCAAGCGTTGGCGTGCCTGTTCGGCCCGGACGCCTGACTGGCAGGCCAGAACCACCCGGCTGCCCAGACGGGCGGCGAACTCGTGCGTGTGTTCAGAGAGCAAGGGCAGCGGGACGTTGTAGGAGCCACGGATATGCAGGGACTCGAATTCTGCCGCCGAACGTACGTCGATCACCACGACGTCCTCATTTCCGGCAATCCAACTCCGCAGCGTGCCGGGATCGAGCGCGGTCAGGGTTGCCGTCGAGGACGAAGAGGTCGAGGAAGAGGGGGTGCTCACAGGGAAGCCTTTCGATCAGAAGGGAAATAGATACCCCCCGGAGTATTCCGCATACCCCCGGGGGTAGTCAAAATACCGGTGGGGGTATAAGCTTGAGGTAAGCAACCGCGACTCCTGGAGAACATCATGCAGCTGGACCCGACCGAACTGACGCCCGTTATCAACCGCCTCAAGCGTGCCCAAGGCCAGCTCGCCGCAGTCACCCGCATGCTCGAGGAAGGCAAGGACTGCAAGGACGTCGTCACCCAGCTCGCAGCAGTCTCCAAGGCACTCGATCGGGCCGGGTTCGCCATCATCGCCAGTGGCCTCGAGCAATGCATCGTTCGCGAGGACACCAGCCTCGACAAGAAAGAACTCGAAAAACTGTTCCTCACCCTCGCCTGACACGGTCTTGCCTGGCCGTGGCACAAACCCGGAACCGGCAGATAGTCCTAGCACCCGCCCTCATTGCACGACCTCAGCGAAGGAGCTCCCCATGACGTACACCCACTCCATCACCGTCCCCCAGTCCTGGGACGACGCAGTGCAGAACACTCGGGAAGCGCTCAGTGAGCAAGGCTCCGGGATCCTCACGGAAATCAACGTCCGTGCCACCTTCGAAACGAAACTCGGGACAGAAGCCGCGGACGCCGTTGGAGACTACATCATCCTCGGCGCCTGCAACCCGAGCCTTGCCAGCCGCGCCCTGGCCGCGGAACCATCCCTCGGTGCACTGCTTCCCTGCAACGTAGTCGTCCGACGCGGTCCCGACGAGCTCGAAACCACCATCGAATCCATCGACCCGCAGACCATGGTGCAACTCAGCTCGAACCCCGCCGTCCGGGAGGTGGCCGACGACGCAGACACCCGCCTGCACAATGCACTCGCGCGCCTCTCCAAGACACAGAAGTAGTCAACCCGAGCATCGATTCACCGAAACCATCGGAAGGGCCCTCGCCCGAAGACGAGGGCCCTTCCTGTCTCTGGAGCGGCTCATATTCCGTGCAGAGGAATCGAATCAGCCGCAGGGAGCAGTGCTCGTCTCCGGAACCATCCCTCCGAAGGTCGGTTACGACGCGCCGGTACGAGGAGGTACTCCTGGTCCATGACAGCACGCTCTGGCTCCGGCGCTTCAGCGCCAGAGCCGTCTGCTAATGACGGTGCGGTTCAGAAACCGGATCGCCGTCGGGGCCGCCATCTGCTCCCGGGTGTGCTTCGGTGCAGTCATGCCGTGTCACGAGATCGAATTGATCCCCGCCGTGTTGTTCCACGCCAGTGCGGATCGCCCGTTCGACCACGGATGTGGCCAGGCGCCGTCGTAGGGAGAGGGGATCGCGACGCAGGTCCTTGGTGAGGGCAAAGCAGAGCAACAACATGACGATGACGAACGGTAGCGCTGCCACGATGGTGATTCGTTGCAGGCCGGCCAAGGCCTCCGAAGGTTCGTCGCCGCCGGCCAGCAACATGACCGCCGCCACGGCGCCGGTGAGGCAGCCCCAGAAAATGACCACTCCGCGGCGGGGGTGTTCTGCGCCGTTGGAGCTGAGCGATCCCATCACGATGGAGGCCGCGTCGGCGCCAGTGATGAAGAAGATTCCGACCAGAACCATGGCCAGCACGATAACCGCTGCGGTAAGCCAGCCGGGCATGCCCAAATTCTTGACGAGGTCGAAGAGCGCTCCGTCGAAGTTGACGGACGGTGTCCCGTCGACCATCGTGACGAGGCCGGGGGTGTTGGCCTCGTCGGCTTCCTGCTGCACCTGGAAGGCGGCTCCGCCGAAGACGCTGAACCAGATCACGCTGACGACGCTTGGTACCAGCAGCACTCCGGTGACGAACTGGCGGATGGTGCGGCCGCGGCTGATACGGGCGATGAATAGGCCTACGAACGGCGTCCAGGAGACCCACCAGGCCCAGTAGAAGATAGTCCAGCTGGTCATCCAGCTACGGAGTGATTCGTCGCCGACCGCTTCGGTCCGGGACGACATCTCGGCCAGGTCGCGGGCGTAGTCGCCGACCGCGGAAGGGATCAGGTTGAGGATGAATATGGTGGGGCCCGCGAGAAAGACGATGAGCGCCAGGACGACGGCCAGGACCATGTTGATGTTCGAGAGCCACTGGATGCCGCGGCTGATGCCAGAGACGGCCGAAGCAACGAAGCACAAGGTCAGGACGGCGACGATCACCACGAGTACGGGGGTGCCGATTTCGCCGAACCAACCATTGGAGGTCATGCCGCTGCCGATCTGCAGGGCGCCCAGGCCCAATGATGCAGCGGTACCGAACAGGGTGGCGAAAATGGCCAGGATGTTGATGAATTTCCCGACCGGTCCTTCGACCCTCCTGATACCGAAGAGGGATGTGAAGGCGACGGAGACCAGTTGCCTGCGACCCAAGCGGTAGGTGCCGTAGGACATGGCGATGCCGACCACCGCGTACATGGCCCAGGGGTGCAGCGTCCAGTGGAAGATCGAAGTGGCCATGGCAGTCTGGATGGCTTCGGGGGTCCGTCCGTCCACCGTGCCGGGCGGGGGAGCGATGTAGTGGTAGAGCGGTTCGGCCACGCCGTAGAACATCAGCCCGATGCCCATGCCGGCGGCGAACATCATCGAAACCCAGGAGACGGTGCGGAATTCTGGTTTTTCTCCGTCCTTGCCCAGCGGGATGTCCCCGAACTTACCCAGGGCCAGCCACAGGACGAAGATCACGAAGAACGAGGCCAGGAGCATGAAGAGCCAGCCGGTATACTCCATGACCCAGTTCAGGGCACCAGTGGAGGTTACGGACAGGCTGTTCCGTCCCACGAAGCCCCAGACAACAAAGGCAATGGCAACGGCACCAGTGATCCCGAAGGTGATCTTGTCGAGGGTGAGCTTGTGGTTCCGCCGTTCCGAAACGGCTTGCTCAGTCTTGGCATGGCGTAATTCTTCGAGGATCTGCTTGTGCTCTTCGATGTCCGGCGACGCGGACGTCCCTCCGTGCTCCGGATCGAGAACAGCGGGGTTTGTGCCTACTTCCTCGGAGACACTGAAAACTGCATCGCTGTTCTCCGCACTTCCGTGTACTCCGCTAAGTGAAGTTTTTCCCGACGCGTTGTCGGCAGAAGATTTTTCTGGTGGGTGGAGTCTGAGGTCATTGTTGAAAGCCATGAGCGGATCCTTAGCTCGGCGAGGCATGGACTTGCGGGTGGATATGGCTTTCGGGTTCGATGTGGGCGGAAGGTTGAGGGCCTCGTCCGTTTCGATGACCACGATGTCGCCGTCGACGCCTTACGCGTCATGGGTGCGAACCAGCAGTTCGACCGGGGGCGTCCATCGCTCCGGTAGGGAGGTAGGGCTAGTATGTTTACTTCTCGTGGAAGATATATCAGTTAGACCTTATGGCCGTTGAAACGAGATGTCCATAGGTACGCGCGACCACATAGCGAGCCGAGCACCTCTGCGTCAACAGTGGACAGCCGCGTCTTCCTCCGGATGGTAGGGGCGATGGTCTTCTCGCCCTGCCATAGCGTCATCGCTCTCCTCTCCGGCCTACCGAAGTGCGCGGAGTGGCATCCACTGTGGGTAGGAGTGGACCATTGTGCATCCGCATGCTTTCATATTGATATATTAGTTGTTGCCAATTTGTCCGGGCGGGCCAGATCCCGTGTTCGCCCGCATACAGGGGGAAGTCGTGAAGATGGCAGGCGCTGGCGGATTACCGGTGGAGGGTGGAGGGTCGTTTCCGCCGTCGAGGCAGGACGATGAATCGTTTGCCGACTTCGCCTATCGAATCCTGTGCGATGAATTGATCGTTCTGGATATCAAACCGGGTGAGCCCCTCAACGATGAGGTGATTTCGAGGCGACTCGGGGTTGGCAGGACGCCGATTCGCGAAGCCATGAAGCGGCTGGAGAGCGATTATCTCGTGGTGGCCTACGCCCGGCGCGGAACGTTCGCCGCGGGCGTGGACATCAAGGATCTGGCTGAGATCTCCGAGATCCGCCAGCTCTTGGAGCCCGCAGCAGCTGCGCGCGCTGCGCGGCTTGCGTCGCCGCAGCTTCGGCAGGAGCTGAGGGACTTCGCCCGGGAAGTAGGGGAACTGCTACCGGGGATGCAGTCGCAGCAGGATCTCATGCGCCTGGACATGCGGGTCCATCGGAAGATCTATCGCGCAACGGGAAGCCGGCACCTCGAAGATGTCCTGACTCGATACGACAATCTGGCGACACGGATCTGGAGCCTGGTCCTGGAAAAGCTCCCGCCGGTGTCCGAGCATATTGCCCAGCACATTGAGTTGCTCGAATGCATCGCGGCCGGGGACTCAGAAGCTGCTGCACGGTTGACCATCCAGCACGTCACCGACTTCGAGAACCTGATTAGGGCTGCCCTGTAGCCGGGGTCAGGACTCGCTCAGCATCCGCTCATGCGGGAAAAGCGGCCCCAAGAACTCCAAGGATGGCAGCGGCCTTGGTATGGATCTCCGCCAGCTCATCGTCAGCGTCGGAGTCCGCACCGTGCAGAAGGAATTCAACACCTGCACGGGAGCGGACACGAAGGCCTCCCCTTCAGGCGTATGGCCGCCGTCGACGCCGACGATCACGGGTTCTCCAGGGTGGCAGGTATGTCCGCCGTGGATCACCCGGCAGCGCTTGGGGCCAAGGCATGCGATTGTTTCCGCGCGGCCTCGGTGGTGTGCAGGAGAAGCAGGGACGTGGTGACGGAGCCGACGCCGCCCGGAACCGGAGTCAGCGCCGCGGCGACGCCCCGCATGCTGGCCTCGTCGACATCACCCACAAGGGATCCGTCAGGGAGGACGTTGGTGCCGACGTCGATCACGACGGCCTCGGATGAGACATGGTCACCGTTCAGCAAGCCGGCCCGCCCGGCTGCGACGACCACGACGTCGGCGGTCTTGGTGTATCTCTCCAATGGACCAGACCTGGAGTGGCAGACCGTCACCGCGGCGTCGCGCTCCAGCAGCAGCAGGGACAGTGGTTTTCCCACGACGGCGGAACGGCCTATGACGACCACGTTCCGGCCCGGCAGTGGGATGTCGAAGTGGTCGAGGATCTCGATCACGGCGCGGGCAGTGGCAGGTGCGAACGAGGGACGGCCCACGGCCAGACGCCCCAGACTCAACGGGTTCGCGCCATCGATGTCCTTCTCCGGGTCGATGTGCCCGATCAGCTCATCGGCCCGAACGCCGGAAGGTAGAGGCGTCTGGAGGATGATGCCGTGAACGGAGGAATCATCGCTGAGGTCCTTCAGGACTGAGACCAGAACCTGTCCGGTAGCGTCCGGGCCGAGGTCGAGGACCCGGCAATTGATGCCGGCCCTTTCGGCGGCCCGTTCGATGGACCGGACATACCAGTGCGTGGAGCCGTCATCGGTGGCCACGACCACTGCGAGCGTGGGCCGTAGCCCTTCGGCTTCGAGGTCCCGGGCCTCTTGCCGGGCCTTTTGCTGGATGATCTTTGCCAGTGCTTTCCCGGAGAGGACTACGGTGCTCAACCGAGAATCCTTCCACGCACACGCGCCACGAGGTCATCTGCTGCCAGGATGACCTTTTCCTCGATGCCGTCGGTCTGGTCAGCCAACCGCGAACGGGCCGCGACGTCCTTGATGGCCACCACGTTGATGTCGATGTTCACCCGGGCGGTGGTGGCGGCTGCCCGGGCGGCGTCGGCGGCAGCAGCGATGTCGCTGATCACGTTGGCGTTCGCGACCTCGAAGAGTTCCGTGGCACGATCCACGACGGCGCCTGCCACCTCGACGAGCTGCGCAGGGGTTTGCGCGGCAAGGATGAGCGCGTCCTGGAGAGCTGCCTTCCGTGCGGCCTTGAGAGCTTCCGTCCCGGACGGAAGCTTGTACGAATCGATGACGCCCTGGAACGCCTGTTGGTCAGCGTCCGCCAAGTGCAGAGCCTCGACCACCAGTGCGTCCGCGGCGCTGATGATCCTCTGAACGGTTTCGGCGTGCTGCTCGTACTTGGCGCCGGTGGTGTACCGAGCAACCATGGCGACGAGTGCCGCTCCCTGTGCGGCGTGGAGGGCAGCGGCCGCACCGCCGCCGGGGGTTGGTTCGCGCGAGGCAAGACGGGCGAGGTACTCACTGACTGTTTCTGAACTGATCATGGATTTTCCTGCACTGAAGCTCGGGTCGACTGGGCGAGGGTATGGGAGGAGCCGAGCAGCGGCCCGGACTCTGGTTCGGGGTGAAAGTCCGGGCCGCTGCTCGGAAATGGCCGGCGGGTTGTCAGCCGCGGAGCCTGCTCATCGTGGGGTCGTACAGCGGATCTGCGGTGACCGTGGCCTGAATGCGCCGTCCGAAGTACTCGATCTCCACCGAGTCGCCCACGGAGACCGCAGCGGGGAGGTACGCGTAGGCAATCGGCCTGGCGATGGTGTAGCCGTACGCAGCGCTGGTGATGTAACCGACTGCCTGATCCTTGTAGAAGACCGGTTCCTTGCCCAGCACGACGCTGCGGCCGTCGTCGACCGTCAGGCACCGCAGGTGGCGCGTAGCATCTTCCTCGGTCCGGCCTTCCAAAGCGGCCTTTCCGACGAAGGATTCCTTGGTCATCTTCACGGCGAATCCGACGCCGGCTTCCAGAGGGTCGTGCTCGGTGGTCATGTCGGTGCCCCACGAACGGTAACCCTTCTCGAGACGCAGCGAGCCGAAAGCTGCCCGGCCCGCGGCGATGACGCCATGGGGCTGCCCGGCCTTCCACAGTGCATCCCAGAGCCGCTGGCCGTTGTCTGCACTCGTGTACAGTTCCCAGCCCAGCTCGCCGACGTAGGACAAGCGCATCGCGGTCACGGCTACGCCACCGACGACGGCCTTCTTGGCCCGGAAGTAGCGGAGACCATCATTGGAGAAGTCGTCGCTGCTCACGGTGCTGATGAGATCCCGTGCGAGGGGTCCCCACAGACCGATGCAGCACGTTCCGCCCGTCGTGTCGCGTACCTGCACCCAGTCACTTGCGGTTCCGGTTTCCGTCTGGTGGCGCGCGGCCCGCTCGAAGTAGGCGGTGTCGATGTTTCCGTTGGCTCCGAGCTGGAAAGTGTCCTCGCTCAGGCGGGCCACCGTGATGTCGCTCCGAATGCCACCGGCGGAATCGAGCACCAGGGTGTACGTGACCGCACCGGGCTTCTTGCTCAGGTCGCCTGTGGTGAGCTCCTGCAGAAGCTTCAGCGCTCCCGGACCGGAGACCTCGAGGCGCTTGAGCGGCGTCATGTCGTACATGGCCACTGCGGTACGGGTCTTCCATGCTTCGGCGGCCGCGATGGGGGAGTTGAACATGGCGGACCAGGCATCACGGGCCGGGGGCTGCCACTCGGCCGGCATTTCCTTCAGCAGTTCCGCGTTGGCTTCGAACCAGTAAGGGCGTTCCCAGCCGCCGGACTCGAGGAACAGTCCTCCCAGTGCCTTGTGGCGGGCGTAGAAGGGGCTGACGCGCAGGTTGCGGGGGGAGAGCTTGGGCTGCAGCGGGTGCAGGACATCGTAGATCTCCACGAAGTTCTGCTGGGACGTCTCGCTGACATACTCAGGGGTCAGCTGGACCTCCTCGAAGCGGTGGATATCGCATTCGCCGAGGTCGATCGAGGACTTGCCGGTGGTGAGGAGCTCGGCAACGGCGCGGGCGACGCCGGCCGAGTGTGTCACCCATACGGCTTCGGCGACGAAGAAGCCATCGAGCTCTTTTGACTCGCCCACCAGGGCACCGCCGTCGGGAGTGAAGGAGAAGATGCCGTTGAAGCCATCCTCGATCTCGCTTTCCCGCAATGCCGGGAGCAGCTGCTTGGTGTCCTCCCAGGACGGGAGGAAGTCCTCCAAAGTGAAGTCCAGACGGGACGGCATGTTGTGCTCGTTGATGCTGCTGGGGTCGTAGGAGCCCAGTTCCGCAAGGTCCACCGGCATGGGGCGGTGCGCGTAGGAGCCGATGCCGTAGCGGTCGCCGTGTTCGCGGTAGTAGAGGTCTCGATCCTGGTGACGCAGAATAGGCAGCGAAGCACCGTTGGGAAGTTCGTTGCGGCCACTGAGTGCCGGCACCGGAGTGGTGGTGACGTACTGGTGCGCGAGCGGCAGCAGCGGGATCGACATGCCGATCATTTCGCCGATCTTGGCCCCCCAGAAGCCTGCACAGGAAACCACGATGTCGGCGGGGATGACACCTTCGGACGTCTGGACGCCGGTCACGCGACGGCCGGACTGCTCGATGCCCGTGACCGTGGTGTTGCCCAGGTACGTGACGCCTGCGGCTTCCGTGCGCTTGATCAGCAGCTGGACTGCGCGAGCGGCACGTGCCAGGCCGTCAGTGGGGACGTGGAGTCCACCCAGGATGTCTTCGTCGTTCAGGAGCGGATAGAGCTCCTTGCACTCGGCGCGGGAGAGGATCTTGCCTTCGATTCCCCACGATGCGGCATAGCCGAGCTTCCGCTTCAGGTCAGCGAGGCGGGTCTCGGTGGTGGCGACCTCGAGGCCACCGACCTGGTTGAAGCAACTGACGCCATCCTCGGTCAGGGACAGGAGCTTTTCGACGGTGTATGTGGCGAAGGCAGCCATGGTCTTCGAAGGGTTTGTCTGGAAGACGAGACCCGGGGCGTGGGACGTGGAGCCCCCGGGCATGTTCAGCGGCCCCTGGTCCAGGACGGTGATGTTGTTCCAACCCCGGGCGACCAGTTCGTCGGCCAGGTTCGTACCGACGATTCCAGCTCCGATGATGACAATGCTTGGCGTCGATGCCATGTGATTTCTCCTGCTGATCTTCGTGTGTTGTCTCTACTGGTCTGGTGGTACGGAATTACCGGAACACGACGGTGCTGGTTCGATCCAGCAGCACACGGTGCTCGCAGTGCCAGCGTACGGCGCGGGACAGGGCCAGCGCTTCGGCGTCCTGGCCGACCGTTGAAAGAGCGGTCGGTCCGTAGCTGTGGTCGACCCGAATGACTTCCTGTTCGATGATCGGCCCCTCATCCAGTTCCGCAGTGACGTAGTGGGCGGTAGCGCCTACCAGCTTGACGCCACGATCGTAGGCCTGGTGGTAGGGGCGCGCGCCCTTGAATCCCGGGAGGAAGGAATGGTGGATGTTGATCGCCCGGCCTTCCAGGGCGCGGCAGAGGTCATCGGACAGTACTTGCATATACCGGGCGAGGACGACGAGGTCGATGTTGTGCTCGTCCACCAGTTCCAGCAGTCGCTGTTCGGCATCCGACTTGGCCTCGGGGGTCACCGGGAGGTAGATGAAGGGGAGGCCGGCGGCCTCGGCCATGGCCCGGTGGGTTTCATGGTTGGACACGATGAGGGCGATGTCGCCGCCGAGGCTTCCGCCGCGCCAACGGAAGAGCAGGTCGTTCAGGCAGTGGCCGAACTTGGAGACCATCACGAGGATGCGCTGCTTCGTCTGGTCATGGAAGCTGAATTTCATGTCGAAGCGGTCGGCGATGGAACGGAATTCTTCCTCGAGCCTGTCCGGGGTGTCGGCCGACGAGCCGGAGAAGGCGGTGCGCAGGTGCAGTGTCTGGCGGAGGCCGTCATCGAACTGCTGGTGCTCGTCGATGTTGAAGCCACGCTCGAAGAGGAAGGTGGTGACCGCCTGGACGATGCCTGCGCGTTCAACACACGACAGAGTGAGAACGAACTTCCGGGTCTGGTCTTCCACCCGGGCCTCCGTCTGAGGCCGCGTGCTGGTAGGTGAGTCCGTCGTGATCAGGGTCATGTCCCCTCCTGGAGATATACGCTAACTATTAATACTGATATATTAGGGTTGATGATCAGCGTATACTGGTCGATGAGAGAGGTCAATAGCCCTCCTGGCTTGAATCGAAAGGGGCCCACACTGTGGCCGTTGAAGCTTTGGGAACTGCTGATGATGCCGCAAGGAGGTCGTTGGCGGATGTAGCCTACGAAGCGATCCGGGACCGACTGGTGATGCTGGACATCAAGCCCGGTGATCTCCTCAATGACGACTTGCTCGCCCAGGACCTCGGCGTCGGGCGGACGCCGGTGCGTGAAGCCCTGAAGCGGCTGGAGCTCGATCGGCTCGTTGTCTCCTACCCGCGGAGGGGGACTTTTGCGACCCGCGTGGAGGTCACCGACCTTGCCTACATCTCCGAAATCCGCACCCAGCTCGAGCCTCTTGCCGCTTCCCGGGCTGCGCGGGTGGCTCCGGCGTCGGTGAGGGAGCAATTGCGGGAAGTGGTGCGCGCTGTCGAGTCCTTCGACTCGAACGCAGCATCCGTCGTCGAAACACTGCGGCTTGATGCCCGGGTGCACCAGGGCATCTACGCGGCCGCCGCCAATCCCCACCTTGAAGATGTGCTGATTCGCTATGACAACCTCGCTACACGGATCTGGTGCATGGTCCTGGATCGCCTTCCCGATCTGTCCCGCCACGTGGATGAGCACGTGGACCTGCTCCGTGCGATCATCGACGGAGACGAGGTCCGGGCCGCTCAGCTCGCGCGGATCCACGTCATCGGCTTTGAACAGGCTGTGCGCGGAGCTCTTTTCGCCGCCTGAACCCGACCTCCTCCACCGGGGGACTGAAGCGCGATTCTTCCGGGCTGCGCTTCGGTCGTTCCTGGTCCCCTTGTTCGCTCCCTGGCGCGTGATTCCCGCCTGCCAATCCGAGCGGAAAACCTGTTGACACTCCCGGGGATCAGAAGCATACTTGAGTCACAAAACTAATATATTACGAGGATATTAGGTAGCAGACTTAGGAGACATGATGGTCGACGTACTGACCCGCTCGCTGGCAGAGACCGACCCACTGGTCCACGCAGCCATACAGCAGGAATTGCTGCGCCAGCAGGACACCCTGGAAATGATCGCCTCCGAGAACTTCGCGCCGACTGCCGTCATGGAGGCCCAGGGATCTGTGCTGACCAACAAGTATGCCGAGGGCTACCCCGGCAAGCGATACTACGGCGGCTGCGAGCACGTCGATGTCGTGGAGCAGTTGGCCATCGACCGCCTCAAGTTCCTCTTCGGTTCCGAATTTGCCAACGTCCAGCCCCACTCCGGCGCCCAAGCCAATGCAGCGGCGATGTTCGCCCTCATCCAGCCCGGCGACACCCTCCTGGGTCTGAGTCTCGCGCACGGCGGCCATCTCACCCACGGCATGCGCATCAACTTCTCCGGCAAGCTCTACAAGATCGTCCCGTACGGGGTGCGTGAGGAAGACCTACTGATCGATATGGCCGAGGTCGAGCGCCTGGCAGTTGAGAACAAGCCGAAACTGATCGTCGCCGGCTGGTCCGCTTACTCCCGGCAGTTGGACTTCGCGGAGTTCCGCCGTATCGCGGACCTGGTAGGTGCCTACCTGATGGTGGACATGGCCCATTTCGCCGGCCTCGTGGCCGCAGGACTTCACCCCAACCCCGTGCCTCACGCCCACATCGTCACGAGCACCACCCACAAGACGCTCGGCGGCCCGCGTGGTGGTGTGATCCTCACCAATGACGCCGCTATCGCCAAGAAGGTCAACTCGGCGGTGTTCCCCGGGCAGCAGGGCGGTCCGCTGGAACACGTCATTGCCGCGAAGGCCGTTGCGTTCAAGCTCGCTGCAGAACCTTCCTTCCGGGAACGCCAGGAACGCACCCTGGAAGGCGCCCGCATCATCGCCCAGCGACTGCTCGCCGATGACGTCGCGGAGTCCGGGGTGACCGTCGTCACCGGTGGCACCGACGTACACCTGGTGCTGGTGGACCTGCGCAACTCGGACCTGAACGGCCAGCAGGGTGAGGATCGTCTGCACCGGATCGGCATCACGGTCAACCGGAACGCTGTGCCGTTCGACCCGCGTCCGCCCATGGTTTCCTCCGGTCTGCGCATCGGCACCCCGGCCTTGGCTACCCGTGGCTTCGGCAAGACTGAATTCACCGAGGTCGGGGACATCATCGCCGCCGCACTGAAGCGGGACTTCAGCGACGATACCGTGGCGGAACTCCGGCAGCGGGTCGAGAACCTGGCCGGCAAGTTTCCCCTCTACCCCAACCTCTCCTCCGATGCGACCGAGGTGGCATGATGGCCGATCTGCTTCCGGAGCACCCGGAATTCCTCTGGCACAACCCGGACCCCAAGAAGAGCTACGACGCCGTGATCGTCGGCGGTGGCGGGCACGGCCTCGCCACTGCCTACTTCCTGGCCAAGAACCATGGCATGACCAACATCGCGGTGCTGGAGAAGGGCTGGCTCGCCGGGGGGAACATGGCCCGGAACACCACCATCATCCGCTCCAATTACCTCTGGGATGAGAGTGCGGCGATCTACGAGCATGCCCTCAAACTCTGGGAGATCCTGCCCGAAGAACTCGAATACGATTTCCTGTTCAGCCAGCGCGGTGTGATGAACCTGGCCCACACCCTGGGGGACGTGCGTGAGAGCATGCGCCGGGTGGGCGCGAACAAGCTCAACGGAGTGGACGCCGAGTGGCTGGATCCGCAGCAGGTCAAGGAACTGTGCCCGATCCTCAACATCAGCGACAACATCCGTTACCCGGTGATGGGGGCCACGTACCAGCCGCGGGCGGGGATCGCCAAGCACGACCACGTGGCCTGGGCCTTCGCACGCAAATGCGACGAGCTGGGCGTGGACATCATCCAGAACTGCGAGGTCACCGGTTTCGTCAAGGACGGCAATCGGGTCACCGGTGTCAAGACCAATCGGGGCACCATCAACACCGAGAAGGTGGGCCTGTGCGCGGCCGGCCACAGCAGTGTGCTGGCCGAGATGGCCGGTTTCCGGCTGCCCATCCAGTCGCACCCGCTGCAGGCACTGGTGTCCGAGCTGCACGAGCCGGTCCATCCGACCGTGGTGATGTCCAACCACGTCCACGTCTACGTCTCCCAGGCCCACAAGGGTGAACTGGTGATGGGTGCGGGCGTCGACTCCTACAACGGTTACGGCCAGCGGGGTTCCTTCCACGTCATCGAGCATCAGATGGCAGCCGCCGTCGAGCTCTTCCCGATCTTCGCCCGGGCACACGTGCTGCGGACCTGGGGCGGGATCGTGGACACCACCCTGGATGCCTCCCCGATCGTGGGGACGACCCCGGTGGACAACATGTTCGTCAATTGCGGCTGGGGTACCGGCGGGTTCAAGGGCACCCCAGCCGCCGGACTCACCTTCGCGCACACCATCGCCACCGGCGCCCCCCACGCACTCAACAGGCCCTTCGCGCTGGAACGCTTCGAGACCGGTGCCCTGATCGACGAACACGGCGCAGCCGCCGTGGCGCACTAGAAGAGGACCGGACATGCTTTTGATTCCCTGCCCCCACTGCGGCCCGCGGGACGAGACCGAGTTCCACTACGGTGGCCAGGCCCATGTGCCCTACCCGGAGAATTCGGCCGAGCTGGATGACCGCCAGTGGGCGGAGTTCCTGTTCTACCGGGACAACACCAAGGGGGCGTTCGCCGAGCGGTGGCTGCACAGCACCGGGTGTCGCCAGTGGTTCAACATGCTCCGCGACACCGTCACCTACGAGATCCAGGCGGTCTACCAAATGGGCGCCCCCCGGCCGATGCCCGACCCGGCGGCACAGGCTGCACCGGATTCCGGCACCGCCAGCACCGCCCCGGACAGCACCACCACCGGGACCGCGGCTCCCAGCATCGCTGCAACCAGCATTGCCACCAGCACAGCACCCGCCAGCACTCCCGCCCCGGAAGGAGCAACAACGTGACTTCCCAGAACGCCCGCCTCGCCGTCGGCGGACGAATCGACCGCACCATCTCCTGGCGTTTCGCCGTGGACGGCGAGGAATTCGTTGGTCACCCGGGTGACACACTCGCCTCGGCGCTGCTCGCCAATGGGCGGATCGCCGCCGGCAACTCGCTGTACGAGGACCGGCCCCGAGGCATTCTTGCCGCCGGGGTGGAGGAACCGAACGCGTTGGTCCGGGTGGAACCGCGGTTCCCGGGTCATGTGGCCGAGTCGATGCTTCCGGCCACCACCGTCGCGCTCGTGGACGGACTGAAGGCGGAGTTCCTGAACGGCCTGGGCAGGCTGGACCCGGCGGAGGACCGGGCGGAGTACGACAAGAAGTACGTCCACACCGACGTCCTGGTGATCGGCGGTGGGCCCGCTGGCCTGGCCGCTGCCCGTGAAGCGGTCCGCGCCGGCGCCCGCGTGATGCTGATGGACGACCAGCCGGAACTGGGTGGATCGCTTCTGTCCGGTTCTACCGCTCCGGCGCTGGCCGAGACCATCGATGGTAAGCCGGCCCTGGACTGGGTGGCGGACGTCGAAGCCGAACTTATCTCCGGCGCCGAATGCACCGTCCTGAACCGCACCACGGCCTTCGGCGCCTACGATGCCAACTACGTCATCGCCGTCCAGAACCGCACCGACCACCTGTCCAGCCCCGCCGCCCCCGGCGTGTCCCGGCAACGAATCTGGCACGTCCGAGCCAGCCAGGTGGTCCTGGCCCCCGGCGCACACGAGCGTCCCCTGGTCTTCGAGAACAACGACCGCCCCGGGATCATGCTGGCCTCCGCGGTGCGCAGCTACCTCAATCGGTACGCCGTAGCAGCCGGGCAGCGCGTCGTCATCAGCACCACCAACGACAGCGCGTATGCCCTGGCAGCGGACCTACGTGCCGCCGGCGTCGAGGTCGCGGCCGTCGTCGACGCCCGGCCGCAGCTCACCGATGTCGCCGCCGCCGCCGTCGACGCCGGAACCCGGGTGCTGATCGGCAGTGCTGTGGCCGACACCGCCGCCGGAACCGACACCGCCGGAACCGACACCGCCGGAAGCGCAACAGCCGCCGGCGACGGCCGGCTGGAGAGCGTGACCGTCCGCGGCATCAACGACGACGGCGAACTCACCTCCGGCGTCGAGGAGATCCCCTGCGACCTGCTGGCCGTTTCCGGTGGGTGGAGCCCGCTGGTGCACCTCCACTCACAGCGGCAGGGCAAGCTGCGCTGGGACGAGGACCTGGCGGCGTTCGTGCCGAGCACCGTGGTCCCGAACCAGCAGACCATCGGCTCCGGTCGCGGCAGCTTCGAACTTGCGGTCGTCTTGGCCGAAGGCGTTTCCGCTGGAGCCGCAGCAGCGATCTCCGCCGGCTTTGCCTCCTCCGTCGAGCCCGCCCCGATCGGCGAGCCCGAGGCGTCCGCTCCGACCCGCCAGCTGTGGCTGGTTCCCGGACAGTCCGGCGGGCCGGCGGACTGGCACCACCACTACGTCGACTTCCAGCGTGACCAGTCCGTGGCCGATGTCCTTCGCTCCACCGGCGCTGGAATGCGGTCCGTCGAGCACATCAAGCGCTACACCTCCATCAGCACCGCCAATGATCAGGGCAAGACCTCCGGCGTGAATGCGATCGGCGTCATTGCCGCCGCTCTCCGGACTGCCGGTGAAGCCTCCCGCGGTATCGGCGACATCGGCACCACCACCTACCGGGCACCGTTCACGCCGGTCGCGTTCGCCGCCCTGGCAGGGCGCCAGCGCGGGGAACTGTTCGATCCTGCCCGCGTGACGTCGATCAACCCCTGGCACGTGGCTCAGGGAGCGCTGTTCGAAGACGTGGGGCAGTGGAAGCGCCCCTGGTACTACCCGCAGCCGGGCGAGGACATGGACGCCGCGGTGCTGCGTGAGTGCGCCGCGGTCCGCGGGTCCGTGGGTTTCATGGACGCCACGACTCTTGGGAAGATCGAGATCCGGGGCAAGGACGCCGGGGAATTCCTGAACCGTATCTACACCAATGCGTTCAAGAAACTTGCTCCCGGTTCAGCCCGTTACGGCGTGATGTGCATGGCGGACGGCATGATCTTCGACGACGGGGTGACCCTGCGCCTCGATGAGGACCGTTACTTTATGACCACCACCACCGGCGGGGCCGCTAAGGTGCTCGACTGGCTCGAGGAGTGGTTGCAGACCGAATGGCCGGACCTGGACGTGCACTGCACCTCCGTGACCGAGCAGTGGAGCACCATCGCCGTCGTCGGGCCGAAATCCCGTGCGGTGCTGGCAAAGGTGGCACCGGAGCTGGCCGCGAACGGCGGACTCGAGGCCGAGGCGTTCCCGTTCATGACCTTCCGGGAGACCACCCTGGCTTCCGGGGTTCGGGCGCGGATCTGCCGGATCTCGTTCTCAGGCGAGCTGGCCTACGAGATCAACGTCCCGTCCTGGTACGGGCCGAACACCTGGGAAGCCGTGGCGGCCGCGGGGGCTGAATTCGACATCACCCCGTACGGCACCGAGACCATGCATGTCCTGCGGGCCGAGAAGGGCTACCCGATCGTGGGCCAGGATACCGACGGCACCGTGACCCCGCAGGACGCCGGCATGGAATGGGTGGTGTCCAAGGCCAAGGACTTCATCGGCAAGCGCTCCTACGCCCGGGCCGACGCCCGGCGCGAGGACCGCAAGCACCTGGTCAGCGTGCTTCCCGTCGATGGCTCGTTCCGGCTGCCGGAAGGATCGCAGCTCGTGGAAAAGGGCATCCAGACGAGCCCCACCTCCGGCCCGGTCCCCATGGAGGGCTTCGTGACGTCGAGCTACCATAGTGCCGCGCTCGGCAGGTCCTTCGCGCTGGCCCTGATCAAGAATGGCCGCAACCGCATCGGCGAAACCCTCGTTGCCGCCGCCGGGAACCAGCTGGTCGACGTCGTCGTCGCCGAAACCGTACTCTTCGATCCCGAAGGAGCCCGCAAGGATGGCTAATACAGCAGCAATCGATGGCATCAATGGACTCCGGGACATTCGCCGCAGCCCCGCCTCCCACCTGGCCGCGGTCTTGGAAGCCGGCTCCATTCAGGGATCAGTGGTCCTCAACGAGATCCCGTTCCAGACTATGGCCGGGGTCCGCGTAGACCCCCGTTCCGAAGCAGGCTTCCGGATCGCCGCCGTGGTGGGAGGCCTGCCGGCCCGCAGCGGCGAGGTGGGTGGCGCCGACGGCGTCAGCGTCCTCTGGCTCGGACCGTCCGAGTTCCTGGTGGTGGCACCCGAGGAGGCCCACGACTCGCTGGGCGGGAACCTCATCTCATCCCTCACGGGCGCCCTGGGCTCCGCCCCGGGCCAGGTAGTGGACCTGTCCGCCAACCGCACCACCTTCGAACTCTCCGGTCCACGCGCCCGCGCTGCCCTTGAAAAGGGCTGCGCACTGGACCTGCACCCCCGCAGTTTTCCTCCGGGAACCGCCCTGAACACTGAGGTGGGCAACATCCCGGTGGTCCTTCAAAAGACCGGAGCCGAGAACTTCCGGCTCTACCCCCGGGCCTCGTTCGCCGACTTCCTGGGCCGGTGGCTCCTGGACGCCTTGAGGGAGTTCGCTTCCCCCGAGGTGCCCTGATGGCCCTCAGCGCCCTGGACCTCTTTTCCGTCGGCATCGGGCCGTCGTCCTCACACACGGTGGGCCCGATGCGGGCAGCGAAGCTGTTCGCTGATGGGCTCAAGGGCGACGGGCTCCTGAGCTCGACCGCCCGGGTCCAGGCCGAGTTGTTCGGATCCCTCGGAGCCACCGGCCGCGGCCACGGCTCCGACAAGGCGGTGGTGCTGGGACTGCAGGGCCTGGACCCGGAAACCGTGGACACCTCCATAGCCGACGATCAGGTGGCAGCCGCTGCGCTCGAGGCCGAACTCCTGATCGGCGGGGACCACCGGGTGGACTTCAATTGGGACGAGGACGTGGTACTCCACCGCCGCAAATCCCTCCCCACCCATCCCAACGGCATGACGTTCCGGGCCATGGACCGCATCGGCACCGTCCTCAGCGAGCGGAGCTTCTACTCCATCGGCGGCGGTTTCGTGGTCGACGGTGATGCTGACGCCGGTGACCGGGTTGTCGCTGATACCACCGTGCTGCCGTACCCCTTCACTACCGCCGACGAGCTCTTGAAAATCTGCCGGCGTGAGGGGATGAGAATCTCCGACGTGATGCTGGCCAACGAACTCGTGTGGCGCAGCGAAGCGGAACTCCGCGAGAAGCTGCTGGGACTCTGGGCCGTTATGCGCAAATGCGTGGACAATGGCTGCGCCGCGGAAGGAATCCTGCCCGGAGGGCTGAACGTGAGGCGGCGGGCGCCGTCGTTGTTCCAGACCCTGACGGCGGACACGGGCGTCACCGACCCCTTGCGGGCGATGGAATGGGTGAACCTCTTCGCCCTGGCCGTGAATGAGGAAAACGCCGCGGGCGGGCGCATCGTCACCGCCCCCACCAACGGCGCGGCGGGAATAGTGCCCGCTGTACTGCACTACTACGTCAAGTTCGTTCCGGGAGCCGACGACGACGGCGTGGTCCGCTTCCTGCTGGCCGCTGCCGCCGTCGGAATTCTGTTCAAGATCAACGCCTCCATCTCCGGTGCCGAAGTCGGCTGTCAGGGCGAAGTGGGGTCCGCCTGCTCCATGGCAGCCGCCGGCCTCTGCGAGGTGCTCGGCGGGACGCCCGAACAGGTGGAGAACGCCGCTGAAGTGGGGATCGAACATAACCTCGGGCTGACCTGCGACCCCGTCGGCGGCCTCGTGCAGATCCCCTGCATCGAACGCAACGCCATCGCCAGCGTGAAAGCCATCAACGCCGCGCGGTTGTCCCTGCACGGGGACGGCAGCCACAAGGTATCCCTCGACAAGGCGATCAAGACGATGAAGGAAACCGGCGCGGACATGAAGAGCAAATACAAGGAGACCTCCCGAGGCGGCCTCGCGGTCAACGTTATCGAGTGCTGAGCCGGTGACGAACCCGCGGACCCACGCCTGAACAGGTACCCCGACCATTTCCGCCCCTATCCGGGGAAATCATCGACGAACTGCTCCGGACGCCAACTTGTGGAGCGGTTTGAGGCGGCCGGCTACGGCTGATTTCCCCATGAATCGGTGAACTACTCACCTTCCTCATGTACGTCGGCGTTGTCGTCGGCTACCTCGCCGCCTTCCTGATGCTCACACTCACTCTGCCCAGCGGGCTTCCCCTGGGCATCACCTACGGTATCTGGGCAGCTGCAGGTGTCGCCCCCGACCGCCATCATCGCCAGATTCCTGTTCAAAGAACCCCTCACCTGGCTGATGTGCCTTGGAATCATCCTCATCGTCGGAGGCTGACGGCTCACTTGTGCCCCCATTGCGCCCTTCACGGGTTGTGCAGTGTTATGGGTTGGACACCGAGGCCGGTTCCAGTCCAGTGGGAGCCGAAGACTCTGTCTCGGCGGAGCCCCGCGACGGAGGTGCTGTGGTTGCGGCTGCATGGCCGTCGAGGACACCCGTCCGATGCCGAAGCTTCAGTCGGTACATCAGGACGCCGGCGAGGGTGACGGCAGTGACGAAGAGAACCCCGCCCCACTGCAGGTACCACTCGAACGGCGGCACGGAGTTGTAAATTTCCGAGCGTGGCCAGATGAGGTTCACCGTCATGGCGGCGCCCCACAGGACCGCGAGGATGTTCACCGGCAGTCCCCATTTGCCCAGGCTGAAGCCGGGCTCGGTGCCGTCATCGGGCAGCGGCCACTTCTTCGCCAGGCGGTTCCGGAGCATGGGCACGGTCACCAGCAGGTAGGAGAGGTAGATCAGGACAATGCTGATGCTGGAGAGGATGGTGAAGATGGCGGGCTGGGAGACGTTCACGATCAGCGGGATGACGGCGATGATCCCAATCACGATGGCGGCGACCGTTGGGGTCTTCCGGACGGGGTGTACCTTGCCCAGGTGGCGGCTGAATGGAAGGTTGTTGTCCCGGGCCATTGCGAACATCATGCGGATGGCAGCGGCGTGGACGGCCAGCGTGCAGACCATGACGGCCACCACGATGCACAGCAGGAAGGCTTTGCCGAAGGGGCCGCCCAGTACGGAGAGCACGATGTATTGCAGGCCGCCGTCGGCAGAGCCCAGCTTGGGGTCATCCAGGTCCGGGGCCGCGAGGAGCCCGGTGAGCAGGATCAGTCCGCCCAGCACAAAGGATGCGGTGATCGCCCGCAGGATGGCCCTCGGTGCCGTGCGCTTCGGGTCCTTCGTCTCCTCGCCGAGGGAGCTGGCAGTATCGAAGCCGTACATCACGTAGCCCGATGCCATGGCGCCGATGATGAACACCCCGAAGAAGCCCAAGGGGTGGTCTTCCCCGAACCCCGTGGTCTCGAAAAGGATGCCGGGTCCGCGGACCATGTGCCAGGCAAGTGCGAGGATAAGCAACACCGCGGCAGCAAGTTCGATGAAGACGCCCACGCTGTTGATCTTGGTCATGAGTTTCACGCCGAAGGCGTTGATAAGGGTGGAGATGCCGATCATGATGCTCGCAAGCAGTACCCCGTTGAGGGCGTAGTCGGTGGTGCCGGTGCCGTCACCGATGATCTGGAACCCGGACCAGATCTGGGGCAGGGTGAGCTGGAGGGCCAGTGCCACGGCGCCCAAGGCCACGATCGAGGAAATCAACAACAGCCACCCGGCCAGCCAGGCGAAGGTGCCGGAGGAGAGCCTTTTGGCCCAGTTGTAGACCGAACCGGCCACAGGATAACGCCCGGCCAGTTCGGCGAAGCACAAGGCCACCATCAGCTGCCCGGCGAAGACGATCGGCCAGGACCAGGCGTAGGCCGGGCCGGCCATGGCGTAACCGAAATAGAACAGTTGGAAAACGCCGGTAAGGATGGAGATGTAGCTGACTCCGGCCGCGAAGCTGGCGAACTTGCCGATGCTTCGGTCCAGGGTCTGGGCATAGCCGAACTGGTCCATGCCGCTTGAATCAGTACTCTTGCTGGGCACTGTCAATTGAACTCCTAAGTCAGAAAAGCACGATGGTGGTGATCTGCGGCAGCTTCGGACGCAGGTGAAACCAAGGGACCGGGCACCGCACCGTTGCGGCGCCCGGTTCTTTCCCCCAATACTGTTGCCTAGCCGGCTGTGCCTGGCTCCATTTCCATCGGAGCCGGAGCCGGAGCCGGGGCCTGGCCGAACCAGCCGCTGGGTGCGGGTTGGATGTTCTGCCAGATGTGCTTTGCCTCGCGGTACTCGTTGAGGCCCGCGCGGCCGAGTTCACGGCCGATCCCGGACTTCCCGAAGCCGCCCCACTCCGCCTGGGGTACGTACGGGTGGTAGTCGTTGATCCACACGGTTCCGTGCCGAAGGGCGCCGGCGACGCGTTGCGCTTTGGAGGCGTCCGATGTCCATACCGCGCCGGCCAGGCCGTACTCGGTATCGTTCGCGATTGCGACAGCCTGATCCTCGGTCCGGAACGTCTCGATGGTCAGCACGGGGCCGAACGACTCCTCGCGCAGTACGCTCATGCCGGAGCGGCAGTTGCCGAGCACGGTGGGCGGGTAGAAGTAGCCGTCAGCGAGCGGTCCCTCGTCGGGGATGTAGCCGCCACACAGCAGCTCGGCGCCCTCCGCGACGCCGGCCTGTACGTAGGCGTGGACCTGATCCCGGTGCTTGGCGGAAATGAGCGGCCCGGTCTCGGCGTCGGGATCGAACGGCCCGCCCATCCGGATCTTTTTCGCCCGTTCCACGATCTCGGTCACGAAGCGGTCTGCGATCGACTCCTCGACGACGAGCCGCGCCCCGGCCGAGCAGACCTGCCCGGAGTGCAGGAACACGGCAGTCAGGGCATTGTCGACGGCGGCGTCCCAGTCCGCGTCCGCAAAGACGACGTTCGGGTTCTTCCCGCCGAGTTCGAAGGCGACACTCTTCACCGTCTCCGCGGCCGCTGCCATGATCGTCCGGCCTGTGGCCAGGCTTCCGGTCAGGGAGACGAGGTCGACGCGCGGGTCGGAGCTGAGGGGGCCGCCTACCGTCGGGCCGGGTCCGGTGACGAGATTGGCGACGCCAGCCGGGACGCCTGCCTCTTCGAGGGTTTCCATGAGCAGGATCGATGTGGACGGTGTGAGCTCGCTGGGCTTGAGCACGAACGAGTTCCCGGCGACGAGTGCCGGCGCCACCTTCCACGCAGCCTGGAGGAGCGGGTAGTTCCACGGTGCGATGAGGGCACAGACGCCGAGCGGCTCGTAGACCACGCGGCTGATGGCGTTGGGCCGGCCCGTGTCGATCACCCTGCCGGCGTCGAGGCCTGCGATTTTTCCGTAGTAGCGGAAGCACGCAGCGATGTCGTCGATGTCGTACTCGGCCTCGACAAGCCGTTTGCCGGTGTCGAGCGCTTCCGCCTGGGCGTAGGCGGCCTTGTCCCGCTCGAGCAGGTCGGCTACACGAAGCAGCACGGTACCCCGCTCGATATCGGTGAGTCTGCGCCACGGGCCGCCATCGAACGTTGCCCGTGCACTGGCGATCGCCCGCTCCGCATCCTCCACGGTGGACGACGCGACAACTGCCACTTCGTGCCCGTTCGCCGGGCAGCGCACGGAGGTGGTGCCGCCGTCGGACGCCTGCTGCCAGGCTCCGCCGATGTAAAGGCCCTTGACGGGTTTCTGTGAATTCCTGACCTGATGGACTTGCTCAGCCGTGGCGGTCATTGTCTCTCCTTCTGGTGTGCATCCATCGTTCTTAGCCCCTGGCCGCAGGGGAGGCGTTGCCGTTACGCTCCAGCGGGCTGACGCCGTGCCGGTAGAACTCCGCGTGCTGCGGCGCCAAAGGCGCCTTGCCGGCGATCAGGTCGGCGGCCTTCTCAGCGAGCATCATGACAGGCGCGTAGATGTTGCCGTTGGTGACATAGGGCATGGCGGAAGCGTCCACCACGCGGAGGCCCCTGGTGCCGTGCACGGTCATATCCAGCGGGTTCACTACGGCCAGAGGATCGGAATCGGGGCCCATCTTCGCTGTGCAGGACGGGTGGAGAGCGGTTTCGGCGTCGCGGGCAACCCAATCGAGGATCTCCGCGTCCGTCTGCACCGTCCGGCCCGGAGACAGCTCACCCCCGCTGAAGGGGCCCATGGCGGACTGGCCCAGGATGTCGCGGGCCACACGAACAGCCTCGACCCATTCGCGGCGGTCCTGGTCAGTGGAGAGATAGTTGAACACCATGGACGGATGCACCGTGGGATCGGTGGACTTTATCCTGAGGGTGCCGCGGGAGTCGGAGTACATGGGGCCGATGTGCACCTGGTAGCCGTGCTTGGCATCGGCCTTCTGGCCGTCGTAGCGGACTGCGACCGGGAGGAAATGGAACATCAGGTTCGGGTACGCAACATCCTCGTTGGAGCGGACAAACCCGCCGCCCTCGAAGTGGTTGGTGGCTGCTGGCCCCGTCCGGCCCAGCAGCCACTGGAGCCCGATCAGCGGGTAGCGCCACAGGTCGAGGTTGGGCTGCATGGAGACCGGCTGGGTGCAGGCGTGCTGGATGTAGACCTCGAGGTGGTCCTGGAGGTTCTCGCCGACGCCGGGCAGATTGACCACGGACTTGATGCCCAGGGATTTCAGGTGGGTCGCGTCTCCGACGCCGGAGAGCTGGAGCAGCTGTGGGGTGTTGATGGCACCGCCTGCGAGGATCACTTCGCCTGCGTTCACCTGGCGGGTTCTGCCGTTGCGGCGGTACGTGACGCCGGTAGCCACGTTGCCCGTGAAGTTGACCTTGGTGACCAAGGCCCGGGTCAGGACGGTCAGGTTGTCCCGGCCGAAATGAGGCCGGAGGTAGGCGCGGGACGCCGAGAGCCGCTGGCCCTTGTGCACGTTGCGGTCGAATGCCGCGAAGCCTTCCTGGCGGTAACCGTTGACGTCATCCGTCAGCGGGTAACCGGCTTCCTGGGCGGCGGCGAAAAAGGCCTGGAACAGGGGATTGGTCGCCGGGCCGCGTTCCAGCACGAGGGGGCCGGAGTGTCCGCGCAGATCATCGTCCGGGTCCGCGGCGGTCACGTTCTCCATCCGGTTGAAGTACGGCAGGCAATGCGCGAAGTCCCATGTCTCCATCCCTGCGTCCGCGCCCCAGCGTTCGTAATCGAGCGGGTTGCCGCGCTGGAAGATCATGCCGTTGATCGAACTGGAGCCGCCCAGTACCTTGCCGCGTGCGTGGGCCACCCGGCGGCCGCCCATGTGAGGCTCGGGGTCCGACTCGTATCGCCAGTCGTACAGGGGGTTGCCGCTGGGAAAGGTCAACGCGGCGGGCATCTGGATGAAGAGGTCCCAGGGGTAGTCGCTCCGCCCGGCTTCGAGGACCAGGACGCTGTTCTGGCCTCCCTCGCTCAGACGGTTGGCAAGCACGGACCCCGCGCTTCCGCCACCGACGATCACGTAGTCGTAGTTGGTTTTTGTCATGCTGCAAACTCTCCTTCTGCCTGGCGCAGATCTTCCGCCCAGGGTCGGTGATCCTGCTTGCGGAAACTGGTGGTACACCACGGCGCTCCGAAGAAACCGCAGGAGCTCGCTTGTGTGGTGTAGGTCATACCGAGGAACAGTAATGCAACTCATCGCACTATTGAACAAGTGTTCAAAAAAGTTTTTTTGTTACGTTCAAGGGCTGCGGCGGCTCAACATGCACCAGGAACCGGCGGGCGTGCGGCGGCTGAGGTTGAGCAGTTCCAGCGTCGTTGAAGATGGCCGTGGTGCTTTTCCGATATCCCTGAGCAGTACAGCTAGGCGGCGAAGGCGATCTCCTCGGTACGGGCGATGCTCCTTCGGATGGAGGCCTCGTCCACGCCCAGGAGCGCTGTCAGCCACATCCCGTTCTGCACGACAACAATGTCAGCGGCCCGCACTTCACATTCATCACTGGAGAGTTCGGGTTTGGCATTACCTATCAGCACTGCCAGTCCATCGAGGTACCGCTTGAAGGCCGCCGCGTTGATCAGCGCAAAGTCCTCATGGGCCTGCGCAAGTGCCCAGAGGTGGAGGCGCAGGGAGAGATGTTTGGTGGTGAGGAATTCCGGGTCCGCAAGTCGGCGAAGAGCCTTCTGGAGCTGCCCGTCGGGGGGTGACGCCGGATCGGGTGCGACCAGCTTGGCATCGTGCTCGTCAATCTGATGCAAGGCCGCACGGATCAGGCTCATCTTGTCTTCGTAGTAGTAGTTCACCAGCCCGAGTGCGACGCCGGCTTCCCGGGCCACCGCGCGCATATTGACACCGGAGATGCCGTGGCGCGACAGGAGCTCCAGTGCCGCTTCGAGAATGCGCGCCTGCCTGTCGATCTGTTCGCCCGACTTCATGGTGTTTGTCATCACTTGGCCAGAATATGGCAAAGTCGTGATGGCGCATCCCGCAAACAGGGCGCCCTGCGCACGGCCGGCGCCGGAAGCAGCCGGGTAGCTGCGTCTTCACCACGGACCTGCCGGCCCGTGGGTGACGAATCGCGGCCATACGATTTCAGGGATCGTCTTCGGGTCGAGCGGTGAGAATCCGATTGGCGCTGACCTGCAGGATGCCGAGCGACTCCTGGATCAGGGGTGATGCGATGCTGCCCCTGCGCACCGCAGCGACAATGCGGCGCGTGGGCTTCCCCTTGCCAGTGATGCGCAGTCGAACCACGTTCTCGCCACTGTGCAGGGGCGCCAGTCGCGGCAGCAGGCCCACGCCCAGCCCCGCACCGACGAAGGCGATCTGGGTCTCCCATTCGACGGCCTCATGGGCAATCCGCGGTGTCACCCCGACTGCCGTGAACGCCGCGGTGAACAGGGAATGGTAGGCGGAACCGGCGGCCTCGGTGATCCAGGGTTCCGACGCCAGTTCTTCGAGCGTCACCGTATCCCGCGATGCCAACGGATGGTCGGAGGGAATGATCACGTCCAGGGGGTCGTCGAGCAGAACGGTCTGTTCGAAGCGCGGATCATGCTCGACATAGGTGTAGGACTGCATGGCGACGATGACCGCGAGGTCGATCCGCTCGGCAACCAACAAGTCGAAGCAGCGGGCCGGGTTGGCCTCGAGTACCTGCACCTGCAGCAGGGGGCGTGTTGAGCGCAGGGTAGCGGCCAGCGGAGCGAGCAACTGGGCGGCCGCCGTGGAGAATCCGCCGAGGCCCAATCGGGACTGCACCTGGTCTCCGGCCTCCAGGGCCGCGGCGCGCAGGCTCTCCCATTCCGCAATGAGGGTGTCCGAACCCGCCACGAGGAAACGGCCCGTGGCGGTCAATCGAACACCCCGGCCGTCCTTCGTCAGCAACTGCATTCCGAGCACGCGCTGGAGCTCCCGCAATTGCGCGGAAACGGCGGAGGGAGAATAGCCCGTGAGTTCCGCAGTTGCGCTGACGGTGCCGCATCCGGCGAACACCCGAAGGGTTATGAGCCGTGGATCGATCATGCACTTATTGTGCACCGCTATCTACTAAATGTTGCGCTTTTATTGCAGGTCGATCGTCCCTAATCTCGTGACTACAACGTTTCGATAACACCGGTTGCACCTGTCTAACCCGGGGTCTCCACGAATCGCACCCTGACCCAGCCCTCCCGGGAGGAAATCCATGTCTGCTCCAGTGAACGTGCCCCTCAATTCACGCGGAAAACTCGCTTCATCATTGCCTGCCGAGCAGCTGGCGGAGATCACCGAGTTGTTCGAGTTCCGGCGCGTGGGGTATTCCCTTGATGCCCCCTTCTACACCGATCCGACGATGTTCAGCCTCGACATGCAGGCCATCTTCGGCCAGCACTGGATTTTTGCCGCGAGCATCGCCGAGCTCCCGGAGCCGGGCGATTACGTCACCGTCGACTACGGGCCCTACTCCCTGATCGTGCTGGCCAACGACGACGGCGGCGTGAACGTCCTGCACAACGTCTGCCGCCACCGCGGCGCCCGCGTCCTGACCGAACCCGCGGGAACGACGGGCAACCTGGTCTGCGGTTATCACTCCTGGACCTACTCCCCGAACGGCAATCTCATCCATGCCTCGGCACCGGGGGAAACGAGGTTCGACAAGGGCTGCTTCGGCCTCAAGCGCGCCCACAGCCGCGTGGTCGCCGGACTCATCTTCGTCTGCATCGCGGACGAACCGCCGACGGATTTCGACGAGACCGCAAAGATCTTCGAACCTTACGTCGCACCCCACGATCTGGCGAAGACGAAGATCGCCTACCAGCAGAACATCATCGAGGAGGGCAACTGGAAGCTCGTCATGGAGAACAACCGTGAGTGCTACCACTGCGACGGCCATCCGGAACTCGCCTGTTCCCTCTTCCCTACCTGGGGACTGACGGAGGGCCTGATTCCGCCCCATCTCGAGGCGGTGTGGGACCGCAACAAGGATGCACAGTCCTCGCTCGAGGACCGTTGCCGCCGCTATGGTCTTCCCTATGAGGTCGTCGAGGAACTCGACACCCGTATAGCGGGCATCCGCATCTCACGAGAGCCGCTCGACGGTGACGGCGAATCGTTCTCACCCGATGGGCGCAGGCTCTCCAAGAAGCTGCTCGGTGACTTGCGGGACTTCCGCCTTGGGCGTTGCTCGATGCACCTGCAGCCCAACAGCTGGTTCCATCTCCTCGGGGACCACGTCATCACGTTCGCCGTCTTTCCCGTCAACGAACACCAGACACTGGTGCGCACCACCTGGCTGGTGGCCGACGATGCCGAGGAAGGTGTCGACTACGACCTGGAGAAACTCACCTACACCTGGAAGCAGACCAATCTGCAGGACAAGGCGTTCGTGGAGCTGTGCCAGAAAGGCGCCGGCAGCCCGGCCTACGAGCCCGGCCCGTACATGAAGAGCGAATACCAGGTCGAGGCGTTCATCAACTGGTACGTGCAGCGGGTGCAGGAGCACTTGGCATGATCGAACTCCGCAGCGACACGACAATTCAGGAGCCACGGCGCATTCGTGGTCTTGAGATGCCGTGGAACAGGGTGATGAGCAGCACCGAGGGGCCCGCCGGTGCCGCCCGAGCGTTGGGTCCCTGGTATCCGCAGGAGTTTCTGGCGGAATGTGTCGAGATCGTTCCCGAGGTGGGCGGCATGAAGACCTTCGTGTTCCGCCGCTCCGACGGTGCGCCCCTGGCGTTCCGTCCCGGCCAGTACGTGAACGTCGCCTTTCCCGTGAACGGCGAGGACCAGGACGCGGTGGACCGCAGCTATTCGCTGTCCAGTTCACCCACCAGACCGTGGACCTTTGACATCACCGTCAAACGCGACCCCATGGGACTGGTCTCACCGTGGGTGCACGAGAACGTCAAACCCGGCACCGTCCTCGAGATGCTCGGGCCGGTCGGGGCATTCCATCTGCCCGACGCCGACCGGCGCGCACGGTACCTCCTGCTGGCCGCCGGCGCAGGCATCACCCCGATCATGTCGATGGTGCGGACCATCCACTCCCTGCCCGGGCAGGCGGATGTCGTGGTGCTCTATCACGGAGCGGCGGCCGGAGGTTTTGCGTTCCACCAGGAGTTGGCCTACATCGCCTCCGTGGACTCGCGCGTGAAGGTCTTCTACTCCCTGGGCGAGCGCAACAAGGAACCCGAGGGATGGGAATGGCTCACCGGGAGGCTGACGGCGGCAATGCTCGACGAGGTGGCCCCCGATGCCAACGGCCGCCAGGTCTATGCCTGCGGTCCCGAGGCCTACCTGAACAGCGCCGCGGAGCTTCTCGAAAAGGTCGGCGTCGACGACACCTCCATCCACATGGAATTTTTCTCGGGAGACCGCCAGACGCTCCTTGAATACCAGGTGGAGCTCGCGCATGCAGTGGACATTGCGGAGGAGATCGCCGAGGAGATCGCCGATTCCGCCGAGGACTACTACGAAAGCCAGCCCGCCGCATTCGGGCTCTACGAGCCCGGCTACGACGTCGAGGGAACTTTGGAGGCCACTGGACTGCCGCTGGAAACCGTCACCCCGGACGCGCCAAGTCCCGAAGCCCCCGACAGCAGTACGGACGAAGGGCCGGAGGCGGCGTCCACCGATGCCTCGAGCTTCGACACGGTCGGAACGGGAAGCCTCACCCTGTCCTTTCTGCGCACCGGCGTCAATGTGCGTATCAACCCCGCCGAACACATCCTGGGGGTGGCCCAGCGTGCGGGCGTTCGGATCGGCGCGAACTGCAAGGAAGGCATGTGCGGCTCCTGCAAGGTCGTCAAGCTTTCCGGAGAGATCGAGATGAACCACCAGGGCGGGATCCGGGCCCGGGAGATCGACGCAGGCAAGTTCCTGCCGTGCTGCTCCACCGCGCGGACCGATATGGTGATCGATGCCTAGCCGCTTCCACCTGCTCTAGGCCGAACAGCATCAGCTTCCAGCTTCCGCCGCGCCGCGCATTCGCGCGTCAGAGCTCTGGCACGCACGGGCCTGTTCCGAGAAGGGCAAAACCGGCGCGGTCGCCGTCCTGCATCTCGTAGACCGGAGCGGTCGCGTGCATCAGCTGGTCGCGGTCGTCGATGTGGTCGAGGCCGACGACGTGGCCGAGTTCGTGCAGAATCAGTCCCTTCACCTCGTACCGTCCGTCCGGTTCCTCGAGCATCTCGGACAACTGGTCGACATCGAGCTTCACCTGGCCCGCGACGTAGACGGCCGGCGTGCCCGGCCGCTGCGCGTGTTCGCTACTGGCCAGGGCGATCATGGTGCCTTCCAGCCCCGGTGTTTCGTCCTCGTTCGTCCAGGTGAAGAGGACCGGAGCCCACCGCTCGCCATACACCTCGGGCTGATAAATGTCCCGGTCTGAACTCGGGCCCTCGGAGGTGGTGCCGTCATAAACCCACTGCAGGCCGGTTGCCGCGGAGATCTCCGCGACTGCTGCCTCGATGAGTCCCTCGGATCCGGGAGGCGCGTCCTCGGGCCGGACGACATAGTGCACCGGACGGCACGGGTCATAGGCGATGAAGTCCTGCGACCGATCGGGCGGCTCAAGGAGCACGAACTCGTCCGATTCCTCGACCTCCGGGGGAGTGCCGAGTGGCGTGTCGCTGGCTCCGACGCCGGGGGGCGGCATGTCTGATCCCGAGGAGAAGGGGAGGGTCGCCGGAAAATCAGCGTCCTCGGACAGGAGGAACGGCAGATAAAGCGCGGCGACGACGGCGACGACGCCGACCGTGCCCCAGCGCAGCTTCCGATTCGAGGACGGACGACGACGGCGCCTGGGCGGACGGCTCCCTCCCAGGTTCGGCGGAGGTGGTTGCATTGTTCGTGCCCACTGAGTCTCTCGGCTCTGGAATGGCCGGAGGGCAGCAGGAGGGGCAGGCGGGCCGTTTTTCCGCGGCCGATCCCGATCGCCTACTCCCATTGACCTGATTCCCTTGTCAGCGTGATTCCCAGTGTGCGCCGCCGCGCCGGGACCGGCAAGGTTCCCCGCTGTACCCGTCCTATTTCTTTGCGTTCGCCTGGCGCTGCGGGCTGGGATCCAGCCGCTGGTGTTAGGCTCCACCGAATGACTCCTTTCGGAAAGCGCCCCTCCGACAAAGCATCGCCGGCGCGCACAGGATCGCCGGTGCGCGCCGTTCCTCCGCTCCGCACGATCTCTCCGCTCCGCACGGTGACTCGGGTTCTGCTCGGCGGGGCCCTGCTCTTCGCGGGAACAAGTCACCTGACGTTCGCGCGCCAGGAGTTCACGGCGCAGGTGCCGGCGTGGCTACCGCTGAATGCGGACTTCGTTGTCCTCGCGTCGGGGGTCGTGGAGATCGGGCTCGGTGCGGCGCTGGTGTTCCTGCCGCGTCAGCGGGTACCCGTTGGATGGGCGACGGCAGCATTCTTCGTGGCGATCTTCCCCGGCAACATCGCGCAGTACGCGGACGGTGTCAGCGCGTTCGGGCTGGATTCGGATCGTGCGCGCCTGATCCGGCTGTTCTTCCAGCCGGTGCTGGTGCTGTGGGCGCTGTGGTCGACGGGTGCGTGGCGGGATCGGCGGAGCCTGGTTGACGGGCTGCGGTCACGCAGAGGGAAGCCGTAGCGGTACATTGCGCTACGAGATCGACGTAGCCGCTCCCTGCATTCCGCCGACCGCTCGTGGTGGACGGCCGACTCGAGCATCGCGATGGTGCTGCTCTCTACTTCGCCTCCGCAATGGGGTGGAGATCGGTCGCTTCGAGCAGTACCGACTCGATCTTCGCCGCCAGGACGCCGCCCGTTTCAGAGGCCGACTTCGCGTCGATCCATCGCTGGTCCGCGCCGAAAGCTTTCCAGTTCGCTTTCGGATCGCCCTCGTGCCGAAGGAGGTAGATCAGGACGTCCGGAGTGCCGACCGGAGTCCAGTACCCGAGGCTCGTCATGGAATGCTCGGTGAAAAGGTCGATGGTCGATTCGCGGAACCGCTCCATCAGGGCGTCCATCCTGCCCGGGGCAGCGGTGTAGGTGCGCAGTTCGTAAGTCATACTGTCTCCTCGTAGTAACCGGCGTTACGGCCCGTTGGCGCCGAATTGGTCATCAGCCGGGCTCAGTAGCTCGGCTCCCTGCTGCCAGGTGCGACCGGCAACACGGTTCGATGATTTCCCCGGTGGCGTAGCGTTGTCGAACTCCGCCTGATCGAGATGATGCTAGGTCGAAAACACCCCGGCGGGCCCGTCCTGATCGTAGCCCGTCCCCTCCATCGGGAGGACCGTCGACGCCGGGGCGACGCGCAACGGCTGCTACATCTCGCGCTCGGCCAGAACCGACGACTCGGCGTCTTCGGTGGTGGCACTGGCACCCTTGTCCTTCGTCGCGAGGCTCACGGCTACGAGGGCGATGACGGCTGCAGGGAGGGCGACGACGACGGCGTTGACGTCCGCCGACATGCTGCTAGCCTGCCACGCCACAGTGACCACTCCACCGACAACCATTCCGGCAATCGCGCCCTTGGAGGTGGCCCGCTTCCAGAACAGTGCTGCCAGGACAACGGGCGTGATCGCAACCCCGTACATCGTGTAGGCGTACATCTGGAGCGCGAGGACGCTTGGGAAGAACTGTCCCATCACGTAGGCGAGAACGGTCACCGCAAGGACAGCCCAGCGGCCCAGCTTCAATGCCCTGTCCGGGTTGGCTACAGCGTTCTTCCGCTGGAAGGCGAGGTCGTACACGATGTTTCCAGAGCAGGTCAGGAGGTAGGAGGAACCGGTGGTCACGATGAGCGCGAAGGCTCCGGCAAGCAGCATGCCGCCGATGCCCAGCGGCACGAGGTCCGTCCCGGCCAGACCGAGGATGGCCTGTCCCGGATCGATGTCCGGAAGCAGGAACGAGGACATCGACGCGAGAAGGATGATCGTTCCCAGGATGACGACGGCACCGATGAAGAACCCGATGGTCGCTTTCCGGGCAGTGCCTTCATCCTGTCCTGCCGCCAGACGCTGGTGCATGTTCTGATCACCGAGGATGAGCAGGAACAGGGGCAGGAAGTAGCCCAGCAGCTGGATGGGCGTCAGGCTGCCCGTGAGCGAGGTCAGTGCAGGGTCGAGGCGGTTCACGTAGCTTCCGACGCCACCGACGTCGCCGATGAAGACGACGGCAAGGGTAGCCACCAGGGCGACGACGATGAAGATCACTGAGACGAAGTCCGTCCAGGCCACGGACTTGAGGCCTCCACCCAGGGCGAGGAAGGTGATCAGGACCGCGGCGACAATTGTTCCCTGGGCGGTGCTGAGCGGGGTGATGACGCTGAGGATGGCACCGGCCCCGGTGAACTGATAGGCCGTGATGCCGATGAAGGCCACCAGGATGATGATGGTTGCCAGCACGCGGACGGGCTTGCCGAAGCGGTCCTCCAGCATCTCCGGGATGGTGTGGTGTGACTGCCTCCGTACCTTGGTGGCCATGAAGTAGAGGCACACGATGCCCACGATCGTTCCGGCGAAGAAGAAGATTCCCGCGACCGGCCCGTAGGTGTACACGAAGCTTGCTCCACCGATGATGGAGCCTGATCCGACGAAGGTTGCAAGGAGGGTCCCGGCGAGCACCGGGGTGGGGAGGGAGCGGCCTGCCAGCATGAAGTCCTCGCCGGTGGCAACGGTCTTGCTGCGGCTGAACCACGCTCCGATCAGGACCATGAGCAGGATGTAACCCACCAGGATGATGACGTGCACTGTCTGCATGAAAAAGCCTCTCGAAGGTGCCGGGGCGGACGGCAATTAGAGAGAAGTCTCACTGATTGGAAGTGCTATTGCAATAGTTATTGCAGAAATTCATTTGATTGAAACAAGTGGTTATGTGCCCGGATCAGACGATCAGGCGGGGTCCACCAGATCCAGTTGGCCCCACAATTCCTCGGTTTCCCGGAGTGCCGTCGTCGTCCTTGCAGGGTCGATTGCTGACAGCTCGGCAAGGAGCGCCTGCACGGTGGAGACCGCTGCGACGGTGGAAGGCATGAAGCTGGAACCCTCGCTGGGAACCACCAGGGCTTCCTGGGCGAGGTCGGTGATTCCGGTCTTGCGATCGGCGAGAGCCACGATGCGGATACCGCGGTGCGCGGCTACGCGCACCACCTCGAGGACGAACTTGCTCGCACGCCATAAGTTGCAGCTGACCAGGCAGTCGCCCGGCTCCAGCATCCGCAGGCGGTTGACCAGGGCGGTGCCGGGTGCGGTGTGCAGCTCGATGTCCCGGCCCATCCACTGGCCTACGTGGGCCAATTGGAAGCCGGCTGCCGCGTAACTTCCAGTCGCCAGCACTATGGTGCGCTGGGCTGAGGCGATGATGGCAGCAGCCCGCGCTACCTGGTCGGGGTCCAGAGATTTGCCCAACCGCGTCATGTTCCGGGCATCGCTGGCCAGCGACGCGCCTGCCGGCCCCGAGCCCGGGGAAGAGTCCTTGTCGAGGAGCTTTTCGGCGGTCATCGAGGCAAGGTACCGGTGCCGGAGTTCGGATTTGAGTGCGGACCAACCCGAGAACCCGAGGAACTGGGCGGCGCGCACCACGGTTGCCACGTTGATATTCGCCCGGGTGGCCAGCTCCTGTGTCGACATGAAGGAGGCCGGGCCGGCGTCATGCCGGATGACGTTCAATACCGCTTCGATCCCCGGGCTCGCCTTTCGTCCCAGAACCAGCCCATCCACCCAGTCGGTGATTTGCAACAAGAATGCCCCTCATGATTTGCAACATGGATTGCAACGAATGTTGCATGTTCGTTCATTACTTGTGATCATCGTGTCAGGTATATCGGCAGTCAAGGTCACTCGACGACACGCCGCGAAGGTTCATCCGCGGCCCACCATGAGGAGCAGCATGCCCACGGCACAACACTTGCACATCCGAAACGCAACGGTCCTGGACATCCAGCACGGCACTGCTTCCCCAGGTCAGAGCATCCTGGTCGAGGAGGGTGTCATCACCTGGGTGGGTGACTCCGGAGCGGCCGACGTCGAAGGCTTCGACGGCGAGACCATCGACGCGCAGGGCAAGTTCGTGATGCCGGGCCTCATCGACAGCCACGTCCACGTCACCGCAGCGACGGCGGACCTCGGCGCCATGGGGGAGTGGTCGCCCAATTACGTCGCCGCCCACACCGCGCGCAACCTCAAGGCGATGCTGGCGCGGGGATTCACCACGGTCCGCGACGTGGCCGGCGCTGACTACGGTGTGGCGCTCGCCGTCGAGGAAGAGCTGTTCATCGGCCCCCGGGTGATCTTCGGCGGCAAGGCGCTGTCGCAGTCCGGCGGGCACGGGGACATGCGCGGCATGGGCGCCAGCGTCAGCGATCCGCACCAGTGCTGCCCCTCGATCGGGATCGTGTGCGACGGCGTCGACGCCGTGCGGAAGGCTTCGCGGGATCAGCTGCGGACCGGTGCCCACCATATCAAGATCATGCTCTCCGGTGGTGTCGCGTCTCCGACGGACCGGGTGGATTCGACGCAGTTCTCGGAGAGCGAGATCCTGGCCGTCGTCGAGGAGGCGGAAGGCGCGAACCGGTACGTCTGTGGCCATGCGTACACCGCCCGCGCAGTAAACCGCGGTCTGCGGCTCGGCGTTCGGTGCATCGAGCACGGAAACCTGATCGACGACGAGAGCGTGAAGCTGTTCGTGGAGAAGGGCGCGTACCTGGTTCCCACCCTCATCACCTACGAGCGGCTGAAGGCTGACGGGGAAGCGGCAGGCCTGCCCGCCGCCAGCCGCGAGAAAGTCGATATCGTGCTGCACGCTGGGCTCGAGGCACTTGATCGAGCCAACAAGGGCGGCGTGAAGATCGTCTTCGGCACCGACCTGCTGGGTGCGATGCAGATTCACCAGAGCCAGGAGTTCCGCATCCGGGCGCAGGTGCAATCCGCCCAGGAAGTACTGCTCTCTGCCACGGTCACCGCTGCCGAGCTGATCGGCCTCGAGGGGAAGCTGGGTGTTGTCGCAGCCGGTGCCTTTGCCGACCTGCTGATTCTGAACGAGAACCCGCTCGACGACGTCACGGTGCTGGCATCACCCGAGACCACCATCCAGACCGTCATCAAGGGCGGCAAGCGGATGAATGCGACTGGCTAGGTAGCAGGTTCTTTTTTGCTGGTTTTGCATCACAGCGGGAGCGACTCAGTGAGCCGCTTAGCTAGTCAATGAGACATGGTCCTGGCCGAATTTCTTCGGTCAGGACCATTTCACTGCTCGCCCCGGAACGGAGTTAGGAGCCTGCTGTTGGTCTAGGAATACGCGGCGGAACGACGGCGGACCACGTAGGTTCCGCCGACAGCTGCCAGAAGCAGACCGCCACCGAGTGCAATGGCACCCGTGGCGTCGTCCTCGGGGGTCTGTGCCACACCTGTTTCAGCACCACCTCTTGGCATTTGCCCCATCTGGGTAGGAGCCGTCGTTGGAACCGCCGGCGGGGTGGTCGGGGGCGTATTCTCCTGGACGATGCGCGCAACGATGCTTGCGTCGTAAGGGGGATTGCCCGCTGCGTCGCAGCCAGTTTCATCGTCATCGGAATTGAGTCCGGGCTGGTAGCCCGGAGTGCCGACTGGAATGTTGTAGACGCCAACAGCAGCGGCGTCGCCGCAGGTGGCAAAAGGAAGGCCGACGGCCAAGGCGGGTGCGGCGGAGAAGAGTGAAAACCCTGCGACTGCTACTGCCGCAAGACCTATTGAACTACTTTTCATCGAGAATCCCCTAGCTTGATTTTCGTGCTCGGTCCAACGACCCTAACCGGATCTGCCTGAGGCAACTACCTCTTCTGTCACAGGAGAATAAGTTGACGGAGTGGCGAACGGTGGCATTGTGCCGGCGCTCGTCTCTTAATTGTCGGGGTCTGAGGCTAGGCTCGGCGGATGGATTCCAGCATCAGCCTTACCCAGCACGTCCACGCTTCGCCGGAGAAAGTATGGTCCGTCATCTCGGATATTGCAGGCGCCGAGGCAACCCTGTCCGGCGTCGAGTCGGTGCAGATGCTCAGCGACGGACCCTACGGAGAAGGCACGCGCTGGAAGGAGACCCGCAAAATGATGGGTCGGTCGGAGACCGTGGAGATGTGGGTGGCGCAGTCCGATCCGCCCCGCAGTACCACGGTCAAAGCACTCCAGGGCGGGGCTGACTACACCACCCGCTTCACCCTGGCGGAGCGGAATGGCGGAACAGACCTGACGCTGGTTTTCGGCGCGGAGGTCACGCAATCCAACAGATTCAGCCGAATTCTGCTGGCACTGGTCGGCAAGATCGGAATGACCATGACCCGAAAGGCGCTGGCCAAGGACCTGGGAGAGATTGCGGCCAAGGCAGAATCGCTCTAGATGATCGAGTACGTCCAGCGCTTGCCCGCGTAAGGGCGCGGCGGGCCTGGGTGCCGATGCCCTCGTTCTGGTCTTCCAAAGTTCGACCGCAGGGGTGCTGGTGATCAGGCTGACTCCTGCTGCGTTGAACTGCCGGGTTCGCGAGGCGCCCCGTTCTCCCTCGCCTTCGACAGCGTGAAGATCCCGTAGCGCATCGCACCGGTGCGGTAGGCCAGGATCAGGCGGGGGATGCTCAGAACGAAGCGATTGCGTGCGCCAATGGCGAGGCGACGGGTCTCGCGATCCACGAGGAAGGCCTTCACCAGTCGACGGGCGCAGATCGTCCAGGTGCGCGCGACGCGGCGGCTGACATCCTCATAGCTATCGATCACAAAGCCCGCAGCCATTGCCATCGCCTCATACTCCTCGCGCGTGCCCATCGAGGGCAGGCGCCCTTCGCGGCAGATCGGCTCGAGCAGGTGGCGAACCTTCCAACCGCTGGCATCAGTCTCGGCGAGCCACGCGCAGACGACGAAGCGGCCGCCGGGCGACAGCACGCGATGCGCCTCGGCGAAGAACCTGGGCTTGTCGACCATGTGCTCGCTCGACTCGATCGCCCATGCGGCATCGGCCGAGGCATCGGTCAGCCCGTTGTCGAGCCAGTCGCGGAGGTGGATGTCCACCTCGGGTACCGGATGCGTGGCGGCGTAGTGGGCCTGTTCATCGGAAAGCGTGAGGCCGGTAACGCGGACCCCGCGTGTCACCGCGAGCTGCCTCGCGGTGGAGCCGTAGCCGCAACCGATGTCGACGCACGCCTCGCCGGGCAGAAGGCCCAGCCGATTGCCAACCGTGTCGACGAGCGCCTCGACGGCCTTAGTGGGCGTCTCGCGACCCGTCGCCCATAGCCCGTGATGGACATGCTCGCCCCACACTCGACGATAAACCGGATCGAGCTCGTCGTAGTGATCCGCGACCGCCGCGGCGTTCTGGGAAGTATTGGGGAGGATCACGCCATCACAGTACAACGTCGATTCATGCCCTCGGAAAGTCTCAACTCAGGACTCCGTCTGATCAACGCCGATCGGGCGGCGCTTCGAACGTGCACTACCCCTAGGGCTGCCCGGATCCCGCGTTGAGGTCATCGGCCAGCTGCGGCAGCTCGGTCCCGAGTCGCCGCGCGCGCTTCGCCGCGTCCGGGGGCACGGTGGTTCCAGCGAGCGCGGTCTGCGACGGCGCGGAAGTCCCGTCGTCGTGCGTTTGGGGGTCCGCGCGTGGCGCCGGACCGGTGTCCTTCACAACGTAGATGTCGAACACCACATGGTCGGGGTGATGCCAGGTCGGGAACACTTCGACGGGCCATACCCCCGTCACCGGGAAAGAACATCAGCCGGATCGACGAAAGGAGCCGAACCCGTAGGTCCGGCTCCTCAACACCCGATCTGGCTCAGGCGCTTGTGTTCTTCGGCGATTTCGCCTTCTTGTCGGCGCGCTTCTCCTTGAGAGACTTTGCAGCGGCCGTTTTGCCGCCGCTTTTCTTGGGTGATTTGTCTGCCATAGGGAACTCCTTCACTAAAATTTTGACGTGCAGTGGTGGGCTGAGACTACTCCTCATCGCTGGGTGCGGGCCCGGCTGGTGATGCAGCCTGCATGGATCAATAGCCTCGGTGCGAGAGCCGGTCAGCGAGGCGGAGCAGGTCCGCGCCGAGTTGGCGGGCTTGGTCCGCGACCGCGTCCGGGGCTTCGGCAGCAGGCGACGCCAGGCTGCCGGCTGAGGCCGGCACCGCCGGCTCCCGCTGGATGTCGATATCGAACACTACGTGGTCCGGGTGGTGCCAGGTAGAGAAGACCTCCACGGGTCGCCCATCCTGGTCGAAGCTCGTGCCCTCCAGCAGGAGCACGGGCGACGACGTCTCCAGCCGCAGCAACCGCAGCAGGTTTCGGTCGCCCGGGACGGCACGAATCTGCCGCTTGCCGGACGTGATCTGTACCCCGAATTTTTCTCCGAGTACCGCGTGGAGGGAAGCGTCCTGCAGTGACTCGGCGGTGAGGTCGGCGAACGCGGGCGCCGGGAGCCACGTGTGAATGACGGCGATGGGGACGCCGTCGGCCGTGCGCAGCCGCTCGAGCGAGAGAACCTGTGGAGTCCCGAGAACCGCCGTCGACGCATCGGCGTCCTGCACGGACAGCGACAGCACCTCGGTGCCGACACTCGCCCCGGTACTGCCGAGTTGGGCCGAGAGCCCCGACGTTCGATGAACGAGCCGATGGTGTTCCCGGCGGGGGGCCACGGTGCTGCCACGTCCCCGGCCGCGCTCGATCAACCCCTCGTCGGCCAGGGCGCCGAGAGCCTGACGCACCACGGACCGGGACACTCCGTACCGCACCTGTAGTTGCGCCTCGCTGGGCAGCGACGTGCCCGGCGGCAACGAATGATTCAGGATCTGTGCCTGCAGATGCCCGCGCAGCTGCAGGTGAAGCGGATCGCTGCTATCGGAGTCCAACGGACGTCCCGGGGCGTCCGAAGAATCTGGTCCAGCCATGAGGGTTCACTCCGCTTCAGGTTGATGGTCAAGGGCTTCGGAGGACCCGCAGCAAGGACCTACTCGCCTGGACCGTCCACTGATGCCGAGTCGTCGTCGTGCTTTTCGGTGCCCTGTCCGTCGTGGACCCGCTTCAGCGTGATGCCCTCGAGGTAGCTGGGCACCGGAGGATCCAGGTCTTCATCACTTGTCATGATCTCGATCCTAGGTGCGGCCATCAGGAATGGGCGCCTCCCTTTTACAGCCGTGCTCAGCTACTCGTTCCAATCCCTACTTCATCTGGGCGGTCCGCCAGACGTGGTCCCAGCCCGGAGCCAGCTGTGCCGCACGGCGCAAGGACAGGACGAGGCTCGCTTCGCGGGCAATGCCCTGGCCGGCGATGTCGAATGCCGTCCCGTGGTCCACCGACACGCGGACTACGGGCAGGCCGACGGTGATGTTCACGCCGTCGTCGCCGTAGACCGCCTTGAAGGGCGCGTGCCCCTGGTCGTGGTAGCAGACGATGACCATGTTCCACTTGCCCTTCACCGCTGCGGGGATGAGGGCATCGGCCGGCAAGGGTCCGTGGACGTTGATGCCGGCCTCACGTGCGGCGGCGACGGCGGGGGCGAGGATGTCCGCGTCCTCGTCCCCGAACAGGCGGTTCTCGCCGGCGTGCGGGTTCAGTCCGGCGAGTCCGATGGGCTCGTCCGGGTTCCCGAGCGCCTTGGTGAAGGCACTCACGAGTTCGATGACGTTGGACGTCCGCTGCGGGGTGAGGTCCTCGATGGCCTGCCGCAGGGAGACGTGGGTGGTGAGATGGAAGAAGTAGAGGTCGCCGGCAGACAGCACCAGGCTGAAGTTCTTGACTCCGAACTCGTGGGCCAGCAGCTCCGTGTGGCCGGGCCACTTGTGCCCACCGGCGTGCATGGCGGCCTTGTTGAGGGGAGCGGTGACGATGCCCTGGACCTTGCCCTCGCGGGCCAAGCGGCAGGCCTCGACGACGAAGCGGTAGGAGCCGTCGCCGGCGGCAGCGCTGAGTTCGCCGATCTTGACGTCGGCCAGCGACGGGCCGGTCTGCAGGAGTTCGATGATGCCGGGTTCGTTCGTGGCGTCCTCGATCGAGTTCAGCACGCGGACCTTGTCCGGGTCGCCGCCGACGTTGATGACGCCTTGGCGCATGGCTGCCTCGTCGCCGATGACGACGGGCATGCATTCCTGTCGGATGTCGTCGTGTCCGAGGAGCGACTTGGCGGTGATTTCCGGCCCGATGCCGGCGACGTCACCGATTGTGACGGCGAGGGTGGGGATGCTCATGGGTGTGCCTCCGTTGAGTGGGCGAGGGTCGTGGTGAGTTCGTTGACGGTGTCGAGCAGGGCGGATACCGGGCCGAAACCGCCGGCCTTGGTGACGACGATCTTCCCGGCAGCAGCGCCACCTTCGACGACACCGACGGGGATACCTTCCTGGATGGCGCCGGTGATGCGCAGTGCTTGGGCGGAGCACGAGTCGAGGACCGCGCGGGCGCCGTCGCCACCGACGAGCACCAACGCACCGACGTCCGTGCTGTGCAGCGTCTGCTGCACCACCGAGGCGAGGCTGCGCGCGATGGCGGCACCGCTGAGGGTTTCGGAGCCGCCGACGGCGTCGGGGGAGAGGACGACGACAATGCGGGGCAGAGTCTGCGGGTACTCCAGTTCTGCGGCGGCCCACTGGTGGAGCCGGTTCGGCTGGTCGAGCAGTGAGTCGTCGGGCTGCAGGATGCGGAGGTCCGCCGGGTCGAGCTGTTCCCGCAGATGGTCGGTCTGCGCGCGCGCAACGTCATGGAGTGAACTGACGACGACGACGATGCGTTGCCCCTGGGCGGCGGGCGCGGCTTCCGGCGTGGTCAGGGCTGGTGCTGCCTGTGCCCACGCTTCCGCCATCGCTGCGGCGAGGCCGGCTGATCCGACGGGTATCGCCGTCGGGCCAGACGCGACGAGGGCCGCCGCGAGGGTGCGGAGATCGCCGTCGGACGCTGCATTCACGACCACCACTCGGCCGTTCGCCGCGTCCCGAAGCGCCTGGGCGTCCTCGTCCGGTGAACCATTCAGGGAAATGGCCGTGGTGCCGGGCAGGAGCTGGGAGAACTCGCTCGTGGGGACCGGCGTGACCGGATCCCGGCCGGCGGGCGTATCCTCGATCGGGCTGCCGTGAACGCGCAGCAGGCCGTCCTCGATGGTGCGTCCCATGGCGGGATAGGCCGGACAGACGACGGCGATGCAGCCGGGGTGCTGCTCCTGCCAGGCGTCGAGGGCTCCGGCCACCTGGGCTTCGACGCTGCCTCGCATCGTCGAGTCGATCTTCAGGTACAGGTGGTCGGCGCCGGCGGTGATCAGGCCGGCGACGGCGCTGGCCGTCGCATCCCGTGCCGAGGCCAGGTCCATCGCCCGTGCGTCGGAGTTCATCGCCAGGGCGCTGCCCGTTTCCACCGAGCCCGGCAGCAGTTCGCCCAGGAGCAGGCGCGAGGCCCAGCCGGAGCGGAAGAACTGGACTACCGAGTCGGTGGCGCCGGTGACGTCGTCGGCCGCGATGCCGACGATGGGCGCGCGGAGGGAGTCTGTCACCGTTCGTCGTCCTGCGTCCGCCGGGGAGTGCTTGGCGGTGCCGAAGGATCACCCGCGGGCGGGAGCTCGGAGGCGGAGGTGGGGACAACGCTGACGGCGTCGTCGGTGTCCAGGCCGCCCTGGCGCTTGAGCACCCAGGTGGCGAGGAGCGGCGCGAAGATCGCGGTGACGAGGACGGCGGAGGCGACCTGCGCCGTCGCGACCTCGACGAAGGGGGCGAAGGTGGGGTCGGCGGCGGCGACGATGGCCGGTGTGGCGATCGAGTTGCCGGCCGTGGTGGCCGAAGCGATGCCGATGCCCGACTTTCCGCCACGGCGGAGGATGAACCGGTAGCCGAAGTAGACCAGGGCGCCGGTGATCAGGGTGGCGGCGATGCCGACGAAGATGCCGCCGATGCCGCCTGCGATGACGTTCTTGAGATCGATGCCGGTGCCGAGGGCGAAGGCGAAGAACGGGATGACGATGTTCGGCACGGGCCGCATGACCTCGGTCCACTTGGCGTCGAGGTTGCCCACGATGAACCCGAGGATCAGGGGGATGGCGGCGGCGAGGAGGGTGAGGAACGGAATGTTGCCGAGACCGGACATGCCGAGGAAGAGGAGGGTGAAGAAAGGTCCGTCGTTGATGGCCGAGGCCATGTAGGCGCCGCGGTCTCGGTAGTCGCCGTACCGTCCGGTGAAGGCGAGCCAGAGGCCGCCGTTGCTGTTGTCGAAGGAGGCAAGGAGGGCGAGGATCGAAATCCCAAGGATGCCCTCGACGCCGACGACCAGGCCGAGGCCTGCGACGAGGGCCGCGGGGATGACCGTCTTGAACAGCAGGATGACGCCGGTGGTGGCGAGCACGGGGCCCGACGCCTTGGCGGTAATCTGCATGCCCGTGGCGAAGATCAGGACAGCGATGAGGGGAAGGGCCGAGTCGGCGAACAGGGCGGTGGTGAAGCTGCCGAGTTCGAGGAAACCGGGAGCGAACGTTCCGACGATCGAGCCGAGGATCAGGGGAATCAGCATGAGTCCGCCGGGGATGCGGTTCATGCCGTCGAACAGGGGAATGCGGGACTTGGGAAGCGATTCGGCTGCCATTGGCGAATCTTCTCTCTGTGCGGGGCGAGGTGTACGTACAAGTAGTACGGACAAGATGTATAAAGGGTAAGGGGAGTGTGGTGGATCACGCAAGGAGACACTGTTGCTGCTTCTCTGAGCTGGGAGGGGTTCGATAGGAGAACCTGAAGGACCGAAATTTAAGAGCGAAAGTGGTCAGCTAACCACTCGGATAGACCCTTACCATTCGTCAAGCGCAACCTGGGCCGTGGGTTGGTTCGTTCCATTGGGAGCATGTACGCTCTGCAGCCGGCGAAGAACGCGCCCGTCGGCTTCACATCAACGAGGTGCTTCGCCTAACTTCTCTTCCGGTTGGACTTAAAGTCCACGGAACCCGCGCCGAGGTGTGGCGCAAGCTCGGCAATACAGTTCCGCACGGAACTCCGTAAGGCGGTGTTCCGTGCGCTCATGGACCAGCTCCGATACCTTGACCGAAAACATACTGTTCGTCAGGGAGTTCCTGCCCAACTATCGTGCGCCAGGTAGACAAACAAGCAGCGCTCTTTCCCCGGAGAGACACGAAACGACGCGCCGTGGGCGCTAGCCGCGCGCTATCCAACACAGGAAAGGTGTCCGGGTTACTTCTACAATGGCGGGACGACACGAAGGAGTACGCATGCAGAAACATCAGGCCAGTGCCGACCGGCCCGGCTACAGAGCGTTTCAAGCGCGAGACGATCTTTCCACCTACGGCCCGAACGCTCTCCTCCTGTTCATTGCTCAGATGAGGCTTAGTCTCGACGACATTGATACTTTCGCCGCTAACGCCCTTACCGACCATAGCAACGATAAGAAATGCGACCTAGTCGCCGTGGTATACGACGGCACTAAGGTCATCGTGGGTCAGGGCTATGAGGCTAAAACCGCTAGATCGTCAGCACCTGAGGACAAGGCGGCTGACGCCAACACGGCCGTAAGTTGGCTCCTGGCAGGGCCGCTGGAGACGGTCCCAGAAACACTTCGCGGAGCAGCGGTAGAGGTTCGTTCCGCACTTGCTGCCGGTACCGTAGCTGAATTCGAAATCTGGTACGTACACAACTTACCTGAGTCCGCGAATGTCCAGCGAGAACTTGGACAGGCTGCCACGACCGCAGACGCGCTTATAAAGCGCGAGTTTCCCGAATCGGACGTTGACGTTGCTTTTCTTGAGATTGGTCAGAATCAACTTGAGAAAGAATACTCTCGAACCCAGGCTCCAATTCTCGTCGATGATGACTTCGTCTTCGAAGTGCCTGGTGGATTCGAATTAAGCGCCGATGGGTGGAGTGCATTCTCCACCGCTATTGCAGCGGATGCCCTTCGTGAAATCTGGTCAACGCACACAACACAGCTCATGTCACCGAACATCCGGGATTATTTAGGGATGGTGCGTTCTGCGAGCAACATCAACTTTGGAATAAAAGAGACGGCCAAGTCGGCACCAAAAAACTTTGCGATATTCAACAATGGAATAACTATACTTGTTAACGACTATTCGCATGATGCCGCTTCCCGTGAACTTAAGGTGAGCGGTATCGGTATCGTAAATGGTGGCCAAACAACTGGAGCTATCGGCGAGCTCTCGACTAAGGAAGCCGAGAAGCTCAAGGAAGCGGCAGTAATGACACGCTTCGTAAAGTGTACTGATCCTTCGGTACTGGAGGATATTGTCCGGTTCAACAACACCCAGAATAAGGTTGAAGCGACGGACTTCCGCAGCAGAGATCCCATTCAGGAGCGTTTGCGAGCCGAGTTCGCGAAGGTTCCCGATGCGGAATATCGCGGAGGACGGCGTGGTGGGGCAAGTGACGCAATTGTTCGCCGACGCGGGCTCTTAGCGGACTCGTCCGTTGCCCAATCTCTCTCCGCCTTCCATGGGCGTCCCAATTTGGCATACAACGAGACACGCACGATCTGGGATAACGATGCGACATATGCAAGTGTTTTCCGGGAATCTGTTAGTGCCCGCCACATCGTTTTGGTCTTCGGCCTCCTACGGGCTGTTGATCGAGCGAAGCAGGCGATTATGTCAATCGCTGTAAACGATCGCACCGAAGCCCAGAACAGGCATGCGGAGTACTTTCGATCCCGCGGATCAAATTTGCTTTTTGTGGCGGCAATAGGAGGGTGCATTGAGACCATCATTGGCCGAGCTGTAACCGATCGCACCCAACTGACGTTTAAGAAGAATTTCTCACCATCCGAAGCTACTGACCGCTGGATTCCGATCGTGGAAACCCTACTAGCCTTCTCGAAGCAGTTATCACCGGCGACGGATATGGGCTTGAAATCTCAAGATCGAGTTGCAAAAGCAATTGACGACTTTTCCTCGATGGTGGAAGCGACGCGTTCAGCAAACCCCGGACCGTTCGACTCTATTGGAGTGGATATACTACCGGCAGTCACCACGCCTAGAAGCAAGATCTAGGAATTATGCGGGAAGAGACCAAGGATAAGATCGAAGCGGGTGGGGCCTGGGCTCTAGAATCTGTAGCCGCGGTGGTCCCCGTAATCGGTGGCCCTATGGCCATCGCCATAAATAAAACTCTCGCCGCGGCCGAGTCCCGGAGAGTGCAGAACCAGATTCTAGAGTTGCATCAGTTGCTCGGAGACGCACTCGAGTCGAAGCGCATAGGTTTGGACGCTCTCGAAAAGGATGAGTTTCTCGCTAACTTGCACTTCGTTATCCGTCAGCTTCAGGAGACCACCGAGGCTAATAAGCGAGCTCGCCTTAAGCATGCCTTAGTTGTCGGGGCAGAGAGCAAATGGATGAGTCAGGCGGAGAGACTTACTAGAATTATCGCGAGACTTGAAGAACCTCACATTCTTGCTTTATGCGCCTTCTACGACATTGCAGAAGCAAAATTCGCCCGAGTAAGAGAGGGCACTCTTCTCGTACTTAAAAAGCTGAGCACGGATGGCTTTAATAGATCGGAAAACTACTACAAGGTACTCTTCGAGCAATTGGCAAGCGAGGGGCTAGTGGTCATTGATAGTCCAGCGGAACTAGCGGCTCAGCTCGAGAAGGGTAGGGCGCGGCGATTGGCGAAAGGTTGGTCGAGAGATGACGAAAGCCAGCAGTTGCAAGGATCGACGTTGAAGTTGACGGGTCAGGGAATTAATTTCGTTAGATTCTTGAGTAAGACGGACTTCGATGCGGCGAACGGATAAAGTATATGTATGATCCGCTCTAAGCGACGCTCGTGAGCGCTGCGGTGCACGACGAGGACAAGCAGGTGCGGCCTAACTATTAGAAACGGCTCCCAAGCTCACGAACGTCGCCAGTCCGAACAACCTACGATGGGCGGTTGGGCGAACGTTCCCGTCGGAGCAGGGGGAGCGGCCCACTCAGTGAGCCTATGGGAACAACTCCGATTCGCGTTCGCAGCTTCGCTGACGGTCACGGCTACCACGCCGGATCAGCTACGACGCGCCATGAGCCACCACGCCATGGGGCCGAACCTTGTTGAATAAATTCATCCCTGATCGAAGACCTTGCATATAAATGTGCACTGTTCAGAACCGCCGCGCCAGACGCCCGGCGCCTATGGTGGTGGTGTACATTTGCGAGAGATACTCACCACAAATTGGGAGCACAAATGCAGCGACGGCCAAATACGCAGACTGTTCAATGGTTCCTTGAAATGGACAGCTCCCTGCAGCTGGACTTAGCGCCGACATACCAAAGGCGTTCCGTTTGGAATGACGAGTATAGGCGCTTCTATATCGATACAATATTGCGTAATTATCCCAGCCCTGCCATCTACCTGGAGATAGAGACACGCCCTGGTAGTCCGACGGTTCATCACGTAATTGACGGTAAGCAGCGGCTAGAAACCATCATTTCGTTCACTAAGGACGAGTTTCATCTCGGGCAGTACTTCGCGGAGGAAGGGTTTGAGAGCGCCTACTACTCAGACCTTTCGGACTTGCTGCGAGATTCCTTCGTTGATTATGTACTGAGTGTTGAGAATATCACTCGAAGCACAAATGCCGAGATAAAATCGGCCTTCGAACGCCTAAATAAAAATACCGCTAAATTGAACCGCCAAGAGTTGCGAAAAGCACAATATGAGGGCGCTTTCATTACTAAGATGACTAACTTGGCGGAGCATCCCTTTTGGACGAACGTCGGTGTAGCAAGCCGAGCGAGAATTGCGAGAATGCTTGATGTTGAATATGTGTCCGAGATCTATCTCCTGACGATGCATGGGATACTAGACGGTAGTCCGAATCTATTGGACGACTACTATTCGTCTTATGACGAGGAAATTTCCAACGAAGACGAGACCGACCTGCGATATTACACCGCTCTCGAGTGGTTGAATAAACTAGATATACAAGGGACAAGGTGGACTAATCTCGGGGACTTCTATAGCCTTTGGTCCGCTGTGCTTGAGTTAGATAGAGGACGAAACACACCATCTCCGGAGAGTGCGCAGGTAGTCCTTCGGAAACTCCACGAAGCCTTCTCGGACCCGAGTAGCGCAGATGAATTGAAATACTCAGACGCCGTGCGGCAAGGTACCAACAAAGAGAGCTCCAGGTTGATCCGGCGCGAACTTATTGTCTCTGCTTTGAAAGAAGCCTAGTCGAATCATGATGGTTCCGGACAGCATCATGGCAGCATATGATTCGTCGCTTGTTGTAGTCGAACCACTTGCTGAGTTAGTTGGAATAAGGCTGCGAGCGGTTTGCTTAGAAGAAAATTGGCTTTTCAGCGACCGAATCAAAAGTCCAGAATCATGCACTTCGAAGTTGGAGTCGGGGTCAGCATCCCTCAGTCAGTTGCATGATCTGTACGCATGTACTGTTGTCGTGCCGACTCGAAACGAGCTTGGCAAAGCGATAGGGCGCATGTTGGAAATTTTTGAGGGCGAGCTGAAGCTAAGGTCCTCTGATTCCGCGGAGAGTTTCACCTACGACGACGTCCACGTTATTGCTCGGCTGGGCAATAGGGTCAGCCCAGTCGTCGTACAGAACAGGAAGGTGCTCGAGCGGCGTTTCGAAATTCAGATTAGAACTGCGGTCCAATACGCCTGGTGGCGCGCGACTCATGATGCAATGTACAAGAGCAGTGAAGAAAGTGCGCACGGTTGGAAAATCAGGCGTGCGGCGGGACAGGTTCGGGCCTCTCTCGAGTTGCTCGATGGACTGATGTCAAATCTGCCCGACGCGACCGAATTTCAGCGGGATAGTAATGCGCCGGAAGTCCAGCTAATGCGAGCGAAGGACTTATTGCGATTTTGGCGACCGTCAGCTCGTCCAGCTGACCAATACAGATTCTGTATCACGGTCAATAGTCTGCTTTCTGCATGCGAGGTGGATGTCAGCGCAGTCGAAAGTTCCCTGCGTTCGCAGGCGATGAGTGTTTATCTTGAAGATTCTGGTCTTACCCCGTTGCAAGTAGTTGTGATTGCGCTGCACCGCATGTTGGGTGACGAATTAGGGCGAAGATTTCAGCAAGCTAATGTCCGTATCCTCGTTACTCCCGAGTTCTCGAGCGCTTATGCTAATATAATCGACTTAGACGCGGGCTCGATAGGGACTGCCTAAACTGCAATCGCTCCGTGGTTCGGCAGGCCAGTAATGCTCGCTCATTCGATCGGTATGACGTGCTTGTTCCGGACAACAGATCGACGGCGAAGTAGGCGGAGATGACAATTGAGGCACGCTATCCTAGCCAGAGGTGGTCGCGGCCGGCGCCCGTGCTATGTTGTTCATCTTGGTGCCCGGGAGCCCGTCGACCGTGCGGTTCCTAACCGGATCGGGTTATTGCTAGACATCGGGTCAAGGTCCGTGTTGACGGCCGTTAAGGTTAGCGCGTTGCGCAGTGCCAAGGTTAATTTGGCGAGCAGTGAGGTATGGCACAGGATTCATGTCGATGCTACTAGTATCATGCCCCTAATGATCAGGGGCTCATCGCCCTTGCATCATTTGTACGTTAATTGAATGGCAAATGCAGAACGAGTCACGCGGAACCAGTGACTTGCGGTGAATCCCGGGAGTCGAGTGCTGCTCTCACCCTCTCCATACTGATAGCTGCGTTTTCATGCTCCCGAATTTTCACTACTGTCCATCCAGCCGCCTGCAGTGCTCGCGTGTTCCGCTGGTCCCGGTCGCGATTATTGGCGAGTTTTGGCCCCCAATACGAAGTGTTGGTGCTTGGCGTTCGTCCATGTGTCGGACAGCTGTGCCGGAAGCAGTCGTCAACGAAGACGGCTAAACGTCTGCGGGTGAGAACGATGTAAGGCCGGGCACGCGTTGTCGGCGAAGGCTCGATACGAAAGTCGCAGCGATACCGGGGGCCGGCTGCGTGAACGAGACTGAGGGGAGGTAAACTCAATTAATCTAGCTCAAAGGGGTTCCCTAGAGGGGGCTGTGAGCTTGTGGGAACACGAATCTGATGCCGCAGCCGTGGGCAGGGTTACAGCCGCACTATTAAGCAGGTGATCGCATGGCGCTGCTTGGATGGCGCGCCGTGGAAGGCCGGAATCCTCCTTGAGTTAGACTAGGCTATCCAGCCGCAGGTTCGGCCGCGGGTTCAGCCTGGCCAGAAGCCCCAGTTCGTAAATATCCTGCCGCCTTGCCAGGTGCAGGCCACCCCACCAAGGGCTCAGTAAGCGGCGGAAATGAGAGCCTGCAGCTTTACGGGTCATGCGGCAAGATTTCGGCCGGTAGTTAGGTCGACCTACGCGGCGGACTGAGGCAACAAGGGAGTGTGTGAAGCGTGTCGCATGATGTCGTGGAAATTTGTGCTGGAGCCGGAGGGCAGGCGTTAGGCCTGGAACGGGCCGGCTTCAGCCATGCGCTGGCTGTTGAGCTCGATGCTTATCCAGTGGAGACCCTTCGGACAAATCGCCCCAATTGGAAGATTGCTCCGGGGGATGTTGCTGACCCTGCCGTATGGATACCAGAAGATTACCGGGGAGTATCGCTGCTAGCAGGCGGGGTGCCTTGCCCTCCGTTCTCCATTGCGGGCAAGCAACTAGGTACTGCCGATGAGCGGGACCTCTTTGCCTGGGCCGTGGAGCTGTGCACCCGTATTCAGCCACGGGCCCTGATGCTCGAGAACGTGCGCGGGCTGTCAATGCCACGATTCGCCGCCTATCGTCAGGCTGTGCTGGATCGCCTAGCTGAAGCCGGATACGTGGGGGATTGGAAGTTACTGCAAGCTTCCGATTACGGGGTTCCGCAGCTGCGGCCACGTTTCGTGCTTGTGGCTCTCAAGGAGGATGACGCCCCGTATTTTCAGTGGCCAGAGCCCGTTACCGAGCACGTTCCCGTAGGTGAGGCCCTCCGGGATCTGATGGGCTCTAATGGCTGGCGCCACGCGGACGAGTGGGCCGATGCGGTTACCGGGATTGCCCCCACCATTGTCGGCGGCAGCAAGAAGCACGGTGGTGCCGATCTGGGCCCTACGCGGGCCAAGCGAGCATGGCGCGTCATGCACGTGGATGGCATGGGCGTGGCTGATCACGCCCCGCTGCCGGGTGACCCGCACTTCCTAGAGAAACCCCCGCGACTCACGGTAGAAATGGTGGCCCGCCTGCAGGGCTGGGACGGAGAAACGAAATGGGCGTTCTCGGGCCGTAAGACTGCCCAGTACCGGCAGATCGGCAATGCGTTCCCGCCGCCCTTAGCCGAGGCCGTTGGCCGCTCGATTAGAGCGGCTCTCGACCATGAGACTGAGGTCCAAGGCGCTCGGAAGGTCGCTGAGCGCAGCATTCACGACGACGTCTACCGCGCGCTGCGGGAGGCTGAAGAATTTCTGTACCTTGAAGACTTACTGGAACGCCTGTCCCAGCCCTACGCGTTACTGGACCTAGAGAAGCGCATTGCCAACCTGGACAAGGATTTCGTCATCGAGAAGAAAAGGACGAGGAAAGGCCTGGCTTACCGGCTTGGTGATTTCAAAGCATTCACCGGTCAAGCCGACCATCACCGCCACCTGGCATTCGCGGAGTCAGCTGCACGTTCTAGGATCAGCTGAGGAATGGCGGCAGTCTTCAAATAAACACTGCTGACCCGGCCTCGGCCCACTTGTGTAGTTAGTGCCTAGTCAGTCGATCCCAGGTGAGAGGCGGGGTGACCTCCAGCTTGGACGTCGGTGAATACAGGTCGGCGTGGCGTCTACCCTCGCCCGTCAGCCAGTCCGCCGTGCTGGACGGCTTCCTCGCAACTGGTCAGCGCCGCGATCCGGCGGCGGCAGAGGGGGCTGTCCAGGTGGTCACGATTGGTTCGGTTAATCATCAGTTTCTCGATAATCCCGGGGTTGCACATCTACTCGGCAACCAGCAACAGGATTGGCATCTACTGGATCTACCACGCCTAGCGGGTCTAGCTTGGACGGGTCGTTGCGGTCCCTCAGGCCAACAAAGACCTGCGCTGGCTAATTCAAGTAGGAGATAAGGGCTCCCTTCTCCGGTGTCTGCAATGATTTGTCCTGGTTGATGAGGTTCTTCGGAATTGCCGACAGGAGACTAATATCGATCTCGAGGGATTCCAGAGTGTAAACGTCCACTCCCTGTGCTTTGCCTGCGTTGATATTAAGACCCAGTTCGCGCAATTCCCGCATTCTCCGTTCAGTGTGGACAGAATCAGCGCTGATAATGCGAAGCATCATCGCTGGAACGGGCCTTCCCTGGTGTTCGAGAAGGATGGTGAATAGCTCTTCGTGCACGCGCGTCCCGTACGGAACCTTCAAGTACCGGCCAGGGACTCTTCCTCCATAACGTGCGAAGAGTGCGTTAGCCAGCTGCTCACGCAGGTCGTGAAAAGTGGCGCACTTTTCCGGCAAGCTCTCACGCAGTAGGGCCTGCATAGACTCCGCCAGTGACCGTTTGGCGATCAGGTACGCGTCAACTATGTCTTGCAGAGATTCTGCCGGGGCTGCCAGCTGATCTCGAAGTTGCTCCACTGCGTACAGGGAGTCTGGTTTGAGGCTGTTCCAGCTCTGCTGGTGGTTAGCGGTTGTTTTTGGCATGGCGTTTTTGTGCCTATCCCTTGATTACTCTGGCTACGACATCTTCAGGAGGGTACCGAAGAATGTGGGCGTCTTCGTCGGCGTTCTCGACTGCGTTCAGGTCGCCGAGCCATTCGCGGAGGAAGTCCGCCCCCGCGACGTCCTCGTCGTTGGCCCGCATGAAAGTGACCTTGTTGCCAATTTTCACCCTGGGGTCACGCCGACCTATTGATGTGCTCAGCGAGTTCTGTAGCTCGAGGCCGGCGGCAAAGCGGCGGATATCGGAGACGAAGTCCAGTACTACGACCCGGTCCTTGTGGGGCGCCAGCCTCAAACCTCGGCCGAGCTGCTGGACAAAAATTCGCCTGCTGTGCGTGACCCGCTGGAAGACAACGATGTTGACGTCGGGGACATCGACGCCTTCGTTGAGGACGTCGACGGCGCAAAGGATGCCTGTGCGGCCATCAGCGAAGTCCCACAAAATTCTGTTCCGTGTCGCGGCGTCTACAGCCTTGCCTTCCGACGTGCGCGACGCAATGACTTGGGCGCTCGTGAAGCCGAGCGCATTGATGCGCCCGGCCATGCGTTCAGCGTGGTCGATGGTGCCGCAAAAAACTATTCCCCGGGGTTGCACTTGCTCTTTCCATGCTTCGTGCAACCGATCCGCGACGGCATCGTCCCACTCGTCGATGAACAGGGTGCGATTGATGCCCCGCGGAGAGAGTGCGGGTGCATTCTTCGACAAGCCGGATGCCAACGAGTCCCAGTCGATATTGTCGGTGTACATTCGATAGTCAACGTTCGCCAGGTACCCCTCCCTGAGGCCCCGCACCATGTCCACATCCGCTACGGGGAAGTCGAACCACTCATGCAGCCCTTCTCCGTCTGGGCGCCACGGAGTAGCAGTCATACCTACGAGGAATGCCCCGCCGTCCCCAGCGGAAAGGTCCCCTAGCACGGTGTCGTACATGCTCGTCCCGAGATGATGGCACTCGTCCACGATGACGAGCCCGTAATCGCTGAGGGTTCCACCGGACGACACGAAGCTCGCAACACTATCGACGCAGGCGAATACGATATCGCAGTCTGCAAGGACCCCAGGGGAGGGGCGTTCGTTGCCGTTCCACACTCCGGTCGACCGAGAGGCCGGCAGCAGTGGCCAGAATGACCGCTCCAGTTGGTAAACAAGTTCGTTGCGGTGGGCAAGAACGAGCGTCTTGACGCCTGGACGGCTCATGGTGAAGCGCCGGTAGAACTCTGCTGCAACATAAGTTTTTCCCAGTCCGGTCGCTAGCACAACAAGAGAGCTGCGTGACCCGTCGACCAACTCACCCATCATGCTGTCCACGGCGTCCGCCTGGTAGGTTCGCAGCTGGTATTTTTCGGGCTCCCTTTGAGAGAGGGGCTCCTCGGGGACCCTCTCCGCTTGACGGATAAGGGTCTGGAGGTCCCAGAGCTGCAGTTCAACGCCGCTGGCCATGAGATTAGCCCGCTGCGCCTTGGATTTTGCGTCGAACCCGTTCAGGCTCACAACCACGGGGACATCCGCCTCATAGCGGTGGCAGGCCGCAACTGTCTCCGTTATTACCTCAGCCCCCACGGGCACGCGCCACCGTTTGACTTGGAAAAGCCAACGCCGTCCTCGAAGGGTGGCGATCACATCGGCGCCTCCGTCCCCCGAAGCGCCGGCCAGTCGCACTCCGGTGTAGCCGCGGCCGATTAGCACTCGCTGTACGGTGCGCTCGAGAGCTTGCCATCCTGTGCCGTGAAGCAGCGCAGCAGTGGCGATGCGTTGTGTCATGACAGTTTGTCACCCAGGAATTCAGCAGCAGCGCTGGCTCGAATGACGAGCAACCGCTCCGGCTGCCCGTAACGTAGGTACGAGGCGCAGTCCTGAAGACAGCGCAAGTACTTGAGATGTAGTTCTTCCCGAAGCTTCTCAGCGACCACAGGGCCAAACTCGGACTCCTCAGGCCAGCCGTCGGACCACACTCGCCCATCGAACCAGCTCTCAGGATGGCTGTCGAAGAAAGAGGCGAGAGTGTCCCTGTCGCAGAAGCGAAGATACCCGCCGGACTTTTTAAGGCTGGTGAGCTCCGATAGGTCGATGCCCGAAGTAATCATTGACTCGGCCATCGAACGTTGCTGTACCTCGTCGAGCTCTTCGTAGAAACTTTCGGCTGTCGGCGCCGCTACTAGCTTTTCCATAATGAGGTTGAACAGGTTCTTGATCTGAGCCCCCACGGTGTCGGCAGTCTCCGTGACCGAGTAGCCCCATCCCTTTCTTAACGTTTCCGTCATCAGGGCTGAGATTGTGTGCTCAGGCCTGCCATGCAGGGTTGCATGAAGAGCGTGCAGGTATTGGGCTGCCTCTGCAGCGATGAGGTATTCGGGCTTGAGTCCCAGAGCCGTGAACGCGGAATGGTTCAAGTCGACGTACACGGACAACATGCCTGGCTTGCGCTCGATTACCAGTGGCACGGGGTCTCTGCCGTACGTGGCCATGATGCTCCGCTGCGTGGAGCGCACAACGACCTCGAGGGGGCTACTCGGCCTTCCGTTACCCATTGTGATAGTCAGAGAGGAGGCAGAGAGCTCCGGGCGCTCCTCGGAAAGCGGTAGCAAAGATTCTGGGCTCCCCGGATGCGGCGTGCCCTTGATGTTGTTGCACATGATGCACTTTTCGTCGCCCGCCTTGTTTGCGGTCCCGCAGAACGCGCACGACCAAGGCATTTCTATCTCCGGCACCTGTGATGCCCCGCAATACGTGCAGGTGAGGTCTGACTGAGCGATCTCCTCCTTGCACTCCGAGTTGCGGCAATGCTTGGCGATGAGGACGTGCCCACAGTCACCACAAGTTTCAGCGCTCTTGACGTTCTGGTAACCACACTCGGAGCATTCGACAGTTGCCGTGATGGGAGACTGGCCCGCACTCTCGACGAGCTCCCACCACTTTTCGTCGTCGTAGTAGCCGGGAACACGGCGCAGGAATTTCTGGTGGTACTCTCGTTCAACCTCGCGAGGAATACGAGCGGCCTTTTCCTTAACCGGGTCGTACTGCCCCATGTACATGTCGCCTCGACCGATGTTCCGAACTTTACGATAGCCCTGAAACAACAGTGAGACAGGTGATTCATTGGGTTTCCCTACCGGCCACTTCGTTGGCAGAAGCGATCCGCCGCGGAGGTAGTGCATCGCGGCCTGCCACTCGGGGGTGGCTTGTTGAAAGTTCTGTTTTTGAAAGTCCACTGGAACCTGGTCGAGGTGGACTTCTCCGATAATGCGGCCATACTGCTGGTCAACCGGGTACTCCCGCTCAGCCTTGCCTCTGACCTCGTCGGCATATTCGAAGAAGGAGGCCTTTTCGGCAACCCGAATCGCACGTCCGTTTCTAATCAGATCGATCCCAAAATCGTCCTGATCGTCGAACCGTTGAATCCCCACCCAACCCCGTACACGGTGCACCACCTCTTTGCTTGCGCTGCTTCCACATCGAGGGCACTGGGTTGTACCGTTGAAATCCGCGCCGTCTCGAAGGCACCTTCGGGACCTCTCGATGACTTCGTCAAACTCCATTCGGGCGGGGATATTACCATGGTTCTGGCGCGACACGAAGCGCTCAGCGGACCATGCGCAGTGTTCAAAAGATTTGCAGCGCTCTCCGTTAACACTGATGTGCACCGGATCACTCACCCCGCCGCGCAGCAGTGTGCTATAGCGCCGTCCAAGGCGTTCACGAAGAGTATTTTTAGGGATTTTCGCGAGGTCTTTGATGAACCCGCTATTTGCATCGCCGGACGGCCACCACCCCTTGATTTCGACAATGGTGCCGTGCGAGATCCCCTGCGGTTTTGCCGTGCGTTCCGCGTTGACCGCAAAGGCGCCGTCCTGGATCAGTTTTGGAAGGTCCAAAACGACCTCCACAGCGTAGTCGTCTTCCTCGCGTGCCGAGATCACACGAGTGACACGGCCGAGCTTGCCTGTCGCTATGTTGAATCCCATTCCGAAAAGACCGAGAGTGTCGAATTGGTTCTTGCTGCTGAAACCGGCGCGCATCGCGTTTGCTATCTGCTCCTCGGAAAGACCGGCTCCTGTATCGCGCACGCGGATGAGTCCCTCGCCCTTGTCCACCTCCGCGCTGCCCGGGACTTCAATGAGGACCTGCCGCACCGGTGACAGGCTTCCACCGGTCGCGGCTGCCCTAAACGAGTCGATTGCGTTATCGACGAGCTCACTCAGAGCGTCGAGTGGGCTGATAGGTGTACGTGTGAGGGCTACTAGGACATCTGGTGTAGGAGTGATGTCGAGCAGTTTGTGTACCATATGCGCTCCTCCGGGGTTGACGTCACTCCGACGGGTGGTAAGCAGCACCGGTGGTGGAGCGTGCGGTTCCGGTTTAGTGGTCCCGCTAGTCTTATTTATACCGGTTGTGGTTCTTGGGACTCAGCATCCGCGGCACCACGTGTTATGCGGGGACGGCAGGCTGTTGTTCGTTTACGTACTTGAGGCCACGTAGGTGTGGCATCCTGCACACTCAAAACGAGGCACCTGCTACCCCACCAACCCGAGCCGTGGCGACTTCATCGAGGGGACGCAGACGACTGGCAGGTACGGGTGCGGTGCGACCGACTCCGGCGAGAGTGGCCACGCGTGGGCCCAACTCCAGCTGAGCATCCTTGTTTCGGTTGAATCGGTTGAATCGGTTGAATCGGTTGAAGACGCTTGGATGACTTTCGGCGAACCGCGAATGTAAAGTCGGAAAGTGCCCTGCTGAGTAGCTATCGGAAAGCAGCATCGGCGTGCAGAACCGTTTCAACGCCCTCCTAGCTATCCTGAAGGCCCGTGCGCAGCGCCGCGCCGGGTTGTCGCAGACAGGTGCCTTGCATGCAGCAGCTCTCCACACCGGACCGCCCCCAGCAGCCCCTCATCACCCCAAGATCCGAACTCGACCGCATCACCGAACTGGCCGGCGACCTCGCCGGCCAGTTCGAGCTGGTCCCGCTCCTCGAACGCGTCCTCGGCCACGCCGTCGCCCTCCTCGGCTGCGAGAGCGGCTCCATCTCGATCGTCCACGAAGCCGAGGGCTATTACCGCAAGGAAGTGGATCAGGGCGTCGGTTGCCACGAGGGCCAGACCTTCCCCCTCACCGAAGGCCTCACAGGTCAGATCGTCAAGCAACGCGGCACCGTGATCCTCGATCGCTACGCCTCCGTCCCCACCGGTCACATCCACCCGAGCGACCCACGCTGGGGGAGCGCTGTCATCGGCGTCCCCATCTCCTGGGACGGGGCGATCATCGGCACCTTCGCCATCTTCAGCAACGGACCCGGCCGAGCCTTCACCCCTGCCGAAGCATCGCTCGTGGAGCTCTTCGCCAACCACGCCGCCATCGCCATCATGAACTCCCGCCTCCACAATGCCGCCGCAGCCAAGGAACGCGAGGCAGCCGTCGCCGGAGAGCGCGAACGGGCCGTGCGCGACGTCCACGAAACCATCGGCCGCTCCCTCGGATCCCTGCTTCTTCATCTCGACCGCGCCGACAAGGCCACCCCCGGCGGGTCGCCGTCCACCCAGCACATCGACTCCGCCCGGGTCCTCGCCCACGAAGCCCTCTTCGAAACCCGCCGCACAGTCCTCGGGCTCGGCCCCTCCAGCCTCACTGGCAACACCCTCGAGGAGGCGGTCCGCACCGAACTGGACCGCGTGGAAGCCCTCTACCCCCTCGACGCCACGCTCCTGGTGGTCGGAGAACCCCACGACCTAGCGCCCGAGGTGGCTCATCAGGTGTTCATGATCGTGCAGGAAGCCGTGGGGAATGTCGTCGTGCACGCCCGTGCCACCACCTGCCGGGTGGGCCTGTTCTACAACGCCACCGGAATTGCCGCCGTGATCGAGGACAATGGCCGCGGGTTCGACGCTGCCGCAACGCGCGGCACGGAAGGGTCGCCGTCGTCGTCCGCCTGCCTGGGACTCCACGGCATGGCGGCCCGCGCCCACTACCTGCGCGGCGACCTCTCCGTCGACTCGACGCAGGGCTGGGGAACCAGCGTCCGCGCGGAAGTGCCCTACTCCGCCAACGGGGAAGTGTCCCGCGAGCGGTGGAAGGTGCTCGTCGCCTGCACCCAGCCGCTGGTGCGCGCAGGCCTGGTCCGCCTGCTCGAGACCTCCGAACCATCCGTACAGGTCATGGGGGAGCCGGGCGGCCTCGAAGACCTCGTGGAATCGATCTCGCTGCTGCAGCCGGACATGATCGTGCTCGACTGGCCACTCCTCGAGCAGTACACCGCTTCCCAGCAGACGGGGCTGGCAGAGGAATCCGTCGACCGGCCGGTGGTGGCCGTCGTCGACCAGCCCACCCTCGAGCAACTGCGGCTCGCGGCGGCGTCGGGCGTGCGGGGATTTCTCTCGCTCGCCTCGACGCCGGCCGAAGTGGCTCGCGTAGTTGTCGCTGCGGCCCGCGGTGATGCGCTGCTCGACGGCGCCGTCTTCACCCGTTTCACCGAGGCCACCGGCGACGCCGCCACCAAGGAGAGCTCGACCGTCCGCCTCACGGCCCGCGAACTTGAAGTCCGCGACCTGCTGATCGAAGGGCTGGCCGACAAGCAGATCGCCACCCGGCTCGCCATCTCGGTGAAGACGGTCGAGAAGCACGTGGGCGCGATGCTGCGGAAGACGGGCGCCCGCAACCGCACCATGCTGGTGGGGATGCAGCACCAGGGCTAGTCGAGGGCGAACTCCAAGTAGGCGCCGGCGCCCGTCCTCAGCCTACGTACTGAGGCGCCACCAGCACGCTTGCCAGGTGTGCGGCTCGGAGGATAGTTACGAAGATTTAGCGGCGGTGGCGTCGAGGATGAACCGGGCTGTGTCTTGCGGCTGGTCCCAGTGCGGGAAGTGCCCGCAGTCCTCGAAGACGTGCAGGGTGGCATCCGGATAGAGAGACATGGCGACGGCGGCCTCACTGAGCGGGGTGACCCTGTCCGACCGGCCCCAGCCGAACGCCAGCGTGCCCTTGATCGTCCCCTGTGGCGCGCCTGCCTGGCGCGGTCCGTGCGCGAGCGACTTACGCGCTTCGTCAAGACTGGGCGAGGTGGCGAATCCGCGGAGCTCCGTCAGGACGAGGTCCGGGTCGAGCTTCCAGGGGGCCGCGGAGAACTGGGCGAGCAACGCCGTCCGGCCCGCAGCCTGCTGGACGAGTGACGGCAGGACGGGCTGGAGGCGCCGTACCAGCGCAATGGACGCGGTGATGCTGCCATTGAAGATGCGCACCTGGGTATCGTTCCAGAATCCTCCGGGATCGAGGGCGACGACGTTGCCGGAGTGACCCCGCCGCGCCAGCTCGACCACGATCCGCGCACCCATCGAGCTTCCGACGATATCCGCGTCGCGCAAGTTCTCCTGCTCGAGGAACTGCTCGACGGCGTCCGTGAGGGTCGCGATGGTCACCTCGCCCGCGAGCGGCTCGCTGCTGCCGAACCCGGGGAGGTCGATGGCGATGACTTCGCGCTGTTCCTGCAGCGAAGGGAGGACGGGGTCCCACGTGCGGACGCTCGAGCCGAGGCCATGCACGAGGACGAGTGGCTTTCCGGTGCCGGTTCGTTCGGTGTTAAACATGTGGGGCCCTCCGTAGCCAGCGCGAGAACCCAGTCTATGCGGGCACAGATCGCTGCAGCCGATTCCCGCGGTAGTGAGGGACCGGGCAGGAGAAGCTCTGATAGCTCTGTGAGAATGGGCTCATGAGTCAGACAGAGATCCTTCATCATCGGGAGTCCATCACCATCCAGGCGTCAGCCGAGACCGTCTACGACCTGGTCTCCGACATCACCCGCACCGGCGAGTGGAGTCCGGTGTGTACGCAGTGCTGGTGGGAGGACAACGTCAATGCAGGCCAGATCGGTGCCTGGTTCACAGGGCACAATGAGCTTCCGCACCGCACCTGGGAGACCCGGTCGCAGGTCGTGGCCGCAGAGCGCGGCAGTGAGTTCGCCTGGGTGGTCGGCGGCGACAGGGTTCGCTGGGGCTACACACTGACGCCTGTCGGCACCGGGACCACTCTGACCGAATCCTGGGATTTCCTGCCGGGCGGCATCGCCATGTTCGAGGAGAAGTTCGGGGATGATGCGCCCGCGCAGATCATCGATCGGGCCCGACAGGCGCTCGACGGCATCCCGAAGACGCTCGCCGCCATCAAGCGGATCGCCGAGTCCGGCACGTCACATGAGGATGGCCCGGTTCTAGCGCGCTGACCCTGCAGCAGGACGCGCCTCAGTAGGCAGCGGCACCCGCCGAGGCAACCTCCTGGTCCTGCTCGATGGTGCCGGTGGAGACGCCGATGGCGCCCATGATGCTGCCGTCGCGCACCAGCGGGATGCCGCCGGGGAACACCGCCAGCCGGCCGCCGTGGGCGTCGCTCAGCCCGTAGATGGGCCCGTCCTGCCGGGTGGCGCCCTGCAGGTCGCCCGTCTCGCACTGGAACGCGATGGACGTGTAGGCCTTGTTGATCGCGATGGTGATGCTGCCGATGTTCGCGCCGTCCATGCGGACATGCGCCTTGAGGTTCCCTCCGGCATCGACCACGGCGATGTCCATCGGCTGGCCGATCTCGGTGGCCTTCGCGGCGGCAGCGTCGATGACGCGGCGCGCTTCCTCGGCGGTGATGGTTTCAAGTACTGATCCAGTAGCCATGGTGTCCTTCGTCGTTGAAGTGGGGGAGTGGGGCGGTAAACAGCCGCGCCCAACTCAACCACCGATGCCCGCCGCTGGCGAGGTGGTGATTACCCCCAGAGACAGGGGAGGGGTAACCCCCATACCGGCCCGCGCGCCGCCCGTCTACCGTGGGGAGGAGCCTAGCCAGGAGGATTTGTTGTGGGTGTTGTACCCCTGAAGGACATTGTTGATCCGGCATTCCAAGCGCGTTACGGCGTGCCCGCGATCAACATCTTCAATGACCTGACGATGGAGGCCGTGCTCGCAGGAGCCGTCGAGGCGAACTCGCCGGTGATCCTGCAGACGTCGGTGAAGACCGTGCGCAGCATCGGCTCCCGCGTGCTGTTCGATCTGTGGCAGTCGATGACGCGCGGCATCGAGGTGCCCGTCACGCTGCACCTGGACCACTGCCCCGACCGCGACGTGGTCACCGAATGCCTCAAGGCCGGCTGGAACTCGGTGCTGTTCGACGCCTCCAACCTGCCCGTCGAGGAGAACCAGCGCCAGACCATCGACGTCGTGGCCGAGGCCCGCAGCTACGGCGCCCAGGTGGAGGGAGAGATCGAAGCGATCACCGGTGTCGAGGACGACCACGGGTCGGACGAGGTGTCCAAGCAGCAGAGCCTCGAGACGGCGCTCGCGTTCATCGACGCCACCGGTATCGACGTCTTCGCCCCCTCCATCGGCAACGCCCACGGCAGCTACAAGGCGGCACCCGTGCTCGACGTCGAACGCGTCACGCAGATCGTCGAGGCCCGCAACGTGCCGATCGCCCTGCACGGAGGCAGCGGCCTGAGCAGCGAGCAGTTCGCCGACCTCATCGCCCGCGGCTGCGCGAAGGTCAACATCTCCACCGCGCTCAAGGAGACGTACATGCAGTCCAGCCTGGCGTTCCTGAAGCAGGCCGAGCAGAACAACAAGTGGGATCCGCCGTCGCTGTTCAAGCACACGCGGAGTGACATTTTCGCGATGGTCACCGACCTCTGCACGCAGTTCGGCAGTGCAGGCAAAGGCGGCCGCTGAGCATGCCCGCACTCATCTTCGACTGCGACGGTGTGCTCGCCGACACCGAACAGTACGGTCACCTGCCCGCGTTCAACCAGACCTTCGCCGACTTCGACGTCCCCGTGCAGTGGAGCGTGGAGGACTATGCCGTGAAGGTGAGAATCGGCGGCGGCAAGGAGCGCATGCGCAGCATCCTCACCCCGGCGCTCGCCCTGCAGCTGGGACTGAAGGACGACGACGCCATCGACGCCGCGATCCTCTCCTGGCACAAGCGCAAGACCGAGGTCTACAAGGGGCTGGTGGAAAGCGGCGTCATGCCCGCGCGGCCGGGAATCGCCCGGATCGTGGGGGAGGCGTCCGACGCTGGCTGGACCCTCGCCGTCGCCTCGACCTCCGCGGAACCTGCCGTCCGCGCGGTTCTCACGCACGCCGTCGGGGAGTCACTCGCCGCGCAGTTCTCCGTGTTCGCCGGTGATGTGGTTCCCGCGAAGAAGCCTGCGCCTGACATCTACCTGCTGGCACTGTCCGACCTCGGAGTGTCGCCCGAGGACGCGATCGTCGTGGAGGACAGCGGCAACGGGCTGCGCGCCGCCGTCGCCGCCGGACTTCGAACCGTGGTGACCGTCAGCGGCTTCACCCGCGAGGAGGACTTCACCGGGGCGTCCCTCGTGGTCAGCTCCCTCGGCGACCCGGACGGCGAGCAGGCCGAGGTCCTCGAGAACCCGCACGGCACTGACGTTCCCGGCGTCGTCACCCTCACCACGCTGCAGGACCTGCTGGCCTACCCCGGACCCGGCGATGCGGGTTCCGCCCCAACCACCGATACGGAGATCCCATGACCGCCAACGACGTCGCCGACGTCGAGTTCGTCGTGCACTCGCTCGCTTCCACGGCCGTCGAAAAGGAGAAGGAGTTCGGGGACCTCGACGCCGTGGTCGGCGACGGCGACCTCGGCTACTCCCTGGCCCGCGGCTTCGAGAAGGTGCTGGCGGACTGGGATTCGCTGAAGCGCGACGACGTCGCTACCTTTCTCCAGCAGATAGCCCTCGTGATCTCGAGCAGGATCGGCGGGACGTCGGGTCCACTGTGGGGAACGGCGTTCCTTCGGGCCTCGGCCGCCGCGAAGACCGTGGATGCCATCGATGGTGCCGCCGTCGTCGCCATGTTGCGCGGTGCCACCGACGGCATCAAGGCGCGCGGCAACGCGGACCTCGGTGACAAGACCCTGCTCGATGCCCTCATTCCTGCCACCGATGAGCTCGAACGGCAGCTCGCCTCCGGCGCGTCGTCGGAGGAGTGCCGTGCAGCCTTCGCCGCCAAGACCCGCGAGTGCGCCGACGGCACCTCGGTGCTCGAGGCGAAGCGCGGCCGCGCGAGCTACAGCGGGGAACGCAGTATCGGCTCGCCCGACGCCGGTGCGATGGCGGTGGCCATCATCATCGAACGCATCGTGGCCGACTGGCCCTGAGTTTCATTTCCCAACCGAATCCCAACACAACGACGTGGAGATCTCATGAAGAAGTTCGTCAATGATCCGCAGCAGTTCGTCCCGGAGATGCTCGAGGGCCTGGCGCTCGCGAACCCGGACACCCTGAAGTACGTGCCCGAGTACAACCTGATCATGCGTGCCGACGGTCCCGACCAGAACAAGGTGTCCATCGTGCAGGGTTCAGGGTCCGGGCACGAGCCGGCGCACGTGATGATCGTGGGCAAGGGCATGCTCGATGCCGCCTGCCCGGGCGACGTCTTCGCCGCGCCTCCGTTCGACTACGTGTACGAGACGACGAAGCTCATGGCGTCACCGAAGGGTGTGCTGCTGCTGGTGAACAACTACACCGGCGACAAGATGGTGTTCGAGATGGCCCAGGAGATGTCCTCGGCCGACGGCATCGAGGTCAAGACGCTGTTCATCAACGACGACGTCTCGGTAGAGGACTCCACCTACACGATTGGCCGACGCGGGGTGGCGGGCAACTTCTTCGTCATCAAGGCTGTGGCCGCTGCGGCGGAGCGTGGTGCGGACCTCGACGAGGTGATCCGCATCGGCGAGAAGGTGAACTCGGTGACGCGCACCATGGGCGTGGCGCTCACCGCCTGCACGCCGCCGGCGAAGGGAAGTCCGCTGTTCGAGCTGGGACCGGACGAGATCGAGATGGGCGTCGGTATCCATGGTGAACCGGGCCGGCGCAGGGCGAAGATGATGCCGGCGAACGAGATCGTGGAGGAGCTCCTCGGCCCCGTGGTAAAGGACCTGCCGTTCAGCGACGGTGACCGCGTGGCCCTGATGATCAACGGCCTCGGTGGTACCCCGATCAGCGAGCTGTACCTGCTGTACGGGCAGGCGCACAAGCGCCTGGCGGAGCAGGGCATCAGCGTGGGTCGCAGCTACGTGGGGGAGTACTGCACGTCGCTGGACATGGCGGGGGCATCGATCACCCTGGTGAAGCTCGACGAGGAGATTGAGTCGCTGCTGATGGACCCCGCGGAGATTCCGATTCGGACGTTCTAGAAGTTCGATGCACGACGGCGGGCCCGGCACCTTTCGGTGGCGGGCCCGTGGTCGTTTGCGCTGGTGCCCGTGAGGGAGGATACGTCCATCGAGCAGGCGATACCGAAATCTTGGAGGAAGACCTGTTGGACGGAATCGACGAGGTGGTCGGATGGATCTCCCGGGAAGGATTGGCTGCCTCGGTCAGGTCGCAGATGAAGCGATCTTCCAGCGGTGATTCCAGTATTGACGCAGCCATCATGCGTATCGGGAATCAGCTAGTGAACGCGATGGACTGGCATTCTTAGCCTGACCTCACCGTGGTAGCCAGCCCGCTTTCAATTGGGGCAGACAATTCGTCGATCACCTAACCCAAAACGGCCGCCGCAGGGGCAGCAATGCTCCCGAGGCGGCCGTTCGGTGATCTGACGAGGAGCCGTCGAGGCTACCCATCATTTCGGTGTGGCTTTGTAATACCTATGCGGAACGACGACGGACAACAAGTGCACCGCCGGCTACTGCCGCGAGCACGAGGCCGCCACCGAGTGCGAGGGCCGCGGTGTTGTCGGCTGGCTTCTGGGCTACACCGGTTGCGGCGCCACCGACGGGCATCTGGGCGACCTGGGGCGCCTGGGTGACGACGGGGGCAGGCGTAGTGGTGGCTACATCCTGGTACAGGCCGAAGTCGCCGTTCTCGCAAGCGATGCCGTCCTTATCGCGATCGGAGTTGGGATTGTAGGCAGGCGAACCGATCGGGATGTTGTAGGCGCCAACGAGTGCGGCCTGGTCGCAGTTCTGGAACGGTGCTGCCATCGCAGGTGACGCGGACAGGAGGGTGAAACCTACTACTGCGGCGAGCGTGAGGGTGGCGGAGGTCTTCTTCATTTGGTCCCCTAGAAAATAACGTGTGGTGCCCATGTGACTTATAAGACAGGAGCGACTGATGTTCTAAGGTTTAGCACAGATTCATAATTTTGTTGTTTTCCAATGAATTGTGACTATTTCTCCCGGTGAGCCTCGTTTGGTTCGAAACCTCCGCCGTCGTCGGGCTTATCCGCTTCCCACCGCAACAGATCGCCCGGCTGGCACTCGAGTACCTCGCACAGCGCCTCCAGTGTCGTGAAGCGCACCGCCTTCGCGCGGCCGTTCTTGAGCACTGCCAGGTTGGCGGGCGTGATTCCGATCTGCTCGGCCAGCGTGCCGACGGGCATTTTGCGACGCGCAAGCATCACGTCGATGTCGACGATGATGGGCATCAGATGACCTCGTCGAGTTCGGTCCGCAGGTGCTGTGCCTCGGCATCGCGCGCGACCGCCTGGGCCAGCAGTGTCCGCATCACCAGGACGACCAGTGCCACCCCGGCGATCATCAGCGACGCCCCGCAAATCAGCAGGACGATGCCGGGAGCGACGTCGCCCGGTGCGAGCAGCACGGCAATCCCGAAGATGAGCACGGAGGCGACTGCTATGGCACTGAAGATGATGTCCACGTACCGGAAGGCGTGGTGCGAGAACACCGTTCCACGCCGCACCATCGTCAGCAGCTTCCATACGCACACTCCAGTGACCTGTGCGGCCACGATGCCCAGCACCATGGTGGCGAGGAACGTGATGCGTGGGCCGTCGGGCGCGCCGGCCTGCTCCAGATCGACAGACAGCAGCGGCACCATCCCTACCTGTACAAACAGCGATCCGGCGAGCACCAGCGCGAGCACTACGCGCAAGGTTAGGATAGTCAGCTTTCCCACGGAGACTCCTTCTACTGAATACCAATAAAAATCTATCGTATATCAATAGGTGCAGCGCTATGACCGAGGTAGTCGCCGAGCCCGTGGCCACTTAGCGCTTGAGCCCAATGCGGGAGGTGGTTCGGTCTGAGTGCATCCCGGCCTCAGGGCGGCAATACGTCACCTTTGGCTCTGCGGTACCATTTGTAGTACCACTAAGGAGGATTGGTTATGGCTATCACGGCATCCGAGGCACGAGCGCGGCTGTTCCCGCTCATTGAGCAGGTCAACAACGACCACTCGCCCGTGGAGATCATCTCGAAGAAAGGCAGCGCGGTGCTCATGTCCCTGGCCGACTTCGAAGCCCTCGAGGAGACGGCTTACCTGCTGCGAACGCCTGCCAACGCCACACACTTGTTGGAGAGTATTGCGCAGCACCGGGCCGGGACGGCAATTGAGCGACCACTGGCCGAATGAACACAACGTTCACGCCGCATGGTTGGGATGACTACCAGTACTGGATCAAGAACGACAAAGCCATGGTGAAGCGGATCAATCTGCTCATCAACGAGTGCCTCCGGACGCCTTTCGAAGGAATTGGTAAGCCGGAGGCACTCAAGCACCAGTTGGCCGGTTATTGGTCACGTCGCATCACCGAGGAACACCGACTCGTTTACGCGGTCGAAGACGAACAAATCGTAATTATCGCGGCCAGACACCACTACTGAAAAGGGAGGGAACCCGTGCGGGTTCCCTCCCTTTTCACAATCTGTTGAAGCCTACGCGAGCACGCTCATTTTGGAGTTCCTGCGGCCGAACAGTGCGTGATCGGCAGAGGCGCGCCCGGGGCCGACCAGGGCGAGGGTCAGTGCCGCGGTGCCGAGCAGCAGTACCAGTTCGTACCCGCCGTTCGCCACGAACACTCCTGCGGAGAGGTGTACCAGTACCAGGGCGCCGAGCATGTCGAGGGTCAGCAGCACGGCGACCGGGCGGGTCAGGAAGCCGAGGATCAGTGCGATGCCGCCCACCAGCTCAAGCGTGGCGATGACCGGAGCAGCGACGTCGGCCAGGGGAATGCCCATTTCGCCGAAGGCGGCAGTGGTGCCGGCGATGGTCCACTCGTTGTACTTCTGCCAGCCGTGTGCAGCGAAGAGGAAGCCGACGACGACGCGGAGGATGGTGCGGGCGGTGGTGATCAGTGCGGGGTTGTTCATGAAGGATTCCGTTTCTAGGGTCTCGGAGGTGCTGTCGTGCAGAAGGCGGCAAGCGCCAGGAGGGGCGGGAAACATGGCGCCGGCGCCTGCGGATGTTGGCACCGGTGTGGCGGTCAATTGATCAGCGAACGAGCGCGAATCCGCTGGTCCATTGGATCTTCTCGCCTGCGGCGAGGGCCAACTGCAGGAAGCCGAGCGACTCGAGCTCACGGGCACGGGCCAGGGACCCGGCATCGACGGCGTCCACGCCGCCTGCCTTCACGGCTGCGGCAAGAGTGTCCTTGGCGGCGGCGTCGTCCCCGGCGATCAGCACGGTGGTCTGGTTGGGTCCGACGCTCTGCGACGCGAGGGTCGCGGCGAAGGTGGTGTTGAAGGCCTTGAGCACCTTCGAGGAGGGGAGTGCGGCGGCAAGCTCGGCGGCTGCGGAGCTATCAGCGGGAACCACCAGGGAATCAAAGGTGTCGAAGTTCAGCGGGTTGGTGATGTCGACGACAATCTTGCCGGCCAGCTGGTCACCGTACTGGGCGGTGATGGCCTTGAGTGCCGGGTAGGGGACCGCGAGGACGACGACGTCGCTATTGACGGTGGCGCCGGTGCTCGAATTGTCGATGTGCTCGACGGACGCGCCGCCCGCTGTGACAACGCCGGCGATCGCGCTGCCCATGTTGCCCTTGCCAAAGATGGTGAACGAAGTCATGAGAAGCTCCTCTGGATGAATAACTTGTAGGTACAACCAATATCCTAGCACCGGTTAGTTGTAGGTGCAAGCATTGCGTAGAATGACGGTATGACGAAGACACGATGGCTGACGGAGGACGAGCAGACGGCGTGGGTACGGATAGCGGCCGTGCTTGAACTGTTGCCCGGCGCCCTCGATGCGCAGCTGACCCGGGACGAGGACCTGACCCACTTCGAATACTTTGTGCTGGCCTCACTGTCCGAGGCGCCGCGGCGCACGCTCCGGATTACCGGGCTCGCGTCGATGACGAACGCGACCCTGCCCCGGCTGTCCCGCGTGCTGACAGGCCTCGAAAAGATGGGGCTTGTTGAGCGCAGTGAGTGCAGCGAGGACCGCCGGGCTAAGAACGTCACGCTCACCGAAGCGGGGTGGACCAAGGTTGTGAGGGCGGCGCCGGGTCATGTGGAGAACGTGCGTGGCCTTGTCCTCGACCAGCTCACGTCGGAGCAGGTGGAGCAGCTATCCACGATCGCCGCGCAACTGCTCAAGCGCCTCGACCCTGAGGGCCGGATGTTCGTTTCTACAAGAGGGTGACGTTCGACGGCGTTCCAACTGTATCCGACCCCGTGGGGGAGGACGGGGCTTCATGCAGCACGGATGTGATATCACATCGCGGGCGCTCTCCACGAGAATGCGTCCCCTAGGATCGCAGTATGGAGACTCGACAAGGCGTTTCAGAATCGAATCCGCAGCTGGTCACCCTGGAGGACATCACCGCCGCTGCAGGGCGCATTCAGGACCTGGTTCTGCGCACGCCGCTTATTGCGCTGCCACACCCGCAGCGACCCGACGAGGTGCTGCACTGCAAGGCTGAATCGCTGCAGCCCACCGGCGCCTTCAAGCTCCGTGGTGCCTACAACGCCATCGCCCAGGTGCTCGACCAGGCCCGCGAAAACGGCGTCGTCGCGCAGTCCTCGGGCAACCACGCCCGTGCCGTCGCCTGGCTGGCACACCGGCTGGACCTGCACGCCGTCATCGTGATGCCTGACGTGACTCCGCCGGTGAAAATTGCCGCCGTGCGCGCCCTCGGTGCGGAGGTGGAACTCGTGCCCGCAGCGCAGCGGGACATCCGGGCCGCGGAGTTGGCCGCCGACCGCGGCTACGTCCATGTACCCCCGTACGACGACCTTCGGATCATCGCCGGACAGGGAACGGTTGGCCTGGAGCTGTTGGAGCAGCTGCCCGACGTCGACGTCGTCCTGGTTCCCGTCTCTGGAGGCGGACTGATCTCCGGAATCTCGACGGCGGTGAAGGCTTTGAGCCCGACGACGCGGGTCATCGGCGTCGAGCCTGAACTCGCGGCCGACGCAGCTCAAAGCCTCCGCGAAGGACGCCGGGTTTCCTGGGAACCTGAGCTGACGTACCGCACGGTTGCTGATGGGCTGCGTACTCCTGCTCTGGGCGTGCACCCGTGGGAGCATGTCCAGCGGTATGTCGATGACATCGTCACAGTGTCGGAGAAGCAGATCTATGCGGCGATGCGGCATCTGGCCTTGTCCGGGCGACTGGTGGCCGAACCGTCCGGGGCGGTTGCGGCAGCAGCCTGGATGCATGATCTTGTTCCAGTCGACGGCACTGTTGCCGCCGTCGTCACGGGGGGATCGGTGGAGCCATCGCTCCTGGCCTCAGTTCTGCAGCAGGGAGAACCGAGCGAAATTTTATCGAGGTAGCGGCGCGGCCGGTGGTGTGGGCACCAGGTGGTTGTCCACCTACGACGTAGGTGGTTGTCCACCTACGACGTCGGGCCTTGATAGGTGCGGTACGCCGTGCCATCTGCTGCGTTATATGCTTCGGTCACAATCACTAGTGCTGGGGCCTTGATGAATTCTTCGCAGTATCCGCCTGTCCGAAACTCCGAGTCACCGACGGGGCGGCCGAAGGCGAAGCTTTCCACGCCCATCGTGGGCGGCCTCGGACTGTTCCTCATCGTCATCGGTCTGATCACCGGCGGGATCAGCGGCGCCATCATCATGACCGCGCTTTTAGCGCTCCTGACGGGTCTCTACACCGTCCTCACGAATCGGCCGTCGTGGGCACGGCTCGCCGGCCGGAAGATGGGTCTGGTCACCGTCGGCGCCAGCGTGGTGGCTTTGATCGTCGGCGGCTTGATCGCTCCGCCCACTGACGACACAGTGCCGGCTGCTCTGGCCGAACAGGAGTCGGCCACAGCAGAGGCAACTCCTTCACCGTCCCGCACTGCTTCGCCGTCGCCCTCTGCCTCGCCGACTCGGACTGCGCCACCATCACCTTCCGCATCGCCATCGCCGTCGGCCACACCGGACGTGGCGCCCGTCGAGGTCGACGATGTCGCTGAGGTCACCGGCGATGCGGTTGCGCCCCAAAGCCAGCCCGCCTACGACACCACGGCGCTCGCCCTGCTCGAAACGCTTCCCATCAAGGGCCGTGCACCGAAGACGGGGTACGACCGCGACCAGTTCGGTCAGTCATGGGCCGACGTCGACCGCAACGGCTGCGACACCCGGAACGACATGCTGAATCGGGATCTCACCGAGATCGTCCATGCGAACTCCGTTCCCTGCAGGGTCCAAACAGGCGTGCTGGACGACCCGTACACGGGAACGACGATTCCCTTCCTTCGGGGCCAGGAAACCAGCATCGAGGTCCAGATCGACCACGTCGTCGCCCTCTCGGACGCCTGGCAGAAGGGTGCACAGCAGCTCACGTTCGACCAGCGGCTAGCCTTCGCGAACGATCCACTCAACCTGCAGTCCACCGACGGCCCCACGAACGGGCAAAAGGGCGACGGCGACGCCGCCACCTGGCTGCCGCCGAACACGTCCTTCCGCTGCGAATACGTCGCCCGGCAGATCTCCGTGAAAGCCACCTACACCCTGTGGGTGACACAGGCCGAGCACGATGCAATGGTGCGTGTCCTTTCCAATTGCGACGGCTATCTGGCCCCGACCAACCAGAGTGCGCCCGTGGCAGTGCCGACAGAAGAGCCAGCTCCAGTTGCACCTGCTCCGGCTCCCGCACCGGCTCCCGCGCCCGCTCCCGCGCCCGCACCGGCACCTGCGCCAGCACCGGCTCCAGCTCCGGCGCCTGCTCCGGTCGCTCCCGCGCCGGCGCCCGCACCTGTCGCTCCTGCGCCGGCTCCACCGGCCCCTGCTGCCTACTACGCAAACTGCACAGCGGCCCGAGCTGCTGGTGCCGCACCCGTCATCATCGGCCAGCCGGGATACGGAACGCACCTGGATCGCGACGGCGATGGCAGGGGCTGCGAGTAAGTAACTCGTGAGGACGACGGCGGACCGCCCCTAGGTGGCCGCCGTCGTCGGGCTGTTCTCATGGCCGGAGAGAAGAAGTCAGCGGCTCACGAGCTCGAAGGGTGAGGACGCCGCCCCGGTCCAGCGGAACAGGTCGAGCACTGCGGTCTGCCGCATTCCGCCGTCCTTCAGGACGCGACCCTGCGTGGCGATGTAGAAGTACCCGTTGCCGAGGGACTCGAGTCCGACGTCGGCGGTGAAGTTCCAGCCGCGGATGTCGGTGGCCTCGTGCCTGCGGCCCTGTTGAAGAAGCGGCAGGAGCAGGCCTTCCTCCGTGGTCTGCTGGCCTTCGATGACGCCGCGTCGGGGTGTGGCTGATCCGTCGATGGCGAAGAGCGAATAGTTGGGGAAGTGCTGCTTCTTGCCCTTGTAGACGCCGAGGAGCCAGTGCCCGGTGTGCGGGTCGTACTTCAGGTTCTGCACGCCGTAGGTGGTGTTGCCCGTGTAGACGAAGTACTTGCCGTCCTCACCGGCCGTCCCGCTCGTATGCGGGTTGGACTGGACGAGGGGCTGCTCGTACTTCCACCAGTGCGTCGCGTCGTACTGCAGGATCACCTGGTGGTCGTTGTCCCTGCGTTCGGTGTCGGAGTAGATGCCGTAAGCGACGGAGAGCATTTGACTGCCGTTCCTCCGGCCGAAGGCGGGGCCAAAGGACACGCCGTCGATCCCGCTGCTGCCGTACCGGTGGCGCGGGGTATCGGCAGTGAAGTCCCGGGCCACCTCCTCGAGGTAGACGGTGGTGACGATGCCGTCCGTCTCGGCATCCAGGTCCATCTTGTTGATCCGGTCACCGTCGAAGATGGCGATGTAGAAGGAATCGGCTGCCTTGTATTCGAGCGATGCGTAGACGCGGCCGTCCTTCTCGTTGAAGGCGAGATCGCCCAGGTGCCCGGTGATTCCCGTGACGGTGCCAAGAACGGTGCCGTCGAAGTCGGTCTTCACGAGCATCGACGTGAAGGAGTAGTAGACAACTTCACTCTTCAGATCGACAGCGATGCCCTGGATGTGTCCGGAAGCCCAGGCTCCGCCATCGATGGTCTGCGGGAAGTCGACCACGGAGGGCTTGGTAGTACCCCGAAGCAGATAGGGGGACAGCAGGACGGCGATGGCTTGGATCAGCGGTTTCACAAACGCTCCTCGTACGACAGCGGTGGCCGATTCCCACGGTGCCGGGGCAGGGCCACGAAACGGTGGCCGTTATCTGACCTGAAGTTGAACATTCCCGGAAAGGCGTCCTTTGGGAGGTAAGCTCCGGAAGGTTGCTCGGACAGGCGACACCAGTCACCTCAGGGGGAACAGTGCAGGGTCTCAACTTCACCGCGATCGATTTCGAGACCGCCAACAGCAAACGCGGGTCCGCCTGTGCTGTCGGTCTGGCGAAGGTGCAGGGCGGGAAAGTCGTCGAGACGACGTCCTGGCTCATCCGGCCGCCCGTCGCCGTAAGCCACTTCGATCCGAGGAACATCGCGGTTCACGGCATCCGGGCGAGCGACGTGACGGGTGCCGCCAACTGGGAAGCAAGCCTGCGCCGCATCCTCGACTTCGTGGGAACCGACGCCCTCGTTGCCCACAACGCTTCCTTCGACCGCTCCGTTTTCCGCAGCGCGTGCTCCGAATCCGGACTTCAGATGCCGGATCTGACCTTCCACTGCTCCCTGAATCTCGCGCGTCGTCTGCTCAACCTCGAAGGAAACAAGCTGCCCTCCGTGGCCAAGGCACTCGGACTGGGCGCATTCAAGCACCACGACGCCGGCAATGACGCGGAGGTCTGCGCACAGGCGGTTCTCGCGATGGCGCGCGCCCAGGCGCTCCACTCCCTCGATCTCCTGTGGCCGGCCGTCCGGTCCTCGACGGCAGCGGGATCGCATCGCTACCGCCGCGCATCGCATCGTGACAGCGGTACCTCAGTCGCCGTCGTCCGGACGGCAGCGCCTAACTGGTGAGGATCGCGAGGCAGGGGCCGTAAGTCAGCTTGAGGCAGCGGTGAGCGGAATCCTGCAGTGGACCAGCAGCCACCGCGAAAAGTAGACCCGGTGCCTCAGCTCAGAATGTCCTTCGTGCTGAACCGCCCGTAGGCCAGCGACCCGAACACCGCGATATAGCCGAACTGCAGCAGCGCGTTGTCGCCAAAGGAACCCCATGCGATCGGTTGCCGCAGGAAGTCGCCGAACCCGAGCCAGTAGTGCGTGAAGAGCCAGGGGTGCAGCCATTCCAGCTGCGGCAGGGCGCCGAGGATCTGCGAGACTGCCGCAAGCGCCGCCGTGGCGGCCATTGCGCCCACCGGAACAGTGGTGAGCGTCGAAATGAAGAGCCCGATCGCGCTGAGTCCCATCAGCGACATCGTCACGTAGGCGGCAAGCAGCAGCAGCCGGCCGAAGTAGCCGCCGATTCCGATGGTGTCCCCGGAGAGCAGCGTCACCGGTCCGATCGGGAACAGTGCCGCACCGATCAGTGCTCCCACGGTGACGATGACGAGCGCGGCCACCAGACAGAACAGGGCCGCCCCCGCGTACTTCACGAGCAGCAGCCGGATGCGTCCGGCGGGCGCCACCAGCAGGTAGCGGAGGGTGCCGAGATTTGCCTCACCGGCAATGGTGTCTCCGGCAACGACGCCGACGGTCAGCGGCAGGAACAGCGGAATGGACACCGTCAGCGCGGTGAGCGAGACGAACAAACCGTTCTGCGTGATGCTGTCGAGGAAGGCAGGCCCGCGGCCGGGGCTCGGCCCGTCGGAGGACAAGCGGATGACCACGGCGATGAGTACAGGGATCGCGGCAAGAGCCACCAGCATCGCCCAGGTACGACGACGTCGGAACAGCACCCCGATCTCGGAGGCGAGCAGCGCCCACCCGGCGAAAGGACGGGCCGCACCTGCGCCGTCGTCCGCTCGTTGGGCGGCAGGGGCAGAAGGCAAGGATTCAGCCGGCAACGTCGAACCCCTCTCCGGTCAAGGCCACGAAGCGTTCCTCAAGGGAGGCGCCGCTGATCGAGAAGCCGCGGACACGGACATCGGCGTGAACGAGCGCCGCGTTGACCGTTTCCGGCTGGAGGCCGGGGCGGGTGAGGTCGGCGGTGACGACGTCGTCCCGTCCGCCGTCCTCGGGTGTGAGTCCCAGTTCGGTGAGGACGCGCCGGGCGGTGCCAGGATCGGGGGTGAGGACGCGCACACGGGCGGTGCCCTGGGCGCGCAACTCATCGAGCGTGCCCTGGGCTACGAGGCGTCCGGCGCTCATGACCGCGATCTCGGTGCACATCTGTTCCACCTCGGCGAGGAGGTGGCTGGAGACGAACACCGTGGTGCCGCCGTCGGCGAGCGAGCGGATGAGGCTGCGCACCTCGCGGGTGCCCTGCGGGTCAAGGCCGTTGCTCGGTTCGTCGAGGATGAGCAGGTCGCGCGGGGTGAGGAGTGCGTTGGCGATGCCGAGGCGCTGCTTCATGCCGAGCGAGTAGGCATGGGCGGGTTTGCGGGCCGCGTGGCCGAGTCCCACGCGGTCGAGGGCGGCGTCCACGCGCCGGTTGCGGGTGGCGGGGGAGGTATGGCGGTCGGCGGAGTCGAACCGCTGCAGGTTCGCGCGTCCGGACAGGAACGGGTAGATGGCGGGTCCTTCGACGAGCGCGCCGACGCGGGGGAGGACATCGCGGGAGGACGCCGGCATCGCCCCGCCGAGCAACTGGATCTCGCCGCTCGATGCCGTGGCGAGCCCGAGCAGCATGCGGATGGTCGTCGTCTTGCCTGATCCGTTGGGCCCCAGAAAGCCGAAGACCGAGCCGCGCGGGACCCTCAGGCCGACGTCGTCGACCGCGCGCTGGCGGCCGAACGTCTTGGTGAGCCCGCGGGTTTCGATCGCGAGTTCACCGGCAGCAGGGCTCACCTGGCGGACTGCTGACGACGGCGGCGGGTTGGCTGCCGGCTCGGCGGCGTTCGGGTGATTCGTGTCTGCGTCGCTATCGGTCCAGTCACTGCTGCGCGGCTGCGATCAGCTGGTCGGCGCTGACGGCACCTGCGAGGACGCGTCCGTCGTCGGTGATCAGCACGGACACCAGGGCTGTCTCCAGGACGCGGCCGCCGTCGACCTGCGTCAGCGCCTGTTCGAGGAGGGCCTGGGCTTCGGCTGAGTCGCCACCGCGTGGGCTGTCCACCGAACCGGCGTCGTCGCCCGCATCCATGCCGCCGCCCAACAGGCCCGAGGCGGATCCTGCGGGCAGAACGACGATCGTGCTCCAGCCCTTCCCGAGAACAGTCGGCTTGCGATCCGCCTCGAGAGCTTCCGGAGCTTCCTGGTGCTTCCGTGCTGCGGATGCATCGTGGTGTTCCTCGCTGGGGACCTCGGTCACTGCGGTTCCGGGCGGGGGAGTGAACTCGAACAGGCTCTCCGCCGGGGCGGTGAAGTCGATGTCGGAGAACTCGACCGAGAAAGCCGGTTCCTCCTGGCCTTCCGCAGCGATGGCGAAGCCGAGGGGCAGACCGGTCTCGGCATCCACGGTCAGCGAGACGGCCCCGACGAGGGTGTCCACGGCTCTGGGAGTCAGGATCAGCTCGTACGCGTCCCGGCCGGCGACGCGGGCGTTGTCTCCCACGGTGACCTCCGTGGAGGCATCGATGATGGCGAGGAACTTCTCGGCGAGGGCTGCGGGGGTGTGTGCTGAGCCGGGCATCGAGTGCTCAGGCGATCCCTCATGCTCGGGAAGGACGGCGTGCGTCGCTTCCTTGGCCCGCGAGTCGTAGAGCCAGACCTCGTCGTCGTTCACGATGACATCGCGCTGCGCCAGCTGATCCATCACCTGGAGGCGGGCCTTGTCCGTGCCGTCGATGTGGACCTGGGCGGTGTGTGAACCGGTGAGCAGTTCCAGTGCGGCCGAGGCGCCGTCCGTGCCGCCACCGCTGTGCGGGGACGTCATTCCCTGGAGCTCGGGCAGACCGAGTTCGGAGGACTGCTCGAGCGTGCCGGAATATGCGCTGTCAGAGCTTTCCGCGACCAGTTCCAGCAGCTCCTGGGCGGTCTTCTCCGGTAGCTGCGGGCTGGCGTCCGCAGTGGTGGGGCCGGCAACGGTCGCGGTGAGAATGACCACCGGAACAATGCCGGCGGGGAGCCATCGCAGCCACTTCTTGTTCATGGTTCTTGCCTTCCGGAGGAATCCTGCCGAGCGCTTATATCAACGGTACTCCTGCTAGCTGGGAGGATTCTTGGGGTTCTGCCCAGCGCGCGACGGTGCCGGTCAGGGTAGGGACGGAACCGCCGGGTCCCATTGCTGGGCGTCGGCGAAGGCCCGCGCGAACTCCGGGCCGCCCGCATCGCCGAGGAGCGCCGAGTCCCCGACGACGACGAGCAGACAGCGTGCGCGTGACAGGCCGACGTACAGTTGCTCGGCAGCACGGTCCTGCTCCTTGAAGCCGTCGACGCAGAGAATGACTACCGACCGTTCGAGGCCCTTGAAGCCCAGCACGTGACCGTAGAACTCGGATTCATTGGCGTGGAAGTCGCGCCAGTACTCCTGGGTGGCATCCCGATCGAAATAGTCCTGATGCACCGGATGCCGGTGCCGCGTGGTCAGCAACGCGATCTGGTTGCTCTCCCACCCCTCCACGATCAGGGCATCCATGCAGTCACCGGCGACATCGAGTGCGTCCTCGGTGGCGCAGTCGACGCGGCGAACCGGCAGCCCTGTTCCACCGCGCGGCGTGAAGTGTTCACCGGCGAAGACCTTGAAGGTGTCGGCAATTCGCCGGGTGTTGCGGAGATTGTCGTCGATATGGATGGGCACCAGGTCAGCAGTAGGACCGTGAACGACGTCGGCAGTTGCTCCACCCCACCGGCGATACACGTCCTGCCGGTCGTCCATGAAGGCATACACCTGTCCGGCGGACGGATCCTTCAGGCAGGCGAGCAGCGCCTCCCACCACAGCGGAGCGAAGTCCTGTGCTTCATCCACGATCACGGCGTCGAACTTCCGCCCTTGCTCCAGATCGCCGGCCTTCTGCTGGAGCAGCCGCGGCATCTCCTCGTCGAAGTAGGTCTGTCCGCTACCGTCGGGAACCCCGAGGGAACGGACGTACTCGTGGAATTCACCGGTGAAGACGGGCTTGGCCTGTCGCCAGGTGGCTACCTGATTCTGCAAATGCTGGCCGAGGCCCTTGTTGTAACAGAAAAGCCCGACGCGCAGGCCCTGTCTGGTCAGTTGTCGCGCCTTCTCCACCGCCAGCCAGGTCTTTCCGCTGCCCGCTCCGCCGGTGAACCGGATGCGGGGGAGTGCGCGGGTGGATGTCAGCAGTACTTTCTGGCGTTCCGTCAGGTGATTCTGCGCATCCTCGAGCTCGCGCGCGTTCAGGTCGGGAGTCGTCGCGGGGTCGAGGTGACCTTCAAGGCGGGCGGTGATGCGGTGCAGATACGCCGGCGCCAGTGATGAAGCACCGCCGCCTTCGGTTTCGATGGCGGAACGAATCTTTTCGGCGGGCGACTGCAGGTCACCCGAATCGAGGATGAGGGAACGTGGACAGCCGGAGAGCGTCCAGTCGGCCGGCACCGTTGTGTACGGCAGGCAGACCAGGTAGGCGAAGCGACTGGTCAGGGCTGTGCCGATCTGGTCGCCGATCCAGGACTTGAACGCGTGCAGCGAACCCTGCGACTGGGCAACCGGGCTCTGGATGTTGTGCCGGCCGCTCCGGTCGGACTGGTACCACTGCCCACGCTCGATGCCCACCTGCCCACCCTTCACCTCGATGGCGGCGAGACCGACGCCGGGCCAGAGAACCAGCAGGTCGATTTCATGTTCAGCGCTGCCGTTCCGGACCTGCACCGAATGGGCGAGTACGACGTCGTCGGGCAGGCAGGCGCGGAGCTTTTCCCAGACGGCGCGTTCCGCCGCGTGGCCGTCTCCGAAGTCCGGTTCCTCCGGAATGCAGTACATTCGTTTCCCCTTCGATGCTGGCGCCGCGTTCCTGCGGAGGTGGTTTGCGGACGATTCAGGCCTGGGCGGTACCCAACCCGATGAACGCGCCCAGCTCCTCCAGGCTCGAGGGGCGGGTCGGCATGTAGTTGGTCAGTTCCCGCGATCGGATGACGACGGCGCGCCACTGACCACGCGAGATGGCGACGTTGATGCGGTTGCGGTTCAGGAGGAACTCCATGCCGCGCGGCGCTTCCGACACCGCCGAGCAGGCCATGGAGACGAGCACCACCGGCGCCTCCTGTCCCTGGAACTTGTCCACCGTCCCCACCCGGACGTCCGGAAGGTCCGCCTCCTCCAGTGCGGTGCGAATCTTCTGCACCTGGGCGTTGTAGGCCGCGACCACCAACAAATCGGCTTGGACGAGGGGACGAGCGGGCTTGCCTCCGCCGGGGTGCCACTTGCGTCCGAGGTGCTTGCGCGCCTGCTCGACGACCTCCGCAGATTCCTCGACGGACGCGACTGCGTTCCCGGTGTGATCGACGAGGACGACGTCGACCCCCGCCGGTACTCCGGCCAGTTGCCGGTCAGCGGCGGCTGGCGCAGATTCGAGTTTGCCGTCGTAGCTCAGGCGGGATACGACATCGCAGAGTTCCGGATGCATGCGCCAGGAGTCGGCCAGGAAGTAACCCAGTTCCGGAGGGAGGGTGGCGTGCCCGGCGGAGAGCCAGCCCAGCGCGGATTCGTCCACCGGTTCGGGGTGCGAGCCCTGGGTCACCTGCGGCAACTGCTGGGGGTCGCCCAGCAGCAGGAGGCGTTTCGCGGCCCGGGAGACGGCGAGCGTGTTGGCGAGCGAGTACTGGCCGGCTTCGTCGATCACCAGGAGGTCCAGCGATTCCGGCGGGACGTGCTTGCCGGTCAGCACCCACGCGGTGCCGCCGATGAGGCATCCGTCGTCGCCCGCGAGCAGGTTGCCGATGGCGGTGTCCGAGGTATGCGTCCACGGAACATCGTGGGGCGTCGCCAGTTTCTTGGCCACGCACTGCGGATCAACACCTGATGCGATGGCGGTTCGGAGGAGATTCTCGACGACGGCATGTGACTGCCCCACCACCCCGACCTTCCACCCCCTGGCGACGAGCCGGGCGATGACGTGCGAGCCAACATAGGTCTTCCCCGTTCCGGGTGGTCCCTGGATGGCGAGGTAGGAGGTGTCGAGGTCGAGGACGGCCTCGGTGATGGCCGAGATGTAGTCGGGCTGGCCGGCGTCGTCGTGCACGACGGCGGGGAGCGCATCGAGGGTTGCCAGCCTCGGGCTGGACTTGCGGAGGATGTCGAGGCCGGGATGGGAGGGCAGGGACGGCACGCTCGCGCCGACGGTGCTCGCGAGTTCAGCAAGGGCCGCTTCGATGCTCACGGTGCGGAGCGGCTTGTCCGGCGTCAGGGCGAAGGGCAACTGGGCGTAGGGCGGGATTCTTCCCGTGGACTTCTCCGTGATCGTGATCAGGGTCCTGCCGGGCAGCTCCGGGTCGGCTTCGACGAACTCGACCACGGTCTCGAAGCAGCCACCGCGTGAAAGGGGGTCACCGGCCAGGTCTTCCACTCCTTCGGGCACAGGAGCGCTGAACATGCGGAACCATCTGGAGCCCGGGCGGAAGTCGGAGCCTTCACCCATGGTGCCGCGCAGTTGGACCACCCGGGACTCCAACTTTCCCGTGGGCGTGGCCTTCGCCCAGTCCTTCACCACGGTTCCGGATTCGACGAGAAAGACGTCCCGTTTCTCGGCCCAGCTGTCTCCGTCCGAACCGAGCCGGTCGAAGTGTTCCCACCAGAACTGCTTCCGCTCACGGCGGTGATAGCCGGTGGCGGCGGCCACCATCGCGATGGCCTGTTCCTCCGGAGTCAGCTCGCGATCCGCGGGGAGTTGGGCGAGGAAATCCCGGAGACGGACTTCTTCTGGGGTGGGTTCATCCAGTGCCTTCGTCTCGGGGCCGTCATCCCGACCCTTCCCGGGCAGTTGGCGCTCGGTTTCCGACGCCGTCGTTCCCTTGGCGCTGCCCAGCTGCAGGAGCCAGTCGCGCAGGCGCAGCGTGGAGAGGCAGTCGTACTCGTTGTAGTCCGTGATGGAGCCGAGGATGGCAGCGGCCTCTGCGGAGTCGCCGTCGTCCCGTGCCGCACAGTACCTGGCGTAGGCGACGACGGAGGCGCCCGCGTCGGTCACGTCCCCGGAACGGAGGTTGTCCCCCATGTAGAGGGGCTCCAGTTCCTTGAGGGAATAGGACGCTGCGGAAACGCGGAGGGAGTGCCGCACCGTGGCGTAGAGGTCCACGAGGAGTCCGGTGCGGAGCCAATCGTCGACGACGTCCTCACCGGCCGCGTGGCGGAGCGAGAGGTTTCGGAGCGCTGTCTTCTCGTAGGGCGCGTAGTGATAGATGTGCATGTCGGGGTGGGCGGCCCGGCGCTTCTCGACGTACTCCAGGAACTCGAGGAAGGCCTGCCGCTCGGCAGCGCGGGAGTGGGCCCAGAACGGCCGGAAGGCGGGCGCCGACCCCTGCTCCGGTGCTTCGATCACTCCGAAGAGGTATTCGAGCCCCCAGGTTCGGGTGGCCGGGTCCTGCCAGAGCGGGTCCCCCTCGAAGTCGAAGAAGATGTCTCCGGGGCTTGAACCGGGAATGTCCGCAAGGGTGTTCTTCGCGAGCACCTTGTAGCTGAGGGTGTGATCGACGCCTTTCTTGCGGTAGGTGCGGGAGCCGTCCGTTTCCCCGCGGTCCGTCTGCATCCGGGCCTGGTCCCTCAACCGCACCAGGGGGCCTTTGGCTCTGCCGTCGGGCAGTTGGGCGAGTGCATCGATGGTGGGAATGCATGCCTTGAGCAGCTTCTTCCGCTGTGAACCGGTCATTCCGGCGACCATGAGCAGGTCGCGATGGATTACCACCTGCTCTGCGCAGTAGTCACAGCGGCCGCAGGAGGTGATGCCCGCCTGTTGCCACTGGACCGGTGCATCGCCGGCGCGGTGTTCGGCGGTCAAGGCACGGAACCGGTTTCGTCGCTCACGGTAGACCGGAAGGAGATCGGTCAGGGAATGGACACTGCGCTCGAGGTTGCCCAGGACGAGGATGACGCGGGGAGCGGGATCGAAGCCGAGCTGGACGAGCTGGTCGCCGTAGGCGGCCAGCTGAAGCAGGGCTCCCACCTTGGCGTGCCGGGCCAGTTTGGTGTCCCAGACGGCGTACCGCCCGGCGGCTTCCTCGCCGGGCGACTGCTTGACGAGGAAATCCGCGTAGCCGAGGAACTCGCCGTCGAAGAACGTCGCCTGGAAGACGACGTCGGCCCCTGCGGCGAGGGCACGGGCCGTCTCCTGGTGGTTGGTGGCCAGACCTGCGCGGTCGAGGGTTCCGCGGTCCACCTGGTAGACGCCGGTCGCCCGGTCCGCATCCCAGGGCCCGTACTGCGCGATCAGATCCGCAAGGACCTTGTTCTCATGGATGTCGCCGAGCGCGCCGGCACGCAGCTGCATCTCATCGTCGTCGAACGTAGCCTTGGGGGAGCGGCCCAACTTCTCGTCGAGGATCCGCAGGGTGCGGTATTCGCACTCGCTGGCGGCGACCAGGTCAGTGGCGGAGAAGATCAAGTCTTTCGGCGTTCCGGGCGTGAGCGGGTCGAGCAGGAACATCGTGCCCCCAGGAGCAACGGTGGCCGCGGGGCGGTTCCCGGGCGCTGATTCGAATGTAGCAAGGCGGACGGACAGATCCGGCGGGGCTCGCTCGGATGCCGGCATCGGAAGCGGTGGCACGGAAATGATTTTCTGCCGGCGGAGGACACCCTGAGCCCTCCGAGAAGCCCTCGAACGCACTCCACGGAGTCTATTCAGGATCCGTCCGGCACCGCGGCGGGCGCTGCTTCCCCGAAGGCCGAAACGCCGTCGGCCCTGCGCAGTGCCTTCTCCAACCGGAAGGCGACCAGCGCAGCTCCGGCACCCGACGCCGCCAGGACCGCAGCCAGACCCCAGCCGACCGCCGGATCGAACTGGGAGAAGATAATGCCGAACAGCAGCGGGCCCAGCGTGCCGCCGATGTAGGTTCCGCTCTGCGTGATCCCGGTGGCCTGCGCGGTGAACGGGTGCGCGGTCTTCGACACCACGTAGTGCACGAGTCCGTTCCACCCCCAGCCGAAACCGAAGGCCACCACGCACCCGGCGGCATAGGCCGCCGGGTGGCCGGTTGCCATGCCGATGAGGCCCAAGCAACCGGCCGCCATCATGAGGGCCACCGTCGCCATGGATCCGCCGATGCCGCGATCCGCAGCGATGCCCACGAGCGGCCGCGCAAGGATGCCCGCTACGCTCGCTGCACCGAGCAGCAGGCCGGCCACCGCCGGATCGAACCCGGCATCGACCGCGGAGACCACGGTGAAAGCGCCGACGACGTTCGCCTGCGCTGATCCGAGCCCACCGGCCACCGCAGTGGCCAGCAGGAAGGGCCGGAGCCTGCGGGGCAGGCCGGTCCGCGCTGGTTTGGCGGCCGGCGCCGACACACTCGACACACGGCGTGGCAGTGACCGGAGTAGGACGGGGACGAAGAGCGCCGCGAAGAGCGCAGCTGAAGCGAACGTCCATCGCCAGCCGACCGTGAGGGCAAAAACCGGTACCGACAGGCCTGCGGTCAGGGTGGCCGCCGGAATGGCCGCCTGCTTGAGCCCGAAAGCGAAGGCGCGGTTCCGGACTCCCACCTGGTCGATGATCAGGCCGTTCGAGAGTGGATGGATCAACGCGTTCGCCGCACCGGCGATACTGAGCCAGAGGATCAGCCACGCCCAATGGGGCGTCAGCACAGCGATTCCGAGGAGCGACGTCAACCCGAGCCCGACGGCGAGCGGCATCCCCCTGCGCATCCCGAGGCCACTGGCAACATAACCCGCCGGCGCGGACAGGAGCGCGGAAACCGCCCAGAACGCGGCCACCGCCGCACCGAGGGCCGACGCCGTCATGCCCAGGTCCGCTTCGAGCTGCACGGCGAGTCCGCCGACCAGGAAGACCGGGAGTACCGCGACGACGGTCGTCAGTGCCGCCATCGCGGTGGCGCGCTGCCCCGGACGGGTTACGGAGCGTTGATCCCTTCCGTTTCGTGCGGGCTTCACGGCTCCGGCCGGAACTGCGGCGCCGGAGCGTCACCAGCCGAGGAGCCGTCGAGCCCGAGGAGCGGGCGGCCGCCTGTGCGGACGTGCGCCAGAAGGCCGCCGGCACCGAGGATCTCCCGCTCGCCCGGCGAGAAGTCCAGTCCGAGCGTCAGCCGAGCGCCGCCGTCGACGTCGGCCGGCACGGAGGTGCTGCCGGCGGCCAGCGCCGACCGCAGCCCCGGGATCACCCAGCGCTGGCCGACGAAGCAATCAGCCTCACGGGGCAGCACCAGGGGCACGATACCGGCGGCGATGAGGTTCCGGCGGTGGATCCGGGCGTAGCTGCGCGCCGCGACGACACGGATGCCGAGGTACAGCGGGATCAGCGCAGCGTGCTCGCGGGAGGAGCCCTGCCCGTAGTTCTCCCCACCGACGATGATGCCCCCGCCCCACTCGGTGGCACGGGCGTGGAACTCCGGATCCAGCCGTCGGAACATGAACCTTGCACAGACAGCGATGTTGGACCAGACCGACATGGCGATGGCGCCGTCGGGAGCCATGTCGCCGGTGGAGATGTCGTCCCCCGTCACGATGAGGACGCGGGCATCCAGTCCGGCAGGCAGCGGGTCAGGCTCCGGCGGCGGTACCAGGTTGGGCCCGCGTTCGATCTCGATGCTCCGGCGCTTTACCTCGGGCAGGACGCCTGCGATGTGCAGGTCGTGGATGCCGGGATGAGGCGGCGCGGCGGGCCGCAGCTCACCGATGAGAAAGCCGGAGGCATCGACGATCGCACCTTCGAGGGCGCTGGCAGCGGCGGTCGACGGCGAGCACAGGTACACGCTGTCCTCGGCCGTTCCGCTGCGGCCGGGGAAATTGCGGTTGAACGTCCGCAGTGAGGGAGTGCCCGCCGTGGGGGCCTGGCCGATCCCGACGCAGGGCCCGCAGACCGGCTCGAGCATCCGCGCGCCGGCCTGCATCAGGTCCTCGTACACGCCGGACGCGATGATTGTCTGCAGGATCTGCCGCGACCCCGGAGTGACGGTCAGCTGGACCGCCGGGTGCACCGAGTGACCCTTGAGGATGGCGGCGACGGTGGCCAGATCCTCGTAGGAACTGTTGACGGAGGACCCCACGCACACCTGCACCACTTCGGTGCGCGGGAGATCAGCCACCGGCCGTACGTTGCCGGGCGAGTGCGGGAGCGCCACCAGTGGTACCAGGGCCGACAGGTCGAGGTGCTCGACGTCGTCGTAGTCGGCGCCGCGGTCGGCGGCGAGCGGGCGGTAGTCCGCCTCACGGTCCTGGGCCTGCAGCCAGCGCAGTGTCTGCTCATCCGACGGGAACACGGCCGTCGACGCTCCGGTCTCGACGATCATGTTGCAGATGGTGGCCCGGGCGGAAATGGCGAGCGAGGCCACCCCTTCACCGAAGAATTCGAAGACCTTGCCCCGGCCGCCGCGGACGCCGTGGCGGCGCAGCAGTTCCAGCACCACGTCCTTGGCCTCGGCAACGCCGCCGAGCCGGCCGGTGAGCTCGACCCCGACGACCGCGGGGCAGACGAAGTCGAAGCCGTAGCCGGCCATGGCCACGGCTACCTCGAGCCCGCCGGCCCCCAGTGCGAACATGCCCAGTGCGCCCGCGGTGGAGGTGTGGGAGTCAGCGCCGACGAGCACGCCGCCGGGGCGGGCGAAATGCTCGAGGTGGATGTAGTGGGAAATGCCGTGGCCCGCGGGGGAGTAGCGAAGTCCGTAGCGGGCGGAGAAAGTCCGCAGGTAGTGGTGGTCCTGCATGTTCTTGTCATCGATCTGCAGGACGTTGTGGTCCACGTACATCACAGCGAGCGGCACGGCGATCGAATCCACCCCGAGCATCTCGAACTGCATCGCCGCCATGGTGCCGGTGGCATCCTCGATGAGCACCTGGTCCACGCGGACGGTGATATCGCTGCCGGGGGTGAGCCGGCCGGAGGCCAGGTGCTCGGCCAGGAGTTTATGGGTCAGGTTGGCCACTGTGCTGTGCCTCTTCCGCTGTTCCACTGGTGTTCACGGCACTGCGGCCAGCCCTGCAGGAGGACTGGCCGCAGCACGGGATGGATGTGGATCCTAGTCGACGAACTCGTTGGTGTACGTCTCCGCGAGATCGATGTCGGCCTCGCCGACCTCGGGGTTGGCGATCCGCTGCGTCTTCAGCACGGCCTCGGCGCCGACTTCCGTGAACGCACCGTCCGTGCTGAGCGTCTTCTTCAGTTCCTCGATCACGGCCGCGTACTGGGCGGGGTCCCCGCCCGCGAAGGTCTCTGGCATTTCCGCAGCGATTTCCTCGCCGGAGTGCTCGGCGATGTAGTCGAGCGTCCTCGTGATCGCGGTGGCCAGCTTCTCGGCGGTCTCCGGATTCTGTTCGAGCCAGTCGGCGTTGGCATAGAGGCTCGACGACGGCCACGCTTCGGCGTCGAAGACCTCCTTCAGCCCGTCCAGCGTGCGGACGTCCTCGATGATGGTGGGTTCAGTCCCGAGGCGCTTGCCCAGCACGGTGATGTCCGGCTCGAGCATGACGGCGGCGTCGACCTGCCCCTGCTCGACGGCGGCGACGGCGGACGAACCGGCCCCGATAGCCGAGACGGCGGCGGCGTCGATCTCCATGCCGTTCTGCGACAGCAGGTACTTCACGAACATGTCGGTGGATGACCCCGGTGAGGTGACGCCCACGTTCTTGCCCTCGAGGTCGGCGATGGTCTTGATGGTGTCCTTGTTCTTCTCGGAGACCACGAGGGCGAGGCCGGAGGACAGGTTCATGTTGACGAAGGCCTTGACGGGCTGGTTCTTCGCCTGCATCTGGATGGTGTGCTCGTAGTACCCGCTGGTGACGTCGGTGCTGCCGCCGATCATCGCCGTCAGCGCTTTCGACCCGCCCTGCAGGTCCTGGAGATCGACGTCCAGGCCCTCCTCCTCGTAGTAGCCGAGCTCGTCGGCCAGGGTGGTGGGGAGGTAGGTCAGGAGGGTCTGGCCGCCGACGCCGATGGTGACTGTCTCACCCTCGCCGCCGCCGCCCCCGCTGCCCTCCTGGCCCGGCGGGGCCGCCTCGGGAGCGCCGCAGGAAGTAATGGCCAGTGCCAACCCGGCGAGCAGTGCAGAAGCCTGGACCCCTCTGGTGCGGCGTCGTCGCCGGCTGTCGATAATGTTCATGGAATTCCCTTTCAGATGGAGATGGTGGCGGAGCGGGATGCGACGGATGGATCTAGCCGGATTGATTCGGGCGCCATCGGAGGAGGTGCCGTTCCACCCGGTTGACGAGGATGTCGATGATCAGCACCACGATCATGAGGATGAACATGCCCGCGAAGACGCCCTCGGTGTCGAAGACTCCCTGGGCCTGGGCGATGGCGTATCCGACGCCGGCGGAAGCGCCGAGGTATTCACCCACCACGGCACCCGTGATCGCGAAGCCCACGCTGATATGCAGGCTCGAGAAGATCCAGGTCAGTGCGCTCGGGATGAACACGTGGCGCAGCAGTTGTCTCTCGGTCGCTCCGAGCATCTTCGCGTTGTCCACGAGGACGCGGTCAACGCTCTTGACGCCTTCGAGCGTGTTGAAGAAGACGATGAAGAACACGAGCGTGAACCCGAAAGCGACCTTCGACCAGATGCCCAGGCCGAACCACAGCAGGAAGATGGGAGCGAGCACCACGCGCGGGAGGGCGTTGAAGATTTTCAGGAACGGATCGAACAGCCGCTCCAGGATCCGGACGCGTGCGAGCAGGAACCCGAGGATAAGGCCGACCGCAGCCCCAGTGAAGAAGGCGAGGATGGCCTCCTGCATGGTGATCCAGAGGTGCGGGAACACATAGCCCGTCGACACCCATTCCCACACGGTGATGAGTATGTCGGACGGCAGGGGGAAGAAGAACTCGTCGATGATGCCTACGCGCGCCAGCAGCTCCCAGGATCCGAGCACGGCCACGGTCATCGCGAGTTGCCCCATCCGGATGGAGAGGTTCGACGGTTCGGTCCGCTTCCTGGTGCCCCGACGTTGCGCGGCAGGGCTGGCGTTCTGCTGGGCTGGTGCCAAAGTCATGCGACGTCGCTTTCTTCGTCCTGGGCCGAGGCGTAGGTTCTGGAGACCTCGACCTTCAGCCGGCCCCAGATTTCGCGGTGCAGTTCCACGAACTTCGGGTCATCGCGGATGTCCAGGAGGTCGCGGGGTCGCGGAATGGTGATCTCATAACTGCCGACGACGGTGCTGCCGGGCCCCGCTCCGAGGATGATCACCTCGTCCGAGAGCGCGATGGCCTCGTCCAGGTCATGGGTGATGAACACGACCGCCTTTCCTGATTCACCCCACAGCTGCAGGAGTTCGTTCTCCATGATCTGGCGGGTCTGGACGTCGAGGGCGGAGAACGGCTCGTCCATGAGCAGGATGTCTGGGTTCACGATCCAGGCCTGCGCGACGGCGGTGCGTTTCCTCATACCCCCGCTCAGCTGATGCGGGTACCGGTCCGCGAAGTTCTTCATGCCGACCTTCTCGAGCCAGCGACGGGACTCGGAGTAGGCGTCCGCTTTCGATACGCCGGCCATCGTCAGGCCGAGGCTCACGTTGTCGATCACCGACTTCCACGGAAGCAATGCGTCCTGCTGAAACATGTAGGACGCGCGCCGGTTGACGCCGTCGATCGGGGTTCCGAAGCTCTTCACGGTGCCCGATGTGGGGGAGAGGAGCCCCGCGGCCATGTTGAGGATAGTGGACTTCCCCGAGCCCGTGGGCCCGACGATCGACACGAAGCGGCCGGGTTCGACCTTCAGGTCGATGTCGCGAACTGCGAAGTAGGACCCCCCGCCGGGTGTGGCGAACTCCTTGGTGCAGCCGGTCAGGTCCACCGCATACGGTGACGGCTCTGCTTGTACAGGATGCGTCATTGCTTATCTCCCGAACCACATCGTGGGTTATCCCTCATATAGTGGATACGAGGCTAGCAGTAAGCCAGATCACACTCAAGGGTTGTCCACAATATTTCGGCCGCCCTCGCCCGCTCCGAGGGCATGATGCACGCAATTGTTTCCGGGGGGTCGGTTTCTCGCTGGTGAGAGCGGTTTCTCGCCCCTCGAGTTCCTGCCTCCTCGGGGCGGTTTCCCGGCTTCGGTCCGGGCCGGGGCACGCGGCTCTGCTGTGTCAGCTCGCGCGCGGAGGCTTCGCCAGCCGAATCTGTCCCGGAATGCGCGGGTGCATGCTGGCCTTCAATCCCGCCTCGTGAGCCTGGGCAAGGCACCAGGCGGGCAGGCTTGTACCGAGGAGCTTCTTGAAGGAGTTTCCGCCACCGAAATGAGGCCGCACCAGTGAGCCGAACAGGGCCGCGCTGACGCCCTCGCCCTGATGCAGCTCGGCATCGGTCAATGCCGCGAGCCACGCCGACTTGAGGGCGCCCACCTTCGTTCCCTGCTTCGGATCAGGGACGGGCAGGAACCTTTCCACATGCTGCTTCATCCGTTGGTGGGTGGTGACCCTGGCCTCCGTGGCCTGGGTGCCCTGCTTCACCGCTGTTTTCGGCATGCCAGCGCCCACAGCGGAGGCCTTCTTCACTTCGGTGGCGCGCTTTGCCACTGGTTCGGCAGGGATCGGGAGGACCAGCACAGGGAGGCCCCGCCTACGAGCGGGCGCATGCAGCAGACCGGCCAGCTCTGTGTGAAGCGCCGCGATCTCGAGGTGGATGTCCCTCATTCGCTGGTCCGCGTTCACTTCCGTCAGCGGCGCGACTCCTCCGAGCTTCCTCCTCACGCCCTGGGACACCGTGCAGCGGAACAAGTCCGCGAGCATCTCCGCGAGGGGGAGTCGGGCGTCGTCGGGCACAACGAGCGGAGCGGGACATGGTCGGGTGGCAACCGTCAGCGCGAGGTCGTCGAGGGTGCCGAACACCTTGCCGAACCGGAGCCGTTCGTGAAGCGTGGTCGCATCGACCTGCGGGGAGTAGACGCACTGGAAGGGGTTCAACGCCAGCAGGCCGACGTCGGGAAAGAACGTATCGCGAACCGATCCCCGCAGGACACGGCGGACCGCCTCGAGCTGCCGGGCCACCTGCTCGAGGGGATTGGGAACGCTGGCCCCGTTCTTCAGAATCCATGGCGCGCCCGTGTCGGCCACCTGAGCGACGGGGGAGGGGTACCTTTTCCATTCGCACAGGATGAAGGTCCCTTTCGCCGCGTTGTAGAAGAGCCAGTCGACCTCGGCGACCGGCGATCCGACGGCATCGACGCGGCAGTTGCTGAACGCCCAGACATCGTTGTCAAGCAGTTGGCGCAGCCGGGTCACGTCCACCAGGGCAGGCACGTGCGCCGCAGTGTTTCTGGATGGGAAGTACAGCAAGCGGAATTCGTCCTTCGGGTCTGGATCGGGGAATCGATGGTCGGGGAATTCAGGGGGACAGGAGGCTGCCCGCCAAGAGGGTCGGGAGCACTCCGGAAAGCAGTCCGAAGGCTGTCAGGAGCATGGCCAGCGCCCAACCGATCCGGCGTCGTCGCGCCTGGTCGATGATTCGACCGAGCGCCGCGAACTCACTGGCGACAAGTCCTGGTACCTGAAGTACCGGCGGGTTTCGCTTCCAGGTTTCGGGCCGCACGGCGGCGGCGGAAATAATGGCAACCTGCTGCGGCGTAAGTACCGGTGAACGACGCGTCAGCCAGCGCACGAGCTGCCGCGGTGTCAGGACCGCAACCGTCTGGTGTTTTTCCTTCACCGTCACACTCTTCGCGCCCACGATCACGATGCCGGCGCTGGCCCGCAGATCGCGGCCTACCGCAGCTGAGAGCAACTTCGCGGCGCGATCCGCCTCGTAGACGGAGTTGCGGATGTACGGTTGTCGTTTGCCGGCCACGAGGAAGGTTCCCTTCGCCGTCCAGACGGACTGGCCCGCGTGCCGTTTGGTGTTGAGCGTGAAGATACCCGAGGGCCCGATCACGACATGGTCGATGTCGGACGACCTGTTGCCGACGGGTACCGCGTGCAGCACGGTCCACTCCGGCCCGAGCGACCCAAGGATCCGGCCGACCTCCAACTCGCCGAGGGCGCCCCAGTACCAGGGAGTGGTTTCCACGCCGAGCGGGCGAACGCCGAACAACCGTCCCAGCCGGCCGCGGGGAGGGTCGAGCTGGTGGGAGGCGAGGAGTTCCTCGATGACGGCCTGACCAGGCATGCGCTCGCTCAGCGGTCCCCGGGGAAGCCCGGAATACTCCTGCAGGGGTGGCGAGAAATCTTCCCCAGCCGTCATGACGTGTGTTGAGCTTTCAATCCAGTTCCCCCGATGGCGCTAGCCCTGTCTGAAATGTACCGGCTCACCAGCGGCGAATTCCCGCATTTGCAGCGTCCGGACCAGCAGGATTGCGTCAGGATTTCCGCAACCCCTGCAGGCCCATGGAGAAACCTACAGCCCGGGCACATCCACCAGCGTCACGATCGCGATCATCGGCAGGATCGACAGCGCCGTGGTCACGAGGGCCGACTGACGTGCGATGCCTCGCCCGCGGTCGTATCGGATCGCCGCGATCAGTACGTTCTGCGCCGTCGGCAGAGCAGCGAAAAGGGTCACCGCGAGGAGGGGGATGTCCTCCATGCCGAAGACGAAACGGCCGAAGAGGAACGCCACGGCAGGGTGGACCCCGAGTTTGAGGATCGTCACCAGCCACAGATCGACGGCGGCCACGGGCTGGGGCGTCCGCAGCCCCGCTGCGAGGGAAAGCCCGAACGCGATCAGCGCTCCCGGCACCGCGATGCCGGCAACGAGCTCGACCGGTTCAAGGACCATCGAGGGCACGGTGAATCCTGTTCCGGCTACCGCCATCCCGAGGAAGCTGCCGATCGTGATGGGATTCCGCAGCGGCCGCAGGAGGCGCTTGCCCACAGACTGGGAGATGTTCGCGTTGGCGTCCAGGATCGCGTAGGCGACCGGTGCGATCACCACCACCTGGAACAGCATGACGGGCGCCACGAGGGCAGCGTTCCCGAACACGAACACGGTGATGGGAATGCCGAGGTTCCCTGCATTCACATACGACGATGACAGCGCACCGATCACCGTATCCCCGGTGCTCCGTTTCAGCACCCAGTGCGCGATGGCCGCGTAGACGAGGGCGATCAGCGTGGTCGAGATGGCGGTGACGGCCAGCGTGGGCGACACGACGTCGGTCAGGTCCGCCGAGCTGAGGGTGATGAACAGCAGGGCAGGGGTGCCGGCGAAGAAGACGAGCCGTGACAGCACTTCCTGTGCGCCGCGGCCGAGAACCTCAAGCTTTCCGAGGACGTATCCGACGCCGATCACTGCCGCGATGACGAGGAAGCCCTGGAGAACTCCACCCACAGACACTCCCCATCCGATGAGCCGCAGCCGACGCCTGTTCTGCCGGAAGTCCGCGACCCATCCCTTCCCGAGCGTAGTGGCTGATGGGCTGGCGAAGCGCATGTTACCCCGTGCCGAGGATGCCCTTCAGGGTGTCGGCGTTCCGCACCGCGTTGCCGCCGCCGTCGTTGTTGAAGTACACGTAGACGTCCTTGCCCGCGCCCTGCCACTCGCGGATCCGGTCCGCCCACCAGTGCAGGTCAGTATCGGAGTAGGAGCCGCCATAGAGGTACTCCGAGTCGGGCCCATGCATCCGCAGGTAGACGAACGGCGCGGTGACGCGCAGGACGCACGGCAGGTTCGCGCCGCTCATCACGCAGTACGCCGCACCGTGGCGCTCCAGCAGGGCGTACACGGCGTCGTCGTTCCAGCTGTCATGGCGGAACTCGACGGAGACCCGGATCCAGTCGGGGAGGAGCCCGAGGAAGTAGTCGAGCCGCGCGTCGTCGCGAGAAAGGCCCGGAGGGAGCTGGACGAGCAGGATCGCGCGCTTGTCCCCGAGCTCGTGCCAGCAGCGGATGATGCGCTCCACCCAGATGTCGGGTTGGTACAGCTTCTTCCCGTGGGTCAGCCCACGGGGCGCCTTGACCGAGAGGAGGAATCCTTCCGGAAGCCTCCTACGCCAGCCGGCGAAGGTGGTGTCGCGGGGCCAGCGGTAGAAGCTCGCATTGAGTTCCACGGTGTCGAAGCGCTGCACGTAGTAGCCGAGCCGCCGAGCCGACGGCGTTCCGGCGGGATAGACGACGTCGTTCCAGTGGTCGTAGCTCCAGCCGGAGGTGCCGATGTGAATGCCCATTCTCAGCTCCTCAGTACCCATGCCGCGTTGTCCGGCTCCAGCCAGCCCTCCATCGTTTGGGGTACGGCGCTGATGAGCACCGAACCCGCTGGCAACCGCACAGCGACATCCCCCATGGCCATGGCGACGAAGAACTCCGGCCCGCGCTCGCAGATGAGCAGGTTCCCGTCCTTTACTTGCCAGGCTTCGCTGTCGTTCGCGGCGAAAATGCCCTCGGTGGCCAACTGCCGCCGCAACTCGAGCGCGGACATGACCAGCCGGAGCGTCGAGTCCGGATCGACCCGATGAACCTCGACGGCGGAGGACCCCCACGACGCGGGCACGGGCAGCCATGACTCGGACGCCGGTGCCGTCAGCGAGAAGCCGTGGGAGAACTCCGCCGACGCCGTCCACGGCAGCGGAACCCGTGCGCCGTCGCGGGACACTCCGCCGCGCGCCCACATCGGGTCCGCTCGTGCTGGGAGCGGTACATCCGCTTCGGTCAGGCCGAGCTCCTGACCCTGGTAGATATAGGCACCGCCGGGCAGCCCGAGGATGGCGAGCAGGCCCGCGCGGGCCCGTGCGGTTCCCCGGGCACCTCCGCCGAAGCGCGTGGCCGAGCGGACGAGGTCGTGGTTCTCGAGTGCCCAGGTGGGGGAGGCACCGTGTTCCAGCCGTGCTGCCTCGAGCTCCGTTCCGACCGAGGCCCAGACGGCAGCGTCCCAGCCGAGGCGGAGGAAAGCGTAGGCGAACGCCTGGTGCATTTCGTCGTGTCGTGTGTACCGTGCGGCGCGACGGGGATCGAGGTTGACCTCGCCCACGAGGACGCGTTCCGGTGTGTAGGAATCCGTGAGCGTCCGCCATCGCCGGTACACCTCGTGGACCTCATTCTGGTCCGATACCTGCGGATTGGACCGCAGGCCGTCGATGACGGCGCCGGCAGTGGGTGCGTCGGGCAGCCCGTCGGCCTTGAACAGCGCGTGGGCGACGTCGATGCGTAGCCCGTCCACGCCCTTGCCGAACCAGAACCGCAGCACGTCCTCGAAGTAGTCGCCCACGAGGGGGTTCCGCCAGTTCCAGTCGGGCTGCGCGGGGGAGAACAGGTGCAGGTACCACTGATGGTCGATGGCCGAGCCGGGGTTCACGCGGCTCCACGCCGACCCACCGAAAACGCTCTGCCAGTTGTTGGGGGGAGTGCCGCCGTCGGGCCCGTCCGCGAAGTGGAACATCGCCCGTTCGGGCGACCCAGGCCCGGCTGCGACCGCCTGCAGGAACAGCGGATGCTCCGACGAGCAGTGGTTGGGGACGACGTCGAGCAGGGTGCGCAGGCCCAGCGAATGGGCGTGGCCCAGCAGCTCATCGAACTGTTCCATGGTGCCGAAGAGGGGATCGACGCCGCAGTAATCACTGATGTCATAGCCCTGGTCCACCTGGGGCGAGGGCTGGAACGGGGTCAGCCAGATCCCGTCCACACCGAGCGATGCGATGTACGGCAGGCGGGCGCCGAGCCCCGCGAGGTCTCCGACGCCGTCGCCGTCGCCGTCCGCGAAGGACCGCGGGTAGACCTGGTAGATGACCGCGGATTCCCACCAGGGACCACTTCCTGAACCGCTTCCTCTCCTCGTCATGGTGTAACCGTATCGACCACCCGGAAAACCTTCCCGGTCCCCGTCCTCCGGGCCCGTTGCGTCGAACTTCCGTCAGTGGCGGGGACTATCCTGCAGTAACGTCTCCATGGCACGTCCCGGCTGGAGGCGATCCGACCATGAGTGCAGGGGGATACCGTGCCCGAGGGCGACAGCGTCTTCCGTCTCGCCGTCCGTCTCCGTGCCGCCCTCGACGGCCGCAGGCTCCAGAGGGGTGACCTCCGGGTTCCCGCGCATGCCACGGACTCCCTCGACGGCATGACCGTCGTCGGACACGCAACCCACGGCAAGCACCTGCTGACGCGCTTCGACAGCGGGCTCACCCTGCATACCCACCTGCGGATGCAGGGCTCCTGGACCGTCACGGCGCCCGGCAAGCGGCTGCCCCGCGCCGTCCTCCCAGAGGCGCGGGTGCTGCTGGCGGCGGTGGACGGGCCGACGGCGTACGGACTGAACCTACCCGTCGTCAACCTTGTGCCGACGTCGGCGGAGCACGGAGTCGTCGGGCACCTCGGCCCGGATCCGCTCCGGGAGGACTGGTCGGCCGACGAGGCGATCCGAAGGCTCTCCCGGGACCCCGACGCCCGGGTTGCGGCGGCGCTGCTCGAACAGCGGAACGTCGCGGGATTCGGCAACCTCTGGGCAAACGAACTGTGTTTCCTGCGGGGGATCCATCCGGATACGCCCATCGGCGCCGTCGAGGTGCCCGCCCTGGTGGCACTGGGCGCACGGTGCCTGCGGTTTTCGGCGACCCAACCGGGAGCACACCAGGTCACCACCGGCGTTCGACGCAGGGGCGAACAACACTGGGTGGCGGGCAGGGCCGGCAGGCCGTGCCTGCGCTGCGGCACCACCATTCGTGTCCGGGCCGAAGTTCCCGGGGACCCGGGCCGACGTCGGACCTGGTGGTGTCCGCGCTGCCAGCCGCTGCCCGCTGGCGAAACGCTGGCGGGCAGCGGCTAGCGCCGGCGTCAGCGGACCACGAGGCCGAACTGAAGGTCGACCCGGCGTAGCTCGACGAAACTACTCGGGTGTCGGGAAGTGCCGGGTGGTCTGCCTAGGATGGGAACATGGTCTCGTCCGGTACGCCAGCAGCTGCACCCCTGCTGGTCCTGAAGAAAATCAGTGACATCCTCGACGCGTTCTCGCTGCGAAAGCCCGAGCTGACCCTGACGGATATCCGCGAGGCGACCGGGCTGCCGACGTCTACGGTCCAGCGGCTCGTGGGCAATCTCGTCGCCAACGGCTTCCTGGACAAAATGGGGGACCATTACCGGGTCGGACTGAAGATGGCTTTCTGGGCGGCGCCCGCAACACAGAACCTCGACCGTCTGGAGGTCGTCAAACCGGTGCTGCAGGATCTCCGCGACAAGCTCGGCGAGACCGTGTGCTTCTTCGAGGCATCAATGAATTACCGGGTGTGCGTTGCGATGGCCGAGACCCGCCACATCCTCCGGCGCGAAATGAAAGTCGGTCGGCTTCTTCCCCTGCACGCCGGATCGGCAGGAAGGGTACTGCTCGCCTGGAACGATGAGCTGCTCCGAGACGTACTCGCCGATTCACTGGATCAATTGACTGAAACCACCATCACTGACCGCAGCTCCCTCAGCGCGGCCGTGGAGCAGACCCGGCGGGACGGCTATGCCATCACCACCGGAGAACGACAGACGGGAGCGAGCGGTCTTTCTGCGCCGGTCTTCGATTCCCAGGCGGACCTTCTGGGCGCGGTCACCATCATGGGGCCGACCCTCCGCATGCCACTCGAGGTGTGCGAACGATGGGTGGAAGACCTTCTGGCGGCAGCCGAGCAGGTGACGCGGATGCTTGGTGGCCGGCACCCGGATGATGCCGCAGGCCGCCGCACCCCGTCCGGGAAGGCTTCTACTCTGCCCCAGGGATCACCCAGCTGAAAGCGGCGGCCCGTGAACGGGCGCCCTGGGCCGCCTTCGAGCGGCCCGCTTCCCCGACTTCCTCCGTGACCGCTTCTCCGAGTCGGACGAGAGCCCCGAAGTTGTCTTCCTGAAGCCATTCCGGTCTCAGGGCGAACAGCAGGTCCTCCGTCGCCGTGTTTCCGGAGGCGCCCGGTGCGAAAGGGCAGCCGCCGAGTCCGCCGAGCGCGCCGTCGATCATGCTTGCGCCGGAGGAGACTGCGGCCAGGGCGTTGGCCACACCCATCCCCCAGGTGTCATGGCCGTGGAAGACTATCTCAGCAAAACGGGAGCTGTCCCGCACGCGAGCCACCAGCGCCCGCACCTCGTCGGGGGATGCCTGGCCGAGGGTGTCACAGATGACCACCCCGGAGGTACCTTCCGCGCGGGGATCGAGCACGAGCCGCAGAACCCGCTCCGGATCGACCGTCCCTTCGAAGGGACACGTGAACGAGGTGGCAAGGCAGAGCTGGATCGATGCTCCTGCAGCCCGCGCAAGCCGCACTGCCTCGGGCAGTGCCTCCATGCTCGCCTCCGTGGTGCGTCCGATGTTCGCCTGGTTGTGGGCATCGGTGACGCTGAGGCAGTACTGCAGGTGCCGGGCGCCGGCAGCGGTTGCGCGGGCGACATTCCGGGGCGTCGCCACCCAGACGAAGCAGTGGTCCAGTTCTTCGGGAGTCAGGGCTTCGATGAGCTCGACCGTGTTGGCCATGGAGGGCACGAGGTCAGGGCGCGCCATGGAGCCGATCTCGATGGCGGTCACCCCCGCAGAGAGGAGCTCGCGGACAACCTGGACCTTCCGCTCGGTGGACAGCAGGCCGCCTGTCAGCTGGAGCCCGTCACGCAGGGTGACATCCCGCAGGACCACCGTTCCGCGTTCCGCTGCCGGCACGTCGGTACTCGTCTCAAGTTTCATTTCGGTGCTCCTACTGTTTCCATTCCGGTGCGGGTGATGATGTTGGTCGCCTCGTCCGGAGTCCGGCCCAGGAGGTCCACCAGAATTCGGTGCGTGTCCGCTCCGAGGTCGGGACCCAGGTTCCGGATGGGAAGCGATGCTGCTCCGATTACGGGTGTGATGCCGGGGAAGGCGACGTCGGGAAGGGTCTCCGCACCGGTCGACACGTCGAAGCGCTGAATCATGTTGCGCGCCCGGTACTGGTCGTCGTCGACGATGTCCGCGGCCGTGTAGATCGGCCCCGAGGGAACTCCGGCCTCTTCAAGGAGTGCCAGTGCGTTGGTTGCCGTGTGCTGTGCTGTCCATTCCCCGATCGCCTCGTCCAGCATGTCCCGCCGGGCCCACCGTTCGGCATTGGACTGGAGCGTGGGGTCCTCCGCCAGGTCCTGCCGGTTGATGACGGTCATGTAGCGGCGGAAGATGCTGTCTCCGTTGCCGGCCACGACGATACTCGCACCGTCACTGCAGACGTAGGCGTTGGAAGGTGCGATACCTTCCATCCGGCCGCCGGTGCGTTCGCGGCGAACGCCGTAGGCACTGTAGTCGGGAACCAGTGATTCCATCACCGACAGCATGGCCTCGTTCAGTGCGACGTCGATGATGCGGTGATCCAGCGGTGACCGGTGCACGCCCTGGTCCCGTTCCCGGGCAAAGAGCATCATGACGGCCCCGAAAGCTGCGTAGAGCCCGGCGATGGAATCGCCGATCGAAACACCGACACGCACGGGGGGCCGGTCAGGGTCGCCCACGAGTTCGCGGAAACCTCCGTAGGCCTCGGCGACGGCGGCAAAACCGGGGCGCGCGGACAGAGGGCCGGTCTGGCCGAATGCGGAGATCCGCGTCACGATGATGCCGGGGTTCGCGGCGTCCAGTTCCGCAGGTCCGAGTCCCCATTTCTCGAGGGTGCCCGGGCGGAAGTTCTCGAGCACGATGTCGCTCTGTTTCACCAGTTCGAGGACGATCCGGCGGCCCTCCTCGGTGCGTAGGTCCACCACCATCGACTTCTTGTTCCGGTTGATGGTCCGGTACAGCATCGACGTGGTGCCGGCGTGTAGTCGCCAGTTGCGCAGTTCGTCCCCCGTGTGGGGCCGCTCGATCTTGATGACTTCAGCACCGAAATCGGCAAGCAGCCGGCCGGCCGTCGGTGCCGCGATGTAGTTGCCCAGTTCAAGGACGCGGATGCCCTCCAGCGGTGCAATGTTCTCGGGGATGGTCACTTGTGCCCTTTCTAGAGGAACAGGCTGAGGATCAGGGTGAAACCGAGGGCAACGACGGAAGCCACAGAGACACCGAGGGAGCAACTCTTGAACGTGCCGCGTGTGCTCTGCCCCAGCATGGACTGGAGGAGCCAGAAGGTGTTGGACGTGACATGAACGAAGAACAGGGATCCTGCTCCTGCGGCAAGTGCGATCAGGACGGGGTCCAGCCCGAGGGTCGGAGCGATCGGTGCGAGCAGGCCGGCCGCCGTGATGGCCGAGATGGACACGGAACCGACGGCGACATGCAGCAGGGCGGCGATACCCCAGACCACGAGGAGCGGGGCGACCGTTGATGCCGAGAAGTACCCGCCCAAAACATCCCCCATGCCGCTGGCAGCGACGACGGCACCGAGGGCGCCTCCTGCGCCGGTGAGGATCAGGATCTGGCCGGACTCGCGGAACCCACCAACGACCGCCTGTTCGACGCGTTTGGTGCCGATGGTCCGACGGGCGACGAAGCTCGTTCCCAGCAGCCCGATCAGCAGCGCGATGACCGGCGTGGAGACGAAGTCGGTCACGGGTGAGGACCAGCCAGCCATCCCGGTCAGTGCGCCACCACCGATGAGCACCAGGGAGAGCAGCATGGGTGCGAACATGACGAAAAGTCCCGGTTCGCGGGGCGCGCGGGCGGACCGTGCTGCAACCTCCCGGGGGAGGAGCCCGACGCGGCTGAGGGGATCGGATGCCGGTACGGGGTTCGTCCCGTGGATCTCCGGAGCGGGGGCGTTGATCCCGGGAACCTCGGATGCGCCGGTCGCTCCGGCCCCAAGGTCCTCGTCGAACGGCTGCTCGTCCTTTTCCGTGTCCCACAGGCCGCGCTGGATGAGGAAATTCATGATCGTGATCGACACGAGGATGGTGGGGATGATGACGATCAGCCCGAAGATCAACATGCTGCCCAGGGGTACTCCCAGCAGTCCCGCAAGGGCGACTGTCGCGACGCCGGGCACCATGAGCACAATGCCGCACTCCAGGCTGATCGCCATGGCTGTCGCTATTTTGGCGGTACCGTACTTGCCCAGTTTCGGTGCGATCCGCCGTGCGAGAGGGGCACTCATCACGAGGAGGACGTCGAGGAAGATCGACTGCAGCAGTGTGCCCAGCGTAAGTCCGAGCGCGTAGGGGATCCCCTTCGGGCCGAAGGTGGTCAGCAGTCGCTCGACGAGTTTACGGATGGCGCCCATCTCGTTGAGGATGGCTCCCATCAGAACCCCCCAGGCGATGAGCAGACCCACCTCGAACATGATGTCGCCGAATCCCTGCATGATCGTGTCGGTCGTCCCGGTCGGCCCCAGACCCGTGGCCAGGCCCAGCCCGGCTGCACCGATCACCAGCGAAAGCGCGGGATTGACCCGCAGCTTGAGGATCAGGAACACGATGGCGATGATCGCCAAAGCGGTAATAGAGAGGATTTGCCAGTCTTCCACGGTTCCCTTTTCGTCCTTGAAACGGAGAGTGTTGCGCGTCACTTACTTACATTATGGGCACATGCTCACCATACGGGTCAATAGACCGGCAGGGACGCGGCACCTTCATGCCGAGCCTCAGCTCCGGCCGTCGAAGATTTCCGTTGTGTGAGCCACGGCCCAGCGGGCAGGATGATCGGGGGAGAAGCGAACAGGAAGGCATGTTCTCATGGCCACATTCGGCGGACGCACCAAGCCACACGGGGTCGGCCGTGTGGTCGGACTGGTGCTGGGCTGGACCCTCGTCCTGATCGGGATCGCCGCCCTGGTCCTTCCGGGCCCGGGACTCCTGGCACTCGTTGCCGGGCTGAGCCTCCTCGCGCAGCAGTACGAGTGGGCTCGGAAGTGGCTGCAGCCCGTCAAGACGAAGGCATTCGCCGCGGCCGCGCAGGGCGTGAAGTCGAAACGGAACATCGCCCTCAGTTTCGGCGGCGCAGCCATTCTGATCGCGCTCGGAATCCTCTGGGGTCTGCAACCGCCGATGCCGGGCTGGTGGCCGCTGGGCGAACGCTGGTGGCTTCCCGGAGGCTGGAGTGTCGGCTCGAGCCTGATCCTCTCCGGACTCCTTGCCGTGGCGTTCATCGTCTACAGCATCCGTCGCTTCCGGCCGCACCCGGCCTGAGCGGAATACCCGCCGGGCGGAGCGGTCAGTGGACGACGCCGACCGTCGTCGCCCGCGGCACCAGGACCGGCGGGAGCAGCACCGGATCCGCAGCCTGGCCCTTCATCCGCAGCAGCAGCGCCTCGACGCTGAGCCTGCCCATGTCACCCAGTGCCGACCGCACCGAGGTCAGCGGGACAGGAAGCGTCGCTGCGATGTCGATGTCGTTGTACCCCACCAGGGCCACCTCCTCCCGCAGCCTCTTGCCGGCGTCACGGACCGCACCCATCGCCCCCAGCGCGATGAAATCGTTCACCGCGAAAATGGCGGTGGGCGGCTCGGCGAGGTCCAGTAACTGGACGCCCGCGGCAAGGCCCCCCCGGGTGTCGAAACCGGAGCTCACCACGTACCGGTCGTCGACCGGGTACCCGGCTGCCTCGTACGCCTGCCGGAAACCCTGCGTCCGTTCGATACCGGTGCTGGCCAGCACATCTCCCGCGATGACGCCGACCCTACGGTGCCCCAGCCCCAGCAGGTGCTCGGCGGCCAGCCGGCCACCGAGGAAATCGTCGGTGGTGATGGAGAGGTGGCCTTCGAGCTTCCGCATCACCAGCACGTAGGGGACCCCGAGCTTCTGCAGCTCGTAGGCGGCCGTGTCACCGATGCGCGAATCGCCGATGATGACGCCGTCGATGCGCCTGGAGAGCATCGCGTCGAGGTGCGAGCGGCGATGGTCGGTGTCGTCCAGCGTATTCGCCACCACCGTGCTGTACCCGGCGGCGCCGGCTGCGACGTCGATGCTTTCGTAGATGGTGGCCAGCACGATGTCGGTCAGGCGGGGGACCAGGACGCCGATAAGCCGCGAGCTGCCCGTCCGGAGACCTGCCGCACCGACGTCGCGCCGGTAACCGAGCATCACCGCGAGTTCGCGCACACGCCGAACGGTTTCCGTGCTCACCCCCGCGGCGTCGTCGCTCAGGGCACGCGAGGCGGTTGAAACGTGCACCTGCGCATGCCGCGCCACTGTCGCAAGGGTGACCCGCTGGTTCCCCGCGGGGGGAATCTGTTGTGTGATGTCGGGACTCCTTCGTTGGGCGTAGAGGCAGTCTAGGGCGTCCGGCCCGGTACGGTGCAAAGGATTGCACGGAGGGCCCTGCCTCGGGAACTTAATTCCCCCGAAACCTTGACGTAACGCTCCGATCCTAGTGTGATGTAGACCATATTCCACCAACCTCACCCGATTCGGCGATCATCCGCAAACGATTGCACAGACAACGAGGAATGCATGACGACCCTGAGCGACGACACCGGCACCATCGAGCGACTCGACTCCGGCATTGCCGAACTGGCAGCGTACCGGGACCCGGAACGGAACGGCTGGACCCGCGAGGTGTTCAGCCGGCCCTACCTCGAATCACGCCAGTGGACAGCGGCACGGATGCGGGAGGCAGGCCTCGAGGTCTCCATCGACCCGGCCGGCAACATCATCGGACGGCTCGAGGGGACCAGCCCGAACGCGCCCGCCCTCGTCACTGGATCACACACCGACACCGTCGACGGCGGTGGCCGGTTCGACGGCATCGTGGGTGTAGTGGGCGCCATCGAGGCTGCTCGCCAGCTGCGGGAAGCGGGCACGCGCCTTTCCCGCGACCTCCTCGTTGTCGATTTCCTCGGTGAGGAATCCAACGTCTTCGGGTTGAGCTGCCTCGGAAGCCGCGCCGCCGCAGGGGAACTGACGGCGGCGGATCTCGACCGGCAGGATTACCGCGGCGTCCGCCTCGGCGAGGCCTACACGGACTTCGGCCTCGATCCCGCCTCGCTGACCGACGTCCGGTGGGCGAAGAAGCCGCTGCATGCCTTCCTCGAACTGCACATCGAACAGGGGCCCACCCTCGAGCAACGGCAGCTGCCGCTCGGCATCGTCACGGCCATCACCGGCATCGAACGCTTCATCGCCACCTTCTCCGGGCGGGCGGACCATGCGGGAACGACGTCGATGACGGATCGGCAGGACGCCATGATCGCCGCCGCCGAAGCCGTCCTCGCGGTCCGCCGCGAGGGGTGCGGCGCACCGAACCACGGAGTGGCCACCACCACCCGCGTCGAGTCCGAATCGCGGTCGCCGAACGTGGTGCCGTCCCTGGTGCGCATGATGAGCGAGGTTCGAAGCGTCGACTCCGATTGGCTCGGCGGGGTCAAGGGCCGGCTGACCGGTGAGATCGTCGCCAGGGCCGGTGAATACGGGGTGGACGTCGGCTTTGACTGGTCCACCGACAACGAGGTGGTGCACGCAAGTGCGGGCGTCCAGGACGTCGTCGCCTCGGCAGCGGACACCCTGGGCATCCCCTGGATGCCCATCCCCAGTGGCGCCACGCACGACGCCGTCCACATGGCGACGCTGGCACCCATGGGCATGATCTTCATTCCCTCGAAGGCCGGCAAGAGCCACTGTCCCGAGGAATGGAGCGACACCAGCGACATCGCCACCGGTGTCACGGCACTCGTTTCCGCGCTGAAGGCCCTCGACGGCGCCGAGCCGTCGCGGACGACGGCGACATCATGAATCTTCCCCCCTACCTGGAGCAGCCATGAAAACAGCACTCACGCCCGAGGGAGCCTCGACGAACATTCTCGGTATCGCTAATCTGCCGGTCCTGTGGGTCCTGGCCATCGGCGTCTTCGGCGCGATCATCGTGCAGTCCCTCATCTACATGAAGGCGGCGAAGAAAGCCGGACCGGCCGCCGACATCTCTGCCGCGGAGCTGAAGACCTCCTTCCGCGCCGGTGCCGTGGCGGCGATCGGACCGTCCCTCGCCGTCGTCCTCGTCAGCATCGCGCTCCTGACCCTGTTCGGCACCCCGGCGGTGCTGGTGCGTATCGGTCTGGTGGGATCGGCGGCGACCGAGTCTGCGTCGGCATCCCTCGCGGCCGGCACCATGGGCGCCACGCTCGGCGGGCCGGACTACACGCAGGCGGTTTTCGTGGTCGCCTTCATGGCCATGAGCCTCTCCGGTGCGGGATGGATGCTCGCCACGCTGATCCTCACCCCCATCCTGACGAAGGGTGACTCGAAGCTCCGCAAGGTGAACCCGGCACTCATGATGATCGTCCCGGCCGCAGCGCTCATCGGGGCGTTCGCGAGCCTCGGCATCGCCGAGTTCGGGAAGACGCCCGTCCACATCATCTCCGTCCTCGTCTCCGCGGCGACCATGTTCGCCTGCCTGGTGCTTGCAAAGGCGACGTCGGCTTCCTGGCTGCGGGAATGGGGACTCGGTATCTCGATCCTGGTGGGACTGGCCGTCGCCTACATTGCCCATACCTCCGGAATGGCACCGGCCGCCTAGGCAGCAACCCCCAATCGAAAGGAACGATCGTGACTTCACGCACTGCCACGGCTCCCTCCGGCTCCCTCGCCGAGTTCGACCGCACCACCACCCGCTGGGGCCAGATCACCATGAGCACGGCCCTCCTGCTCTCCCTCGCCGCACCCCTCTACCTCGTGCTCTCCACGGATCTCGGCATCACCGGGAACATGATCTGGACCGCGTACCTCGCCGTGGCCGCAGCCTTCTTCGTGCTGTGGTTCGTGGAGCCCATCACCTACTTCCCGGTGCTCGGCCCGGCCGCGATGTACCAGGCGTTCATGATCGGCAACATCGCCAACAAGCTGCTGCCCTCGGCCCTTGTGGCACAGGCGACCATCGGCGCTAAGGCCGGCACGAAGCGCGGGGAGTTCGCAGCGCTGATGGCCATCTGCGGCGCGGCGATGGTGCACGTGTTCTCGATGTTGCTTTTCGTCGGGGTGCTCGGCACCTACCTGGTCAGTATCATCCCGACGGACGTCGTCGACGTCGCCCGCCTGTACATCTTCCCCAGCATCATCGGCGCGGTACTCGTGCAGCTCATCGCCACCATGAGGCAGGTGCGCGTGACGGTGATCGCCTTCGCCGTCGCCATCGGAGTCCTCTTCGTCCTGGTGCCCGCCGTACCCGCGCTAGCGAAGCCCGCGACCGGCATCGTGGTGCTGCTGACCGCGACGCTCGCCTGGTTCCTGCGCTCCCGCAAGGACGTCGCGGCGCCGACTACGCTCGTCAACTAGACCCCTGATTCCCCTCCCGAAAGGAAACCCATGACCATCGACACCGCTGTCTTCGATCTCTCCGACGCCTCCGAGACCTCGATGCACGAGCTCTACAAGCACCTCCACGCGCACCCCGAGCTGTCCATGCAGGAGACCCACACTGCCGCGTTCATCCTCGAGAAGCTCACCCACCTGGGCCTGGACGCCTTCCTGTGCGGTGGGACCGGCGTCGTCGGGATCCTGCGCAACGGCGACGGACCGGTCATCGGCTACCGCGCCGATACGGACGGGCTGCCGATGCAGGAGGACACCGGGCTGGAGTACGCGAGTACGACGACGGGCGCGCTGGCCGACGGAACGGAGGTGCCGGTGATGCACGGCTGCGGACACGACACCCACATCACGGTGGCTCTGACCGCGGTGCAGCTGCTGACCGAGAACCTGGACGCGTGGGCAGGGACCGTGGTGTTCATCTTCCAACCGGGGGAGGAGACCGGGGCCGGGGCGAAGGCGATGGTCGAGGACGGGTTGTGGGACAAGGCGCCCAAGCCGTCCATCATCTACGGTCAGCATGTGTGGCCGGGGCTCGCCGGAACGGTGAACATCAGCAAGGGCACCGCCATGGCAATGGCGGATTCCTGGAAGGTGATCGTGCACGGGAAGCAGGCGCATGGCTCCCAACCCGAGCAGTCGATCGACCCCATCGTGCTCGGGGCGCACATGGTGGTGCGGATCCAGACGGTCGTAGCACGCGAGGTGCATCCGATGAAGTCCGCCGTCGTGACGATCGGGACGTTCCACAGCGGTCTGAAGGAGAACATCATTCCTGCCTCGGCGGAGTTCTCGCTGAACGTACGAACCTTCGACCCCGAGGTGCGCGAACGGGTCCTCGGCTCACTGCGGCGGATCATCGCGGCCGAAGCCGATGCGTCCGGGGCGCCGGCGCCGGAGATCTCCGAGATCTCCAGTTTCCCCCAGTGCTACAACGACCCCTCCTCCACTGCGGACCTGATGGCCGTGCTGGGTGGTGTGCTGGGTGAGGAAGCCGTGATCGAGTCGCCGCCGGTGATGGGGAGCGAGGATTTCGGGCTCCTGGCCGAGGCTATCGGAGTGCCGAGCGTGTACTGGTTCTTCGGCGGCCACCCGCAGGACAAGCTCGACGGCGACACCCCGCCTCCCGGGAACCACTCGCCGTTCTTCGCACCGCAGATCGAGCCGACACTGACCACCGGAGTGCGGGCCGCGATGACGGCGCTGCTGTCCAAGGTCGGGACCGCCTCATGAGTGAAGCACTGCCGGGCAGCGCCACCGAGACGGATCTCAGCACGATGTCCGCGACCGCGCTCACCGGTGCCATCCGGCGGCGGGAGGTGTCCGCGCGGGAGGCCCTCGAGGCCCACTTCGCGAGGATCGACGAAGTGAATGGTGCGATCAACGCTGTCGTGACGCAGGACCGGGAGGGTGCTGCCGCGCTTGCCGCCGCGGCGGACGAGCGCACGGCATCGGCCGCGGACCTGCCGCCGCTGCACGGGCTCCCGATGACGCACAAGGACACGAACAACACGAAGGGTCTGCGGACCACCTCGGGATCGGTGATCTTCCGGGACTTCGTGCCCGACTTCGACGACCTTCTCATCGGCCGGCTCAAGGCGGCGGGTGTGGTGACGACGGGGAAGTCTAACGTGCCGGAGTTCGCTGCCGGTTCGCACACCTTCAACGAGGTGTTCGGCACGACGGTCAACCCGTACGACCTCTCGCGTAGCGCCGGCGGCAGCAGCGGGGGAGTGGCGGCGTCCATCGCGGCACGCATCCAGCCGCTCGGCGACGGCAGCGACATGGGCGGGTCACTGCGTATTCCGGCCTCGTTCTGCAATGTGGTGGGCTACCGGCCGTCACTCGGGGTGGTGCCGATGGCACCCGCCCGCAATGCGTGGGCGTGGCTCGGGCGGGCAGGCCTGATGGCGCGCGACGTCGAGGATCTCGCCCTCGGAATGGCGGCGATCGCCGGGCCCGACGCCGCGGGCCCTTACGGCTATCCGGTGCAGGGCTCGTTCGGCGCGCCGCTGCAGCGGGACCTGACGGGTCTGCGGATCGGCTGGTCGGCCGATTTCGGTCTCGGTGTGCCGGTGGATCGGGAGGTACTGCGTGTCCTCGAGAGTCAGCTCACCGTGTTAACGGACCTCGGCGCGACCGTCGAGGAAGCCGCCCCGGACCTGCGGGACGCCGACGAGGTGTTCGGAACCACGCGTGCGTTCGACTTCGCGCTCAACTACGGGGATCTGGTGATCGAGCACGGCGACGTCATCAAGCCCGAGGTCCGGTGGAATGTGGTGAAGGGCTGGGAGTTGACCGGGCAGGACCTCGTGGACGCAGCACTGGCCCGGACCCGGCTGGATACGAGCGTGCGGGAGTTCTTCGGGAAGTACGACGTCTTTGCGAGCCCGGCCACCCAGGTGTTGCCGTTCGACGCGGCGGAGCGGTATCCGACCTCGGTCAATGGCGTGGAGTTCGAGACGTACCTCGACTGGATGCGATCCGCGTGCCTGATCTCGGCAACCGGGCTGCCGGCGGTGTCGGTTCCTGCAGGCTTCAGCGAGAATGGCCTGCCCGTGGGACTGCAGCTGTCCATGGCCTCCGGGAAGGATGTCGAGCTGCTGCAGGTAGCCTATGCGTTCGAGCAGGCCACGGGCTGGGCGAAGCGGGCGCCGGAGCTGGGCTGACGGCGGAGATCGCTAGGCGAGCTGCGAGCTCCGCATCGATACCGCAGCGCTCAGCATGGAGCCGGCGGCCGTCACTGCGTCGATCACGGGAAGGCCGAGCTTGTGCCGCAGGACCTTGGCCATGCCGATGCTGCTGAGGCCGGTGCTGGCCTGGAGGATGACGCCGGCCCCGGCCTCGGCGAGCATCTGCGCTCCGGCCAGGGTGTCGAAGATGCCGGTGGGCAGGAGGAAGCCGTTGGGCGTTTCCACGCCGTCGGGCCCGTCGATGAGGACCATCCGTTCCCCCAGGGCGCTGGAGACCGGGCTGGGCACCTGATTCTTCAAACCGAGCACGCCGACGCGACCACCGAAAGCCACGGCCGCCGCCGCGGCCGCCGACCCCGCCCCGATCACTGGAATGCCGACGACGGCGCGGGTTTCCTCGAGCCCGGGGTCGGCCGCGCAGCTGATGATGAGGGCGTCGACCTCTCCTGCCAGCTCGCAGGCCAGTTCCACCACCTTGGGAGTCGCCGCTTCGAGCGATGCCGCATCGTGGACTCCATAGGGCTGGTCCGGGATGCAACGTGTGATCACGTCGAAGCCGAAGGTGGCGTGCAGCAGTCGGCCGTGCGTGTGGAGGAGCCGCTGATCGGTGGTGGATAGTGCCCGGATGAGACCAACTCGCATGGTGAAGCCTTTCGGGGAGTGCAGGGAACTCAGGAAACTCAGGAAACTCAGGAAACTCAGGAAACTCAGGAAACAAGGCCCGGCCGGCGGGTGTCGGTCAGGCGGACTGTTGCGGTGAGGCGGAAACTCGCCGGCCCTGCTCGAGGATCTCGGCCAGTTCAGCCAGACGGTGTGCCCTTGCCGATTCCGCGGGTGTGAACGGCTGACCCTCGCGGCGGAACAGGAGAGGGCCCTGCCACGCGGTGGGCACCTTCAGTACCGCGGGACCAGCAGGTGCAGCAGCTTGCTGGTGGGGTGGAACGACGTCGGCTCCGAGCAGTTCGGCGATGGCGTCGGGAAGCGCCCCAGGGTTCTGCGCGATGCGCGTGGCGAAGTTCAGTGCACGCGTCTGGCCGTCAGCCAGGGCCAGCGGGGTGGTGGGCCATATTCCTACCGTGCTGCCACCGGCTGCGGTGAGCGTATCGAGAAGGTCCTGTTCGGTGAGCTCTCCCGGGGCGGAGAGCACCAGTTCATCGAGGCTTCCGCCATCCACCGGGTGCACGTGCACGGTGAGGATGTTGACCTTCAGCCGGGTCAACTGGTGCGTGAGCTGCTCGAGGGCGCCGGGCCGGTCGGCTACCACCACCCTTGCCCGCCAGAGCGCGGGCGCTGCGGTAAGGCGATTGTGCTGGCGGAGGGCGGGTGCATGGAGCCAGGATCGTAACAGTCGCATGGCCGATGGTTCGGCAACCCAGATGACAAGTGCTGTAGCCGTCACGGCGAGGACGGCTACTTTCAGGAGATAGGGCAGCCCTGTATTGACCACGAGGGCGTGAACCACCAGTTCGATGGGAAGCATCACGGCCACGTTGGCCAGGGTGAGCCGGGTCCTGCCCGGTTCAGGAAGCAAGCCGCATGAATCGCAGCGAAGCTCCGCAGTGGATGGCTGATCGGTCTTGCGGCTCATGAAGCCAGTATTGCCAGCCGTCATTGCGGGAACGTTACGGCGAGGTGAATTAGTGGACGAACATTTCGGCCTGTCTCTTGGGCCGCGGAGGCTTGGGCTTCATGTCCTCGTGCACCACGAGAACCGGGCACTTCGCATGGGCCACGCACGCTGTACTGACGGAGCCCAGGTGCATGCCGCGGAAACCACCGTGGCCGCGCCGGCCGACGATCAGCATCTGGGCAGTTGCTCCCTCCTTGACGAGCGTGGCCGGGGCGGGACCGCGCATTAGTGCGATGGTCATCCCTGGCGGTTGCTCGGTTCCGAAGGCTGTCTCGATGGCATCGTGGAGGATCTTGGTCGCCTTGCCCTCGAACGTGTAGAAATCCGGCGGAAGGTAACCGGCGAAGAGCGGCGGGAAATCCCAACAGGCTATGGCGTGCACTCGTGCTTCGAGGGCCGGCGCGAGCCGTGCCGCCAGCCGCAGTGCAAGGATGGAGGGCTCGGAACCGTCGACGCCGACGACGATTCGAGGTCCCTCCGGATCAGTATCCATGGCAGTTCTCCTTGTCCGGTCAGCGCCATCCGAGGACGCTGGATGATAGTGCCAATTTTACGTCTCCGGCGTCGTTCTTGATCCTTCTGCCGGGCCACTTTTCCGGCGAGCTCGCGCCGTCCAGCGTTCCCGAGATGGTGCGCTGGATGGCCACCGCTGCGGCGCCACGCGCCCACTGGGTGAAATCGGTGGGCTGACGGTGCAGCCGGATCGGTGCTGCCTCGGGGTCCCGGTAATACGCGATTGCCCGGTCGATGTCCTTCGCGGCTGCCTCGCCGAGGCCCATGCCTTCACCGGACAGCACTACGCATTCCACCATGGTGAGGTTGGCGACGGCGGCAATGAGTTCGCCCAGCGACGCGCCGGCACTTCCCACGACGACGGCCGCCTCCGGGTGATGGTCCCGCGACCCACTGCTCGGCGATGGTCAGCGCGACGAGGTCATTCTCGAGGACCACCGGTAACCCCACCTCTTCGGCCACGAGCCGCGCCAGGGGAACACCGCGCCAGTCGAGGAACGGGGCACGGAGCACGACGCCGGACTCACTTCAAGAAGCCTGGTAGGACGCCCGATGGACGCCGCCTGCTGTTCCTCGGATTCACGCAGGAACCCCGATGCGAGGAGCGGTTTGCTCAGGCGGGTCAGGCTCGCCACCGAGAGATCGAGCCGACCGGCCAGTTCGGCTCGGGAGATCGGTCCACGGATGAGGACTTCCCGGGCGAGGCTGCGCGCGGTGCTGTGCCGGGCAAGGGGGGGTGCTGCTTCCATGCCTGCCTCCCGGGTCCTCCAATGATGTCCTGCCAAGCAACACCAGGCTTCCGCGAAGAGCTGAGCGATGAAGCTACTTGTGCGCTTCCTCATCCCACAGGGTGCTCATCTCATCCATCGCGCGATTCATGATGGCGAGCATGCCGGACTGGGCATCCACGGGGTTTCCACGCTGAATGGCGCTGGCGACGTCGACGTGCATCTGCAGCGCCTCTTCATGCGGGTGCTCGGGCATCAGTCCGTAGTGTGTGCGGCCGGTCAGCACCTCGGCCACCAGCGAGTTCAGCTTGCCGAACATCTCATTCCCGGAACTCGAAAGAACCAGCCGGTGGAACTGGATGTCGAGTTTCAGGAACAACTCGGTATCCCCGTTCTGCCCAGCCGCCCAGAGCTTCCCGGCGAGACCCATCAGTTCGCTGGCATCGGCGAGGGGGGCGCGCAATGCAGCCAGCCGTGCCGCCTGCGGTTCGACGGCGGTGCGCAGCTCGGTCAGCGACCTCAACTGGGACACCCGGCCGGGTGATGCCAGGCGCCACCGGATCACCTGGGGATCATAGAGATTCCACTCCGTGGCGGGCAGCACCTGAACGCCCACGCGGCGGCGTGATTCGACCATCCCCATGGATGCCAGGACCCGGAGGGCCTCACGGATGACGGAGCGGGACACTCCGAAGCGCTCCTCGAGCTCTTCGATCCGCACGATGGATCCGCTGGCCATGTCGCCGGCGCTGACCGCCAGACCCATCTTGTCCACGATCGAGGCGTGCAAGCCGGAAAAGACAAGGCCGGGGGTGGCCGGTGAGACGTGGAGCTGTTCGGCCGTATGCATGTCGGAAAGCGTATCAAGCGCATACCAATGACGACCCACGGTTGCATAAGTATGATTTAAGTCACTACCATTGCGTTTATAGCAGATGTAAACGCGCATCTACTCCTGGCGCCGTCAACAGCGGACGCTACTCAATGAAGAGAGCTGGAGAAACAGTGCAACGCAAAACTTTGCGGGCCGCCGGAATGACAGCGGTCACGGCGATTCTTGCAGGCGGATCCTTGGCGGCGTGCAGCAGCGGCGGCGGGGGTGACGAAGCGGCATCAGAGACAGTGCGGGTCACCCTTGCGAACCACGTCTGGACCGAGGAGATCATTGCGGCCATTCCCGAATTCGAGGAAGAAACCGGTCTGAAGGTCGAGGTCACCCAGCTGGGTGAGGACCAGTTGTCCGCCCAGTACAACGTGCAGCTCAATGCTGGTACCGACGAGATCGACGTCATGATGTACCGGCCGTTGCAGGAGGGCAAGCTTTTTGCCCAGAACGGCTACCTCGCTGATCTCACCGAGCGAGTGAGCTCCAATCCCGAATGGGCCTGGGACGATTTCCAGGACGGTCCCGTCGACTCCACCACCTTCGAGGACAAGGTAGTGGGCGTCCCCACCATCACCGAGCGGGAAGTGCTCTACTACCGCACCGACCTTCTTGAGCAGGCAGGGCTCGAGGTGCCCGAGACCCTCGAGGAGCTCGAAGCCGCAGCCAAGCAGATCAAGGAAGAAAACCCCGACATCGCAGGTTTCGTGGCGCGCACCGGGAAGTCACCGGCAGTGACGCAGTTCTCCAGCTTCCTTTACGGGTTCGGTGGCGACTTCATCGATGACGAAGGCAACTCCGGCGTCGCCTCGCCCGAAGCAGTGGAAGCCTACGAGTACTACGGGCGCATGATCAACCAGTACGGGCCGGCGAACGTCAGCACCGACATGAGCTGGCCCGAGGCGATGGCTATCTTCACGCAGGGCGGCGCCGCGTTCTACACCGAGGCTGACAGCCTTTACCAGAACGCTACCGACCCCGCCAACTCGCAGGTCGCCGAGAACGTGGGCTTCGCACCGATGCCAGCGGGCCCTGCCGGTTCAAAGCCGTACAACGTTCCCTCGTGGGGCCTCGGAATCAACGAAGCCTCCGCCAACCAGGACAACGCCTGGAAGTTCATCGAATGGGCCACCAGCAAGGACATGGTTCTCGAGGTCCAGCAGGCTGGAGTTCCCGGGCCCCGGAACTCGGTCTGGTCGGATCCTGCCGGTACCGAAACCTACCCCGAAGACCTCGCAGCAGCTATCGAGGTCAGCGCGGAGAACGGCGTCGGACATGACCGCCCGCTCGTCATCAACGTCGGTGAAGCCCGTGAAGTAGTCGGCGATCCCATCGTCGTAGGCATCACCGGCGGAGACGTCGAAGCAGCAGCGAATGCCGCGGACGAGGCATTCCAGCAGTTCCTCGACGACGAACGCGAGTAACCCGCGCCACGCACCAGCGCCGTCGTCGCCCTGACACCAGAACGGGCACGACGGCGCTGGCAGGCGCCCCCGACAACATTTCTGTCGCTCCGGATTCCTAGAAACACCACCCCCAAGGATGTGGATCATGGCCGTCACCTCCATGCCGCCCAAAAGAAAACCGCAACAGCAGAACGCGTGGAAGGCCTACTCCGACTGGGCCAATGTTCACCGGAAGTGGCTTTTTGCCGCACCGGCCATGATCTTCGTTGCCATCCTCATCATCTTCCCGCTTGGTTGGACGATGTATCTCAGCCTCACCGACTCCTCCGGGTCGGTGCGCGCCGAATCCGAGTTCATCGGTTTCGCGAACTATCTCGAAGTTCTCTCCGACGGCGAACGTTTCTGGCCGGCGGTAGCGAGGACCTTCATCTTCACCGGTGTGGCGCTCGTCGTGCAGATGGTGCTCGGCATGTGCATCGCCCTCCTTCTCTGGCGTCCGTTCAAGGGTGAGAAGTGGGTCCGCGTGGCCATCCTTCTTCCCCTGGTCGCAACTCCGGTGGCAGTCGGCATGATGTGGCGGCTGATTTTCGATCCGAACATCGGTTTCGCGAACCAGATGCTCGGCCTTGTCGGAATTCCCGCCCAGCCCTGGCTTTCGGGACAGCACACTGCTCTGCCCACCGTCATCTTCATCGACATCTGGCAGTGGACTCCCATGGTGGTCATCATCCTGCTCGCAGGTCTCACCTCGTTGTCCGAAGAGCCCGATGAGGCCGCGCGGATCGACGGCGCGAACGCCTGGCAGCGCTTCCGCTTCATCACGGTTCCGCTGCTGATGCCGACCATCATCGTCGCCATCCTCCTGCGCAGTATCGATGCACTGAAGACCTTCGACCTCCTCTACGCCACCAAGGGACGGGGAGGCGGATCCTTCAACGAGGTCGAAACGCTGAACATCTACGCGTACGGGCTCAGCTTCGACTACAACGATTACGGGTTGTCCTCGACCGTCCTGATCCTCTTCTTCCTCATCATCATCGCCGCCATGTGGGTCCTGACCCGCCGCCGGAAGGACGTGCAGTAATGAGCGTTGTTACTCCGAAAATGCTCCGGCCCGGCTCCGGCACGGATACCCCGGTCGCAGTGACGCCACGGCGGAGAAAGCCGTTCCGCTCCCGTGCCTACAAGGTGTTCCGCGTCGTGGCTCTGATAGCAGTGGTGGCGGCCTTCCTGGCTCCGCTGGCCTGGATGCTGCTCGCGTCGCTGAAGACCAACGTGGACATCTACGACGCCAGCAAGACGCTGATCTTCACGCCGACGACGGCGAACTATGAGACAGTGCTCGGCCGCAACAACTACTTCTCCTTCGTCCTCAACAGCTTCTGGGTGGCCTTCGCCTCCACAGTGCTCTCGCTCATCATCGGCGTGCCCGCCGCGTACTCGATGAGCCGGTTCGCGATGAGTCGTTCCGCACTCGTAGTGCTCATGGCACGCATCATTCCGGGCGTGAGCCTTCTGGTGCCGTGGTACTACGTGTTCTCCAATTTGTCCCTCGTGGGCGGGTACGGTGTCCTGATCCTTTCCCACATGTTCGTGGCGCTCCCGCTGATCGTGTACATCATGATGTCCTATTACGACTCGATGCCCCTCGAACTCGAGGAGGCTGCCCGCGTGGACGGACTGACCCATATCGGCGCTTTCCTGAAGGTCACCCTCCCGCTGTCGGTGGGCGGCATCGCGACGGCGAGCATCCTGGCCTTCATCTTCTCGTGGAACAACTTCATGTTCGCCCTCGTGCTGTCGGGCGCCGACACCAAAACCCTGCCCGTGGCCATTTTCAACTTCGTGGCCTACGCGAGCATCGACTGGGGAGGCCTTATGGCCGCGTCCGTCGTCGTGACCATTCCCATTATGGTGATCGCCTTGTTCACCCAGAAGTACATCGTTTCCGGGCTGACTGCCGGCGCGACGAAGGGCTGAACCATGGCTGATCAGCCAAACTCCGTGATCGTGGTCATGGGGGTGCAGGGCTCTGGCAAGAGCACCCTCGGGGAGCTTCTGGCCGAGCGGCTCGGCCTTCCCTTCGTGGACGGCGACACCCTGCATTCCGAGCACAACATCAACCTGATGGCCGCCGGAATTCCCCTGACGGACACGGACCGGCTGCCCTGGCTCCAGACCGTCGGTGAGACTTTGAGCGGTGGAGCGGGTACGGGGATCGTCGTTGCGTGCTCGGCGCTGAAACGCGCTTACCGCGACCTGTTGCGGAGCTACGCGCCAGACGTCGTCGTTGTCCACCCCTACGGCCCGGTCGATCTCGTCGCCGCGCGTATTTCCGCCCGCGAACACGAGTACATGCCGCCGTCGCTCCTCATCTCGCAGTACGAGGCCCTCGAGGCGCTGCAGGAGGACGAAGCAGGCATCACAGTAGACATCGCCGATCCGCCCATAGTGCTCGTGGACCGGATCGCGCACCAATTGACTGAAAGCAGGGTCCATGCGCATCAGCAGGATTGAAACCTTCCTCGTTCCGCCACGCTGGCTCTTCGTGCGGGTGGAAACCGACAGCGGCATCGTGGGCTGGGGAGAGCCGGTCGTCGAGGGTCGGTCCGAGACCGTGCGCACCGCCGTCGAGCAGCTGTCCGAACTGCTGATCGGCGCCGACCCGCTGCGCATCGAGGATCTGTGGCAGGTCATGACCAAGGGATCCTTCTACCGCGGCGGCGCCATTCTCGCGAGCGCGGTCGCCGGCCTGGACCAGGCGCTGTGGGACATCCACGGCAAGTCCCTCGGCGTCCCCGTGCACCAGCTGCTCGGCGGCCACGTCCGCGACCGCATCCGCATGTACGGCTGGATCGGCGGTGACGAGCCCGCCGCGATCGCTGACGCCGTCGAGGCCCAGATGGCAGTTGGCCTGACTGCGGTCAAGATGAACGCCAGTGGACGGATGAGTCCGTTGGGGAGTGTCGCGGAGATCGACGAAGTGGTGGAGCGGGTCGCCGCCGCGCGGGAGGTCCTCGGTCCGCACCGCGACGTCGCCGTGGACTTCCACGGACGCTTCACCCTCGCGAACACCCGCAGGGTAGCGCCGTTGCTCGAGCCACTGCGGCCCCTGTTCCTCGAGGAACCGACCGTACCCGAGAACTCGCACCTCATCGGCGGACTCACGCGATCGACCTCCATCCCCGTGGCCACCGGTGAGCGCCTCTACAACCGGCAGGAGTTCCTGCCGGTGCTGCAGGCCGGAATCGCCGTGGCCCAACCGGACCTCTCCCACGCCGGGGGCATCACGGAGGTGCGGAAAATCGCTTCCCTGGCGGAAATCTACGACGTCCAGCTTGCGCCGCACTGTCCGCTGGGGCCGCTGGCGCTCGCGGCATGCCTGCAGGTCGGGTTCGCCACTCCGAACTTCCTGATCCAGGAGCAGAGCATCGGCATCCACTACAACCAGGGCGCCGAAGTCCTCGACTACGTGCTGGACAAGACGCCGCTCAAATTCATCAATGGTTCCGTGGAGCGGCTCACCGCACCGGGCCTCGGCATCGAGATCGACGAAGCCGCGGTCCGCCGGGTGGACAAGGCCGGGCATGCGTGGCGGTCACCGATCTGGCGGCACGACGACGGCTCCTACGCCGAGTGGTGACGCTCTGCACCCGAAGACGTTCCAGCGATCGCCTCCCCTCTGAAAGGACACCCGCATGACACCCGAGGAATTTCTTGGTGGACTGGGCAGCGCCAAACTGCTCGCCATCATCCGGGGGAGCGAGGCCCAGGCGGCGGTGCGTACCGCCGTGACGCTGGTGGAAGAGGGATTCGAATACCTCGAGGTATCGCTCAATACTGTGGAGGCAGCCGACGTTATCACTGCCATCCAGGCTGAAGTGGGCGCAGCCGCCTTCATCGGCGCGGGGACGGTCCTTACCCGCGACGACGTCGCGAGGGTCGCCGCAGCCGGAGCCCAGTTCATCGTCACCCCGGCCCTCGCGCCGTCGGTAGTCGAAGCCGTGCGGCTGGATCTGCCCGTCCTCGCCGGTTCGTTCACCCCGACCGAGGTGTACTCGGCCATGGACCGGGGCGTAACAGCCATCAAACTCTTCCCTGCATCCTTCGGCGGACCGAGATACCTCTCGGCCCTCCGTGATCCCTTCCCGGATGTTCCCTTCGTGCCGGTGGGTGGCGTCGACCAGGGGGCCGCCGTGGACTATCTCTCCCGCGGTGCGCTCGGCGTCGGCGTCGGTTCCCCGCTCATCGGTGACGCAGCCTCCGGCGGGGACCTCGCGGCCCTCCGCTCGCGCGCCCGCCAGTTCCTCTCGGCAGCCGGACTCCAGTAATGAAGGCAATGCTCGCGCACCTCACCCCGGTCGAGGTGCTGACCTTCGGGGAAACGATGGGATCCATCCGTTCCACCGGTCTGGTACGGCTGGGCGGCAGCATGTCGATGTCCCTCGGCGGAGCCGAAACGAATGTGGCGATCGGCCTCGCGCGGCTCGGTCACTCCGTCCGGTGGACGGGACGCCTGGGCGATGACGAAGTGGGCGCGTTCGCCCTGCGTACCCTGCGTGCCGAAGGCGTCGCCACCGATGCCGTGGTGATCGACGCCCGGCGGACGACCGGGCTGATGCTGCTCGAAGCCCGTTTCGCAGGAGTGTCAAGGGCGCTCTACTACCGGGCATCGTCTGCGGGATCAGTACTCGCTATCGGCGACCTCGAAGCGTCACTTGATGCCGCACCAGAGATTCTCCACCTCACCGGAATCACGCCCGCCTTATCACCCGCGGCGGCCGAAGCCACGCTGTGGGCAGCTTCGGAAGCACGAAAGCGCGGAATTCTGGTGTCCTTCGATGTCAACTACCGCTCGAAACTGTGGGACGCCGCCGCTGCAACACCCGTGCTGACGCAGCTAGCCGGATTCGCCGACGTCGTCATCGCATCCGACGACGAACTTGCCCTTGTCGCAGCCGGCGCCGATGAAGAATACGCCGTGAACGCCCTGCACGGAAGGGGAGTGCGTGACGTGATCATCAAACGCGGCGCCGAGGGAGCGACCGGCTGGTCCGGCGGAGCGGTGGTGCATCAGGACGCGATACCCGTTACCGCCGTGGACACCGTCGGAGCGGGGGACGCCTTCACCGCCGGTTATCTGTCAGCACTCCTCGACGGGAAAGCTCTCGAGGAGCGCCTTCACCGGGGGGCCGTTCTGGGTGCTTTCGCGGTGGCTGCGAGCGGTGACTGGGAGAACCTCCCGAACCGCAGTGAACTCCCGCTGGCCGACCGGACCGCCGGCACCACCATTCGTTGAAACCACCCACGCTGAAGGAGAATGCCGTGAAGATCACTAGTGCCGAAGTCATCGTCTCAAGCCCGGACCGTAACTTCGTGACCCTGAAGATCACCACCGAGGAGGGAATCACCGGACTCGGTGATGCGACGCTCAATGGGCGGGAACTGGCCGCTGCCGCCTACCTCGAGCACCACGTGGTTCCACTACTCATCGGCCGTGACGCGCACCGGATCGAGGACACCTGGCAGTTCCTCTACCGCGGCGCCTACTGGCGGCGGGGGCCGGTGACGATGGCTGCCATTGCGGCGGTCGACGTCGCACTCTGGGACATCAAGGCGAAAGCCGCGGGGATGCCGCTCTACCAGCTCCTCGGAGGTGCAAGCCGCACGGCGGTTCGCGCCTACGGCCATGCCAGCGGGCGCGATATCCCGGAGATCATCGACTCCGTGCATGAGCACCTCGCCCTCGGCTACAAGTCCATCCGTATCCAGACGGCCGTGCCGGGGATCGACGCCGTCTACGGTGTCGCCGCGCAGCCCAGCGCCGGTGGAACCCGCTACGACTACGAGCCGGCGCAGCGTGCCGCCCTCCCCGCGGAGGAGGACTGGGACACCCGCGCGTACCTGCGGCACATCCCCATCGTGTTCGAAGCGGTCCGCAACGAATTCGGGCCGGAACTGCCGCTGCTCCACGACGGGCATCACCGCATGACGCCCATCGAGGCCGCGAAACTGGGCAAGTCGCTCGAGCCCTACGACCTGTTTTGGCTCGAAGACTGCACCCCGGCCGAGAACCAGGATGCATTGAGGTTGGTCCGCCAGCACACCACCACGCCTCTCGCCATCGGTGAGGTCTTCAACACGGTCTGGGACTACCAGACGCTCATCCAGGAACAACTCATCGACTATGTGCGCTCCGCCGTGACCCATACGGGCGGTATCAGCGCCATGAAGAAGATCCTCGACTTCGCGGCGCAGTACCAGATCAAGTCCGGCATCCACGGGCCCACTGACATCTCACCCGTCGGGATGGCGGCGGCGCTGCACCTGGACATGGCCATCCACAACTTCGGGATCCAGGAGTACATGCGGCACGGCGACCTCACCAACGAGGTCTTCGAGCAGTCCTTCACTTTCACCGACGGGCACCTGCACCCCGGGAACCAGCCGGGCCTCGGCGTCGAGCTCAATATGGAGGCAGCTGCGGCCCACCCCTACAACCCGGCTTACCTGCCGTTCAACCGGCTCAAGGACGGCACGATCCACGACTGGTAGGAGACAGGGCCAACGCGGCCTCCGGAGGATCCTGCCCCGCAATTTATGCGCGTCGATCCGAAGGACGTGGACGCAACCCTGCGGATATCCGCTACCGCAGGGGAGTGAGTCCAGGCTGGTTCAGTACGGCGCGTTCAGCGAGGGCCGCGAACCGGCGTGTGGCGGGTGACAGATATCCGTGTTTCCGCTGGACCAGGGCAATCGTGTCGTAGAGGGGCTCGGAAAAGGGGAAGCTTCGGATCGCGGGATCGGGGCCGAAGGACTGGAGGATGCCGCTCGCCATCATCGAGTCTCCTGCTCCAGCAGCCACCAGGTTGTACGCTGTTTCCGCGTGTTCGACTTCCATGTCCGCCTCGATGAGAAGGCCGGCAAGACTCGCCCGCTCCCGTAGCTGCCTCCTCGTGGGGTCATTCCATCCGGCATGGGCGTCATAGAGAACCAGCTTCGCTTCGGCGAATTCCTCGATGGTGACGGGTCCGGCATCAGCCTTCCGTGTGGTCGAGAAGTATCGGACCTCGTCCTGTGCCAGCTTCTTGAACTGGAGGTTGTCCCCGCTGACCGGCAGGACAACGAGCCCGCACTCGATTTCCCCCGACGACACCGACTTCGCCACCAGTTCGGAATTGAGTCCGATCATGCGGACGCGGACATCCGGATACTTCTCGTGAAAACGGACGACCAGGTTGGCCAGATCGTAGTTCGCCGCATAGCGAAGCACCCCGAAGGTCGACACTCCCCCCATGAGCGAGTGCAGCGACTCAACAGCTTCCCGCCCTCTCCGTGCGGCATTGACGCAATCCAAGGCATGAGGTCTCAGCTCGTCCGCGGCCGCAGCAGGTGCGAGGCCCTGCGAGCTGCGGAGGAAAAGTGGAATGCCGAGTTCCTCCTCAAGCCGAGCAATCGACTCGGACACGGACGCCTGGCTTACTGAAAGGTCCCGCGCCGCCTTCGAAATCGATCCCAGGCCGTAGACAGCGAGGAATGCCTTCAATTGACTAAGAGTCATAGGGCAACCCTATAGCTTGCTAGCTCTTCCTAGGGTTCCCCTATGGGTAAAAAATCCTTACGCTCACCTCATGGAGTTGAATTCGACCTACGCACCGTTCATCAAAGGCAGCTATGAGTGCCTCAAGAAGCCCGACATCGGAGGCATTCCGGCACAACGGCTTCCGGAGGTGGTCGCCAGGGTGTCGGAGATGCTCTCCGCGATCGAGAAGAACGGCCGGGATGCAGTTCTCGGGTATTCACGTTCGCTGGATGGCTGGGCCGGGAACAGCTTGGAGATGACCGCGGAGGACCTGAAACGAACAGGTGACCATCTGAAGCCCGAACTCCGGTCCGCGCTCGAAGCCGGGGCGGAACGGACTCGCACGTTCGCCAAACTGCAGCGCGAACACCTGAAGGATTTTGAAGCGGAGGTCCTTCCGGGAGTTTTCGCAGGCCAGAGGTACATCCCGGTGCAACGCGTCGGGGCTTATCTTCCGGCAGGCCGGTTCCCGATCCTGGCCAGCGCATTCATGACCGTCGGTGTGGCGAAGGCAGCGGGGGTTCCCACCGTCGTCGCCTGCTCACCGCCCACGAGTCCGACTGCGGGAAATCCCGCGGTGTTCTACTCTGCCTACCTCTCGGGCGTGGACCGGGCGTTCGTCGTCGGAGGAGTGCAGGCGCTCGCGGGGATGGCGTTCGGCCTGCTGGGTGAACAGCCGATGGATATGCTGGTCGGCGCGGGAAACGCCTACGTCACGGAAGCCAAGCGCCAGTTGTTCGGCCGTGTGGGGATGGACCTGTTGGCCGGGCCGTCGGAGGTTGCGGTCATTGCCGACGAGACGGCTGATCCCATGCTCGTGGCCGCCGATCTGCTCGGCCAGGCCGAACACGGACCGCAATCTCCCGCAGTGCTGGTGACCACCTCCCGAGACCTGGCCCACGCCGTCATCGCCGAGGTGGACCAGCAGCTGCTCGATCTTTCCACCCGTACCATCGCCGGACCGGCGTGGCAGAATTACGGGTCGGTCTACTGGGTGGAGGATCAGCAGACCGCCGTCGAGGTGATGGACGTGCTTGCTCCGGAGCACCTGGAAGTCATCACCTCCGACGACGACTATTTCCAGAAGGAACTCAGCAACTACGGTTCTCTCTTCCTGGGTCAATGGTCCACGGTCGCCTATTCGGACAAGGGGATCACCGGGACGAACCACGTGCTTCCCACGGGTGGAGGAGCACGTTCCTCTGCCGGATTGTCCGTGTCCCGATTCCTCAAGCCACTCACGTTCCAGCGGGTCGAGAAATCGGCGACGATGCAGCTAGCACCCCTGGTATCCGAGATTTCCTCCTACGAGGAAATGGAAGCGCATCAGAGAACCGCCGACCTGCGCATTGCAAGATTCGAAGCCGATACACCACCAATCGAGGGGTCATCATGAACCAGCAGCGAGACATCCGGCGCACTATTCCCAGATTGACGGCGATGCTCGCCGGGCTCACGCTTGCCCTCACAGCATGTGGCGGCGAAGAAGAGCAGCAGGCCGGTTCGGAAGGAAACACCACTGTCACGATCGCGACGTCGAACGACGCCCCGTTCTCCTTCACCAACGAAGCCGGCGAGCTCACTGGAATCGACGGCGAGATGATGAATTGGATCGCCGAGAAGAAGGGGTGGGAGGTCGAGGTCTACGTCTCCGACTTCGCCACCCTGATCCCCTCGATCCAGACGGGTAAGGCCGACATCGTGGTGGACGCCATGTACATCACCGATGTGCGGAAGGAGCAGGTCAATTTCACGGATACCTGGTACCAGCAGGGGGAGGGCATGGTGGTGCCGGGGGACTCGACCATGACCAATCGGGACGACGCCCGCGGCACGGTGATCGGTGTGCAGACGGGAACGACGTTCATCGAGCTCGCCGAGTCTCTCGAGCCCAAGGAAATCAAGTACTTCGACTCCCAGGCTGCGCTTCTGACAGCGGTCGAGAACAAGCAGGTCGACGTCGTCTTCACCGACGCCGCCGTCGTCGCCTACAGCCTGGTCCAGAACCCCAATGACCAGATCAAGATAGTGGATCCCTATGAGCCGTTCTTCCCGGGTCTGATCGGAGCTGCAGTGCCCAAGGAGAACACCGCGATCCTCGAGGAGCTCAACTCCGGGCTGGCCGAGCTGAAAGCTACTCCCGAGTACCTGGAGATCCTGACGAAGTACGGGCTCACGGAAAGCAACGCCGTCGACTAGCCTGTTCCGGATCCACCCACTCAGAAGGAAGAACAGGCGATGGAATTCCTCCAAAGCGTGATCGGGTATTTCCCGCGGCTCCTGGCGGCATCACCGATCGTGGTACAGCTGGCCCTCGGAGCGATGGCCCTGGCCCTCGTTCTGGGGCTGCTGCTGGCCCTCGCGAGAATCTCGAAGATCAGGGCTCTCCGAGTGATTGCCCTGATCTATGTCGAGATCATGCGCGGCACGCCACTCCTGGTGCAGCTCGTCTACATCTTCTTCGTGCTTCCGGCAATCGGCATCGACATCGACCCGGTGCCCGCCGGAATCCTCGGACTCGGATTGAATTACGCCGCCTACCTGTCGGAAGTGTTCCGGTCCGCCATCCTCTCGGTCGAGGCAGGGCAGACTGAGGCAGCACTTTCACTCGGGTACACGCCCTCGAAAGCGCTCTGGAAAATAGTGCTCCCGCAATCCTTCGTGGTCTCGCTGGGACCTATCGGCAACTACTTCATTGCCATGGTGAAGGACACGGCGCTGACCTCCGTGATCGCAGTGACCGAGATCCTGAAGACGGCCAATGTCATCAATGCGCAGACGTTCGAGACGACGGCGGTCTACACTGCGGCGGCCCTGCTCTACCTGCTCATCAGCCTCCCGTTGTCCCGAATCGTCAGTGTGCTGGAAAAGAGGGCGAGGGTCCATGTCTGATGAACTGATAGTCAGTGTCCGCGATGTCCACAAGACCTTCACCGTCAAGAGGACTCCCAGCTGGTTCCAGCGCCTCCGGGGACAGAAGCTCGAAGTGAACGTCATCGAGGTGCTGAAGGGCGTTGACCTTGATGTACACAAGGGGGAGACCGTTGTCATCCTCGGTTCGAGCGGGTCCGGGAAGAGCACGCTTCTGCGCTGCCTGAACAAGCTGGAGACCATCGACGACGGGCGCATCCTCGTCAACGGACACCTGGTCGGCTACGAGGAACGGGCCGGGAAGCTCGTGGACGAAAAGGCATCGGTCACCGCGATGAAGCGCACCGACCTTGGCATGGTCTTCCAGCAGTTCAATCTCTTCCTCAACAAGACTGCTCTCGGAAACGTCATGGCACCGCTCCAGGACGTGAAGAAGATGTCACGGGAGGAGGCGCGTACCATCGCCCTGGAGAACCTCCAGAAAGTCGGGCTGATCGACCGGAAGGACAACTACCCGTCCAAGCTCTCCGGTGGGCAGAAACAGCGCGTAGCCATCGCCCGCGCGCTGGCGATGAACCCGAGTGTAATGCTGTTCGACGAACCGACATCAGCCCTGGACCCTGAACTGGTGGAGGAGGTGCTCGCCGTCATCAAGGCGATTGCCGCCCTGGGCACCACGATGGTGATCGTGACCCATGAGATGCAGTTCGCCCGCGACATCGCCGACAAGATCGTGGTCATGGACCAGGGGATCATCGTCGAGGAGGGGACGCCGGACCAGGTGTTCTTCAACCCGAAGCACGCGAAAACCTACGCCCTTCTGAAACGTTCCGGACTTGCGGTGCAGCCGCCCGGAACGCTCGGCGGCTGACGGGTAGAGGCGGACGGCAGAACGCAGCTACGACGTCGAGTCGAGAATGAACTTCACGGTTTCGGCGGGTTGGTCCCAGTGCGGGAAATGACCGCAGTCGTCGAACCAGTGCAGCGTGGCGTCGGGAAAGAGTGCCGTCGCCGTTGCAGCCTGGCTCGGAAGGGTCACCTTGTCCTGCCGTCCCCAGCCGAGAGCCAACCTGCCCCGGATCGTTCCCCTCGGAGCACCTGCCTGGCGGGGACCATGCGCGAGGGACTTGCGTGCTTCATCCAGACTTCTCGAGGTGTTGAATCCCCGCAGTTCCGTCAGGACGAGGTCCCGGTCGAGCTTCCAGGGCTTCGCCGAAAACTGCGCCAACAGCGCCGTTCGACCGGCCGCGGTACGGGTCAGGAGGGGCAGCGCAGGCTGGACTCGGCGCACCAGGGCAACCGAGGCCGTGATGCTCGCGTTGAAAATTCGAACCTGACGGTCGTTCCAGAAGCCCCCGGGGCTCAGCGCGACGACGTCGCCCGCGTGGCCACGGCGTGCAAGCTCCACAACCATCCGGGCACCCATGGAGCTGCCGACGATGTCCGTGTCGGCAAGGCCCTGCTCTTCCAGGTAACGCTGCAGCGCGTCGGTGAGTGTCGCGATGCTCACCTCACCGGCAAGGGGCGCGCTGGAACCGAAGCCGGGGAGATCAATCGCAATGACTTTCCGGTGCCGGCTGAGCAAGGGCACCACAGGGTCCCAGTTGCGGACGCTCGAGCCCAGCCCGTGCACGAGGACCAGGGGCTTTCCCGAGCCTGTCTCTTCAGTGTTGAGGGTTTCCATCTCAGGCCTCCGGGGGGAGTGCTTCGTGGTGTTCGCGGCCCTTCGTGCGGCGGTCTTCCTTCATTTCCGCTTCGAAGAGGTGCCGCTTGCCCTCCACGAGTTCCTCGCGGGCACGCTTCTCGAACGCCTTCAACTCCGTGTAGTAATGGTCGTCGTAATCCTCGACGATCTGGAAGGTCCAACGGCCCTCGATCACGTTGCGTCCGATGATGTCCTGGTCCACGGTGTCGGCAAGTTCAGTGTGCCCTGCCTTGCGCAGCAGTTCGACCGCTTCGCCGAGGTTGAGGTCCGCCTTGCCCGTGAGCCGGTGGAAGCCATAGAGGTAGCCCCTTGCGTGTTCAACCACCTCAAGGGCCTCCGACAGCTTCCCGAGGGCTTCGACGGTGCCGTCGGTTACGCCGTCGGGTCTCTGGTGATCGGCGTCAGGGCCGGGAGTGTCAGGATTAGCCATACTGCCCACGATATACGCGGCATGCACCGGGTGGGGGATGACCTGCGGACGCCTCAGCGATTCAACATGTGCCACAGGATGACGTCGTGGGCATGCCTGGCTTTCTCGTCGCCGCAGAGTCGTACACCGCTATGACCTGCTCACCCTGCAGCAGGCCGTCGACGATCATCTGGAGCTGCCCGGGACGGTCGTGGATGATCTGGTTCATGGGTTCCTCCGGAGGTGTGCGTTTTCGCAGAACCGCTCTGCACTAATTGGAGTTGAACTGGCTGCAATCAAGGGTAATACTCGGTACTGCCTCCGGTGTGCTCGGCGTCACAAGAGCAGACACCCCGGAAACCACAGCATGGTCAAGGCGAACCGTGTCAACGGAGACACCGAAGGAGTAGCACGCATGAGTTCCACCCAGTCCAATCCCGCGAGGCGCGAGGAACCCGACGTCGAAGCGTCCGGGCTCAAGAAGGTCGTCGTCGCCTCCATGGCGGGCACCGTCGTCGAATGGTACGAGTTCTTCCTCTACGCCGCAGCAGCCACGCTCGTGTTCGCCACGGTGTTCTTCCCGAATGCCGAAACGGAGTTCGATGCGATCATCGCCGGCTTCCTGACGTACGCCGTCGGTTTCGTGGCGCGACCCATCGGCGGCATCGTCTTCGGGCACTTCGGCGACAAGTACGGCCGCAAGCAGTTGCTGCAGCTGAGCATCATCCTCGTGGGCGTATCGACCTTCGCCATGGGCTGCCTGCCGACGTTCGACCAGATCGGCTACTGGGCTCCCGGGCTCCTCGTGGTGCTCCGCTTCATCCAGGGCTTCGCCGTCGGCGGTGAATGGGGAGGCGCCGTCCTGCTCGTGGCCGAGCACAGCCCCAGCAAGTCGCGCGGCTTCTGGTCCAGCTGGCCCCAGTCCGCAGTTCCCATGGGAAACCTGCTCGCCACCGGCGTGCTCTTCATCCTCTCCTCCACGCTTTCCTCAGAGGACTTCCTCGGCTGGGGCTGGCGCATCGCGTTCTGGCTTTCCGCCGTGATCGTGATCGTGGGCTACTACATCCGCACCAAGGTGAACGATGCCCCGATCTTCCTCGAGGCACGCAAGGAAGTAGTCGAGGAGGAGAAGGGCTACGGAGTCCTCGAGGTCTTCAAGCGCTACCCCCGCGGCGTCTTCACCGCGATGGGCCTGCGCTTCGCAGAGAACATCCTGTACTACCTCGTGGTCACCTTCAGCATCACCTACCTGCGACTGGTAGTGGAGATCGACACCTCCCGGATCCTCCTCCTGCTGCTGATCGCCCACTTCCTCCACTTCTGCACCGTGCCCCTGGTGGGCAAGATGTCCGACCGTTTCGGCCGCCGACCCGTCTACATGGCCGGCGCCCTGCTCGGAGCTACCTGGGGATTCTTCGCCTTCCCCATGATGGACACCGGGAACGAGGTCATCATCCTCGCGGCGGTGACCATCGGACTGATCTTCCACGCACTGATGTACGCGGGGCAGCCGTCCATCATGGCCGAGATGTTCCCCACCCGCATGCGGTACTCAGGGGTATCCCTCGGCTACCAGGTGACCTCGATCGTCGCCGGCTCGCTCGCACCGATCATCGCGACGGCCCTGCTGCAGGAATACGGCTCCTCGACGCCGATCGCCATCTACCTGCTCTGTGCCTGCATGGTCACCGCGTTTGCCGTGCTGATGCTCAAGGAAACCCGTGGCATCTCACTGCACGACGTCGACGAAGCCGATGCCAAGGGCACAGCCGACCTGCTGGCGGCATCAAAGAAGTAGCGGTAACAGAGAAGTTGCACTGAAGAAGTAGCAGTACGAGGACGGCGGGGCCCGCTTGGCGGGTCCCGCCGTTCTTGTGTCCGATGTCAGGCGGCCAGGGTTGCGGCCCGCTCGCCGACCTCCCTGCGGATCGCTCCGACCACCGCCTGCACCGCTGCCGAACGCAGCGATTCCGGGCGGGCGACGGCCCAGATGGGCAGCTGACGGTGAAACTCGGCCGGTAGCACCGGGACGAACCCGGAGGCATCGGCAACCATGAAGCTCGGAAGCAAGCCGATCCCCGCGCCGCCGGCCACGGCCTCGACCTGCGCGAAGATGCTCGTCGACTGGAAAGTACTCACGGGCATGGGCAATTGGGAGGAGCGGTGTCCCAGTTCGCTGACCTGCAGGGCGGACTCCACGTAGGACACGAAGCTGTGATGGCGGATGTCCTCCAGTCCAACGGGCATGCCCCGCTCGGCCAGGTACCCGGGGCTGGCGTAGAGGCGGAGAAAGTAATTGGTGAGGAAGATGGGGTCGGCGTTCGTGATCTCCGTCCGGCCCACCACCACCTCGAGGTCGACACCCGAGCGGTTCTGGCTCACCTTGCGGGTGGCGCTGAACATCTCGATGTTGAGGCGTGGATGATCCCGCTGCAGCCGGATCAGCGCGGGTGTCACGAACTTGCTTCCGAAGCCGTCGGGGGTACTGACCCGAGCGAGACCGGACAGGGCGTCGTCGTGCGCAATCCTCGACCCCAGCGCGCCGAGGCTCGCTTCGATCGCCTCCGCAGCCTCGACCGCCTCGGTGCCGAGCGCCGTCAGTTCCCATCCCTGCGGAGTTCGTTCGAGGGTCCTCCCGCCCAACTGCCTGTCGAGGGCGAGGATGCGCCGGGAAATGGTGGTGTGGGTGGTTCCGAGCGATTCGGCGACGGCGTTGAAGCGGCCGAGCCGGGCGACGGTCAGCAGGATCAGGAGGTCGTCGGGGCTGGGCAAACGCTTGAAGTCGACCACGGTTCCTCCCGGACAGCCAGCGTCATTTCTGAGGTCGTGTGCAAAAACGAACACGGCGTCTGTGATATTTCCCCTTGATCGCACTCTACCAGCGGGGCATGCTGGAGGTAACGACCAAGCGTCTAAACCACAAAGCAAAGGAGCTTTTCCCATGGCACAAATCGGTTGGATCGGTCTCGGAAATATGGGCGGGTCAATGTCCGGGAACCTCGTCAAGGCAGGGCACGAGGTGCGGGGCTTCGACCTCAATCCGGATGCCGTCGCCGCAGCGGAAGCCCTGGGTGTGAATCCGGCGTCGAGCATCGCGAACGCGGTGGAGGGCGCCGACGTCGTCTTCACCATGCTGCCCAAGGGCGAGCATGCGCGGGCTGTGTACCTGGGGGACGACGGCGTCCTTGCGCACGCCGATACCCGGACCCTGCTCGTCGACTCCTCGACGATCGACATCGAGTCCGCCGGGGCGCTGCACGCAGCGGCGTCGGAGGCGGGATTCCGCTTCGTCGATGCACCGGTTTCGGGTGGAATGAGCGGCGCGAAGGCGGCGACGCTCACGTTCATGGTGGGTGGCGAGGAGGGAGCCGTGAAGGACGCGAGCGGCTTCATCGAGCCGATGGCCAAGAACATCATTCCCACCGGTGGGGCTACCACCGGCCAGGCCGCCAAGATCTGCAACAACCTGATGCTGTTCATCAATTTGGCGTCGACCGCCGAGGGCGCCGTTCTGGCGGACCGCCTGGGCCTCGACAAGCAGGTGTTCTGGGACATCGCCTCCGTGTCGTCGGGGGACAGCTGGGCGTTGCGCACCTGGTATCCAGTGCCGGGCGTCGTGGACACTGCGGCTTCGAACAACGACTTCGCGCCCACCTTCACCACCGAGCTGGCGAACAAGGACATCGGGCTCGCCATCTCGGCGGCGAAGGACACCGGAACCCCGCTGGAGATCGGCGAGCACGTCCAGCAGCTGTTCCAGCGCCTCGTCGATTCCGGGCAAGGCGGCAAGGACTGCTCGATGATCATCAAGCTCGTCGACGGTTCGCTTTCCAACTGACTTTTTCGCTTCCGGCTCTTTGAAAGGCACTTCCATGCAGCAGATTCCGCACTACATCAACGGGCAGCGCATCGCCGACGCCGATCGCTACGGACCCGTCTTCAATCCGGCCACCGGCGAGCAGGAGAAGGAGGTGGCGTTCGCGTCGCCGTCGCGCGTCGACGAAGCGGTAGCCGCCGCCGAAGCCGCACTCCCGGCATGGCGTTCGGCAAGCCTCGCCAAGCGCGCCAACGTCTTCTACCGCGTCCGGGAACTGCTCACCGAGCGGAAGTCCGAACTCGCGGCCATCCTCACGAGCGAGCACGGCAAGGTCCTGTCCGACGCCGAGGGAGAGATTGCTCGCGGCCTCGAGAACATCGAGTTCGCCACCGGGCTGTCCCACATGCTCAAGGGTGAGAGGTCGGAGCAGGTCTCCACCGGCGTCGACGTCCACTCGATCCGTCAGCCCGTGGGAGTGGTGGCCTGTATTACGCCGTTCAACTTCCCGGCCATGGTGCCGCTCTGGATGATCGGCAGCGCCATCGCCTGCGGCAATACCGTGCTGCTGAAGCCGAGCGAGAAGGATCCCTCCTGCGCGGTGTTCATCGCGGAGATCTTCTCCGAGGCCGGGCTGCCCGACGGCGTGTTCAACGTGGTGCAGGGTGATCGCGAGGCCGTGGAGACGATCCTCGACCACCCCGGTGTGAAGGCCGTGAGCTTCGTCGGTTCCACGCCCATCGCGAAGTCCATCTACCAGCGCGCAGCCGGGCACGGCAAGCGCGTCCAGGCCCTGGGAGGCGCCAAGAACCATATGGTGGTCCTGCCCGACGCCGACCTCAACATGGCCGCCGACGCCGCCATCTCCGCGGCGTACGGCTCCGCCGGTGAGCGGTGCATGGCCATCAGCGTCATGGTGGCCGTGGGCGACATCGCCGACGACCTCGTGGAGAAGGTCCGCTCCCGCATGGTGTCGCTGAAGATCGGTGCCGGAACAGATCCGACGTCGGAGATGGGGCCGCTCATCACCGGTGAGCACCGGGACCGTGTGGCGTCCTACGTCACCGGAGCAGAGGCAGAGGGCGCCACCGTGGTGGTCGACGGAACCTCCCAGCAGTTCGATTCGGACGGCTTCTTCATCGGGGTTTCGCTTGTGGACCACGTCAAGCCGGGCATGAAGGTGTACGACGACGAAATTTTCGGCCCCGTGCTGTCCGTGGTCCGGGTGGAAACCTACGCGGACGCCGTGAAACTCGTCAACGAGAACGAGTTCGGCAACGGTGTGGCGATCTTCACGCGCGACGGCGGCGCCGCGCGGCAGTTCGAGTTCGAGGCCGAGGCCGGCATGGTCGGCGTCAACGTACCGATCCCCGTACCCGTCGGAACGTACTCCTTCGGAGGCTGGAAGAATTCGCTCTTCGGCGACACGCACATGTACGGACCGGACAGCATCCGGTTCTACACGCGCGGCAAGGTGGTCACCACGCGGTGGCCGGATCCGTCGACGTCGAAGATCGACCTCGGCTTCCCACAGGTCGACTGAGTACTCACTTCATCGCAACGGGCCGCTTCCTACCGGGAGGCGGCCCGTTGCGTTTCGAGGCTCGTTGCCGTCCGAAGTTTTCGATTGCGGTGCCCCTGCAGGGATCGGAATACTGGTTAACCGACCCGCCGCCACATGGCCCGAGAGGCAAACGGAAACCGATGAGTGAACGCGAGCAGCACGAAGAACGCCTGCGGAAGGCGGCCCAGGTCCGAGCGGCACAGCGGTCGCAGGGGCGGGCCGATGATGGCTTCGATGCCGAGGAACCCGACAACGCCGGCCCCCGTGCGCTCCGCTCGACCGACGACGAATCCGCTCGGGCACGGCTTATCGTCGACGATGCGGTGCGGCGCGGAGAGTTCGAGAACCTGCCGCTGGCGGGCAAACCGATCCCCGGCCTCGGCGACAGCTACGACCCCGACTGGTGGGTCAAGGGGCTCATCCAGCGCGAGAACATTTCCGGGCTGGGGCCCGCGGCAATCCTGCTGCGGAAGGAGGACGCCGAGCTGGACGACCGGCTCGACGGGCTGTACTCCGAGCGGCAGGTCCGCGAGGTCCTGGAAGACTTCAACTACCGGATCATCGACGCACGGAGGCAGTTACTGGGCGGGCCTCCTGTCATCACGAAGCTCCGCGACATCGAGGCCGAAGTGCAGCGGTGGCGTGAGCGGCGCACGGAGCGGGCGGCGGAGGCAGCGCCCGTCGTCGTCGTCGATTGCCGCCCCTGGTGGCAGCGGATGTGGCGGCGTGAACCCCCCGCTGATTAAGCACTTGTGGTCGCCCTGCGGGCGGATTGGCCGCCGTAAGTGCTTAATCAGCGGGGGGGGGGTGGATGGGAAGGGGCCGGTACCCACCTCGCGTAGCGCGTGGCCTACGACAGGGCGTTGCGCAGGCTTTCGGCGTCGAGCGCGGGGCCGTAGGTCGGGTGTCCCGCTGGAAACGCCAGCCCTCGACGGTTGTCCTGCGGTCATGCACCACAGCTCTCCCAGTGCCTCCCGGCGGCCGATCCCGGCAGCCGATCCCAGCGGCTGATCTCAGCGGGAGCCACTACACCTAGGCTGGATGCATGAAACGAATCGGCCTGATCGGCGGCATGAGCTGGGAAAGCTCCGCACTGTATTACTCGCTCATCAACGGGCTCGTGAAGGAGCGGCTGGGCGGCATACACTCCGCAAATTGCATCCTGGTGTCGGTCGATTTCGCCGACATCGAAGCCTTGCAGTCCTCCGGGGAGTGGGACGAGGCCGGCCGCCTGTTGGCCCTCGAGGCACAAGGACTCGAAGCAGCTGGGGCCGACTTCCTCGTACTCTGCACCAACACGATGCACCGGGTAGCCAGGGAGATCCGCGACGCTGTCGGCATCCCGCTGCTGCATATCGGGGACGTGGTATCCCGCGAGGTGCTGAACGCAGGGCTGGGAACCGTGGCGCTCCTCGGGACGGCCTTCACCATGGAACAGCCGTTCTACCGGAACTTCATCTCCGCGTACGGAATCGACGTCCTGGTGCCGCCGGAAGTCGAACGGGCGAGCGTGCACCGCATCATCTACGAGGAACTCGTGCTGGGCGTTGTTCGGGACGAGTCCCGCGACGAACTTGCCGGGATCATTCGCGACCTCGTGGCTCGTGGTGCCCAGGGGGTGATCCTCGGCTGCACGGAACTCGAGCTGCTGATCGGCCAGGAGGACAGCCCCGCGCCCGTCTTCGCCACCACCCGACTCCATGCGATCGCCGCAGTGGACGAGGCGCTGCGCTGACCGGCTGGCCCCTGGGTCCTCGCTGCGACCTTCGGGCTGGAGCCATCGGACTGTTGACTGCTTACTGGCGGCGGTCGACGTCGCCCAGGGTGCCTATGACACGCATAGGGTGCCGCCGACACGCCCGTGAGCTAGCCCTTGGGACCGAAGAGTTCGAGGGCGATATTGTCCGGATCGCGGAACTCGAGGATGTAACCCGCTCCGATGTCCTTGACCCCGCCGTGCTCGACGCCGAGGTTGTCGAGGACCGCAACGGCGTTGTCCAGCTCCCCACGCCCGGAGACTGCAAAGCTCACGTGATCCAGGCCCACACGGTTCTCATCGAACGAGTCCTGGGCGACGGGCCGCAGGCCGAACAGCGAAGTGCCCAACTGGTAGATGACGCCGTCGTACAGGAAGTCGAGCTGCTTCCGCGTTTCCTCGTCAGCGCCGTCAGGAATCTCGAAGGCGACCGGCCAGCCGAAAACGGCGTCGTAGAACTCGCGCGAGACGGCAATATCGGTCACGGTGAGGCGGACATGGGCATAGGCGCTCGTTGAAACGGTCATGAGCGCAGTGTGCCACATGGTGCTGACAGATAAGGTTCATTGCCGGTAGGGATAGCGATGGCTTGCTGCGTAGGCAGTGAACGTCTCCTCGACGCCCTCGTCAGCCGACAGGAATTCGAGCCGAAGGAAGGACGCGAGGTCCTGCAGGCTGCCCTGGAGGACAGAGCCGACCAGGACGACGTCGTTCCGGTCCGAGTCGAGTGCCGCACGGCTGATATCGACGGCGTAGGACAGGGACGCGGCGAGCGAGGTGCGAGCGGTCGATTCCCGGAAGTAATAGGACTCGGCCGTCTGGGTGAAGTCCACCCGGATCTGCACTATGTCGCCGGCGAGGCCCTCGAGTGTGCGGGTGGAGGTGGCGGTCTTGAGATCCGGCAGCTGCTCCGCGAATTCCGAGTCGTCGAGGATGGACAGGCGGATGGCGAGTGCACGACGGCGGGCCAGGGCTGGGTAGATCTGCATGAACCATGAGACGGCCGCTGTCAGCAGACCGAAACCGGTCAGGGCCTCGAACGGCAGTGCGAGTCGGATGAACGGATCGGCCGCACCGCTTTCCATACCGCTCCGGCGCACCAGCGGCTGAGCCGCCCCTTTCCTGCGGGATGCAGCAGCGTCTGGAAGACCTCGAGCAGTCCCACAGCCACGACGAGGATCCCGAGGATCGTGAACAGCCAACTCATGGACTCTCCTGGGGGTCGTGCAGCGGACTCTGCGGATGGTGTCCCTCGGAAGGCATCAGCCGGCCGAACGCCCTCCAGCTGCGTCGGAACCCTTCGGCCTGACCAGCAGGGCCAGAAGTGCCGCGACGAGGGATGCGATGAAAAAGATGGTTTTGAGCACCGTGAGGGCCGAGGCCAACGCCACGGTGCCGGAATCGATCGTTCCCGAGGCGAAGACTGCCTCGAGGGTAAGGTTCTCCGCGACGTCCACGGCCGCGTAGAGGATCGGGGCGATCATCAGCAGCAATGCGACCTTCCTCCCGCGGGTCACCCGCAGGATGAGCAGCACGAGGGTCGCAGCGAAGACCAGGGGAAAGAGCATGTCCCACAGGTAGTGGGTTGCCCCGTAGCGCTCGTAGAGCTCTTCCGTCATGCCGGCCTGCACGCTCTCCACGTAGCCTGCGTCATATCCGCCCAGTTGCGTGTCCGGCATGCCCAAGCCGTTCAGCGCACGTTGGAGCGATGCGAGCTGGAGACCGTTGATCGTCGCGAGCACGGCGCTCAGCAGAACGCCCAGCACGATGGCGATGGCAGCCCGCCCTCGCGGCTTCTTCCCAGCCCGGTCGGGAGGAGGAGACCCGGTAGTGGAATGCGGGGCGGCTTTCGCGGGCGGTTTGGAGTTCTCCGGAGTGACCATCAACCCATTATGTGCAGAGCCTGCCGACCGCGGCCCTTACGATTCCGTAACGCCGGTGCCCGAAGACGCGGCCCCGCCCACAGGCCACGCTGATCGAAGAGCCGCTTCGACAGCCTCGAATTCGGTATCGAGCGTTTCCTTGACGGAGGGGGCGAAGCTGTTTTCGGCCGCCACCGCCCGGGTTCTGCGTAGTTGCTCGGACACCGCGGACCGGACCTCCCCGGAGCTCTGAACCCAGGCGACCTGGCGCAGTAGTTGCACGATGCGCAGGGCGACCCGGGGGTCCTCCATGCCGTAGGTGAGCATCTGCTCCATCGCGAGGTTGAGGAGATGGGGGAAGGAGGGGTACTGCAGTGTCACGCGGTCCGCGCCGTCGTCGTCCTGCAGGCTCTTGGGGCCGGTCTTCCGGTCGGCGAGACCGCACAGCACACTGGCGACATGGCTCAGTGCGTGGACGGCGGTGGTCGGATCGTTGATGCCAGGAGACAGAGCACGGCTTGCGACGTCGAGCAGCTGTTGGAGTCCGAAGCCGGCATCCTGGGTGGAGGTGCGCTCGAAGCCCGTGGACATTGCGGCATTCAGGCCCTTCTTGATCCTCTCCCGCCGATCGGAGTCGATAGGGCCTCCGTCGATCGACCAGGCCCTGGCGAATGGGGTGGCCTTGACCAGGGATGCGCCGGGCATGGCGTCGACGACGATGACCGTGCCCGTGTCTTCTGCCGTCGTGACGGCGGCGTCCGGGTCGATCCGCAGGAGGAACCCGGATTGAGCACTCTCGATGAGCGCGTACTCCGGTCCGCGTTCACTGGGGGAACGGGTGGGGACGCCGTCGTCGGGGAAGATGCGCTGAAGGGCGCTGTCGGCTTCGCGATGGACGTCGCGCAGCATGGTTTCGACACGGATCTGGCGGGCCAGGTGGGCCAGGAAAAGCACGAGGCCGACGACGCTGCCGAGAGTCAGGAGGAAGGCCACCGTGACGGAGATCACAGGGACGAAGCCCTGGCCTTCACTGGTTTCCACCCGGATACTCCGCAGGACCGTCAGGGCGAAGACGAACGTGGCAAGAAAGAGCGCCAGCGTGTTGTGGACGAAACGATCGCGCGTGAAGGTGCGGAGCAGGCGGGGCGAGAACTGGCTGCTCGCGAGCTGCAGCGTGACCACGGTCAGGGAGAAGGTCAGTGACGTGACAGTGATCATCGAACTGGCGATGGTTTCCATCAGGGAGCGTGCCGCCTCCGGGCCACCGCCGAATAGAAGACCTGAGACGGTGGGCGGAAGGTCCTGGTCGATGAGCCCGTCCAGGAACGGCAGGTACTGTCCGAGAGTGACTGCCAGCACGACGGCGAGCAGCGGCACTGGCCACAGCTGGGTGCGCAGCGAATCCTTGAGCAGGCCGATGTCGACTGCCCGCTTCATCGCTGTGCCCCGGAACGGGTCGGGCGGGCTGGGAAGCGGCAGGTGGTCGCGTGCATCCTCAAAGGATACTGTCGAGGGGTCGAGGGGAACTCTCCCGGGACTGCCGCTCCCTCCGTCCGGTTCCCTGATCCAGGAAGGAACACGCTATGTGGTTCGACTCGTGGCCGGAGGTTCTGCGCGTCCTCCTCGTCGGCTCTGCCTCCTACATCACCCTGGTCCTGGTGCTGCGCGCCTCCGGAAAGCGGACCCTCAGCCAGCTCAACGCGTTCGACTTCATCGTGACGGTCGCCCTCGGCTCGACCCTGGCCACCATTCTCCTGAGCTCCGACGTGGCTTGGGTCGAGGGATTGGCAGCGCTTGCACTGCTGGCTGCACTGCAGTTCCTGGTGGCGTGGATCTCGGCTCGCTGGCCCGGGGGGCGCTCCTTCGTGACGGCGAAGCCTGTGGCTCTGGTGTGCGATGGAGAGCTTCAACATGACCAGTTACGCCGGAACAGGCTGTCTGCGTCGGAGGTGCGTCAGGCGGTGCGCAGCACCGGATCCGGAGATCTGTCCGACGTCGCCGCAGTGGTCCTGGAGACGAATGGCACCCTGAGCGTCATTCCCACGAGTAAGTATGGAAGCGGTTCCGCGCTCGAGGGCGTCTTCAACCGGCCCGAGAGGCATGAGGAATGACCGAACCCAGGGTCGGCGCTATCAGGACGGCCAGCACGGCCGAGCGGCTGGGCACTGCTGAGCTGCTGGCCCGCCGCCTCGACAAGCCCATGGGGATCCTCGGCGTCATCTTCCTTTTCGTGGTGCTCGGCCAGCTTCTGGCGACGGAATCCCGCATGGCGCTGGCCTTCGCCATTGCCGGGTGGCTTTTCTGGGCGGTTTTCGTCGGGGAGTTCCTCCTGCGTGCCTATATCGCAGGGTTCCGGAAACAGTTCTGGAAAAAGAACTGGTGGCAGGTCATCTTCCTGCTTGTCCCCTTCCTCCGGTTCTTCCGGGCGTTGCAGGCGCTTCGCTTCGTGCGCCTGGCGCGGTTTGCCCGCTTCGGCGGCATCGTGTCCGCGGGGGTCCGCGGTTCGCGGTCGGCGGGACGGCTGCTCTCGAGCCGCATCGGCTGGCTGATCGCGGTGACCGCCGTCGTCATCCTTGCCTCGAGCCAACTGCTGTATGCCACGGGCTCCCACGAGACGTATGCCGATTCCCTGTTCGAGTCCGCGATGGCCACGATCACTGGCAGCGGGCTCACGCCTACGAGTGCGTTCGCTCGCATCCTGCAGGTGGTGCTTGCCGTGTACTCGGTGGCGGTCTTCGCGACCCTTGCAGGATCGCTCGGCGCCTTCTTCCTCCGTGAGGAACGGCCTGGCGCGGCCGGCGTACCGCCCGGGGAATCAGCCCCCACTGAGCGCACCCCGGACGCAGACAGCAGATAGGCGTCGGGTTCTACCCACCTTTCGAGAAGGCGTGGTCCCATAGGCCGCGTGTTGCCTGCAACACGCGGCTGGTGTTCCTGAATCATGGGCGGGATGCCGCACCCGAAAGGCCGGGAGCTATAAGGCACCGGCCCGAGGGAATATCCTCCTGCACCGAAACGCTGGGACGGGCATGAAGCGCATTGGTTTTCTATCGTTCGGCCACTACCAGGACGTCCCGGGGTCCTTCGTGCGCACTGCCGGTGACGCCCTCCTGCAGACCGTGGAGCTCGCGGTAGCGGCACAGGAACTCGGTGTGGACGGTGCCTATGTGAGGGTGCACCACTTCGCCCCGCAACTGGCCTCGCCCTTCCCGCTGCTCGCCGCGATGGCAGCTCGAACGAGCACCATCGAGCTGGGCACCGGCGTCATCGATCTGCGCTACGAGAACCCCCTGTACATGGCAGAGGAGGCGGCAGTCACCGACCTCATCAGCGGCGGCAGGCTGCAGCTCGGCATCAGCCGCGGCTCACCCGAACCCGCACTCAACGGTTACGAGGCCTTCGGGTATGTGCCAGGGGAGGGCAGGAGCGACGCCGACGACGCCCGGCAGAAGGCGGCCATCTTCCGCGCGGCCATCGCGGGCTCGGGAATGGTCGATGCCGATCCGCGGATGGCCGGGCACTCGGGTCGCCTGGCGATCGAGCCGCAGTCGCCCGGGTTGGGAGAGCGCATCTGGTGGGGTTCGGGGACACGGGCGACGGCCCGGTGGGCGGGGGAGCAGGGCATGAACCTGATGAGTTCGACCCTGCTGACCGAGGACACCGGGGTACCGTTCGACGAGCTGCAGGCAGAGCAGATCGGAATCTTCAGGAAAGCCTGGGCCGACGCCGGGCACCAGGGCACACCGAGGGTCTCGGTCAGCCGGAGCGTCCTGCCGATCGTCAGCGATGCCGACCGCCACTATTTCGGGCTGCGGTCGCAACGGGACGGCAAGGACCAGGTAGGCAACCTGGAGGGCGTGAGGTCCCGTTTCGGCAAGAGCTACATTGGCGAACCCGACGTCATCGCTGCACAGCTTGCAGCGGACGCCGCGGTACAGGAGGCCGACACCGTGCTGGTGACGGTACCCAACCAGTTGGGTGTCGAGTACAACGCGGAGCTGCTTGAAAACCTTGTGACCTTGGTGGCACCCGCTGCGGGCTGGCGGTAGCCGAACAGTCTTGCCGCGGCGGCCCAGGCGGGTGCCGGGAGGTGTGCCACGGCAGCCGGTAGCGGCGTCGGGCGGCCACGGCCCGGCCGCCCGATGTCCTCCGCGTACGGGGGCTACTCGGCGAGTGCCGCGAGAACTTCCTTTGCGACGTCTTCGCTCGACTGCGGGTTCTGGCCGGTGATGAGGTTCTCATCGCGCACGACGACGCTCTCCCAGGCGGCCCCCGTTTCGACCACGGCGCCCTTCTCGCGGAGCGCTGTCTCCACGAACCACGGCGTGTTCTCGCCGGTTCCGCCGGAAAGCTCTTCCTCGTTGGTGAACACCGTGAGCCGGCGGCCTGCGAAGGCGAAGGTCCCGCCGTCGTCCACCGCGCTCAACAGCCCTGCCGGGCCGTGGCAGAACGGGGCGATGATCTTGCCCTCGTTGTTGGCGGCGATCAGGACGCGGCCGAGGTCCCTGTTCGCGTACAGATCGGCCATGGGACCGTGGCCGCCGGGCATCACGACGGCGTCATAGGCTGCGGGATCGATGTGGGCGAGGATCCGCGGCGCGGAAAGCTCGTCATCGATCTCCTCGAGGTACGCGCGGAAGTCTGCTGCCTTTTCCTGGCCGCCGGCCTGCTGCGGATCGAGGCTCACCTGGTCGACCGTAGGCTTCACGCCCCCTGGTGAGCTGAGCTGGACCGTGTGCCCGGCGTCGCGAAGGATCCGGTGCGCGACGACGAGTTCCTCGGCCCAGTAGCCAGTGGGGTGCGAGCTGCCGTCCTTCATGGTGAGCGAATCGGCGGATGAAACAACCATCAGGATGTTGGCCATAGGGATGTGCTCCTTCTCGGGCGCGTTCCGAAGAGCGCGCCGATAGCGGGAAAACCATTTCGGGGCTAGAACGTGCCGAGGCAGGCACCTATTCCGGAGTGATGCGCAAAAGGACGAGGGGATCAGTCGCCGCTGCCCTCGATACCACCGGGAACGCTGTCCCAACCGCAGGGGGGCAGCGGTTCGGCAACGCCGATGACGGTTGTTTCGGGCAGGGAGTCACCCGGCCGCAGCGCGATCAGATTCTTCTCGAAATAGGAGGACTCGTGCTCTTCGGAGAAGGGAATGACGGCACTGGCCGGTACTCCCGGACCTGGCCCCATGGGTAGCGTGGGAAGAAGCTGGACGGCCGGGTCCGCCTCCAGGGGACCCACTTCCGTCACGACGATCGGCACTGCCGGAAAGCCGGTGGAACTGCTGGCGTCCATGGCGGTCTCCTCGTCGCTGGGTGGGTCAAGTCTAGGGCGGTGACCGGGAGATGCGTAAGGGCCAAGGGCACGAAAAAGGCCCGCCTGTCGCCGGAGCGGGCCTTTCCGGAAGGATCCTAGCGCGCGTTCTCGAGCTCCGCGTACGTGGCGTCGTCGAGGCTGACGCCTCCCGCGCCCATGTTGTCCTCGAGGTGGGCGATCGAGCCCGTTCCGGGAATCGGCATCATCACAGGAGAGCGGCGCAGCAACCATGCGAGCGCCACCTGTGAGGTGCTTGCGTTCAGCCGTTCGGCCGCCTCGGCGAGTGGACCGCCCGGCCGGGCGAGCTCGCCCGCCGAGATAGGGGCCCAGGGGATGAACCCGATGCCCTGCTCGGTCGCGTAGTCGAGGACTTCCTCGGAGGTGCGGTCGGTCAGGTTGTAGCGGTTCTGGACGGTGGAGACCGTGAAGAATTTCCCCGCGGCCTTGAGCTGGTCGACGCTGACCTCCGAGAGGCCGAGCGCCTTCACCTTGCCCTCCTGCTGGAGGTCGCGGAGCACTGCGAACTGCTCGTCGGCGTCGACCTTGGGGTCGATGCGGTGCAGCTGCAGCAGGTCCAGCGAGTCGACCTTCAGCTTCCGAAGGCTCAGCTCCGTCTGCTGGCGCAGGTATTCCGGCCTGCCGACGGGAATCCACTGGTTCGGGCCGGTGCGGGTAAAACCCACCTTGGTCGCGATGCGCACGCCGTCGGGGTAGGGATGCAGCGCCTCGGCAATGATCTCTTCGCTGATGTTCGGTCCATAGGAGTCGGCGGTGTCGATGAAGTCGACGCCGAGTTCGACGGCACGGCGGACGACGTCGACGGCGGTGCCGCGGCTGGCGGGCTCGCCCCAGACGCCGTCGCCCACGATCCGCATGGCACCGAAGCCCAGGCGGTGGACGGTGCCGAGGTCCTTGAGGTCGATGGTCGGAGACACTTCGCGGAGTTCATCGATGTTTTGGGTCATGGTGGCGGCAACCGGCGTGACCGGTTCGTTATTCCGGCCGCTGCCCGTTGCCGCCACCGCCCCGGCCCTTCCCGCCCGGGGGCGGAAACATCGGCTTCGATCGGACGCCGTCCGGTCAGCCGAGGACGAAGTTCGCGATGAACAGCAGCGGGATGGAACCTGCCCACACCGCCGTCGTGATGCCCGACCAGCCGCGAAGCGCCGCAGTCCCCTCGAGGCCCGTGAAGCGGGTGACCACCCAGAAATAGGAATCGTTGAAGTAGCTGAACACCATGGATCCGGCCGTGCAGGCCAGGGCGGCGACAAGCGGGTCGATTCCCAGCGTCGTGACCAGTGGGGCAGTGACGGACGCCGCGGTGATCATTGCGACGGTACCTGAGCCCTGGGCAATACGGACCAGTGTGGCGATCAGGAACGGCACGAGGAACGCCGGGAGGGGAGTGGCAGCGATCGCTTCGGCCAGGGCGTCACCGACGCCCGAACTGCGGAGTACCTGGCCCAGCGCGCCGCCTGCGCCCGTGATGAGGAGGATGAGCCCTGCGGACGCCGCGGCTTCGGCGAACCAGCCCTGCACCTTGGTGCGGGGGGTCCAGCGTGGCAGGAGCAGGTAGACGGCGAGCAGGACGCCGATGATCAGGGCGACGACGGGGTTGCCGACGAACGCGAAGGGAACCACCCAGGCGGACGGCTCGTATTCACCGCCGAGCACGCCCTGCGCGTTCTGGTCGATGGCACCCGTAACGGTATTGACCACGATGAGCAGAAGCGGGATGAGCAGGGGAAGTGAGCCGAGGAGGGCACCGACGTGGTGGGGTTTCGCGCCGGCGGGAGGCGTTCCGAGGTCGACGGCGGGATCGTCGGGGGTGAAATCCTCGGCGTCGCTCGTGTGAGCACCGCCGGAGAGTTCGTGCGAGCCGCTTCCCTCGGGGCCCCTCTCGAGGTGGCCTGCTCCGCTCCGGCCCCCGCCCACGGCGACCGTGCCGTACACAGCATGCCGGACTTCTTCCGAAACCGATGATTCGAGCTTCGGGCCCATCCACTTGGCGTAGAAGATGACGATCGGGAGGAGGAGGATCGTGAAGATCAGGCCGCCGAGGATGAGAGCCCCGAGGTCGGCTCCGAGGATGCCGGCGACAGCGAGTGGACCGGGAGTGGGAGGGACCATATGGTGCGTCAGGGTCATGCCGCAGCCGAGTGCAAGGGCCAGGGTGACGTAGCCTGCGCGTTTCACCCGGGCGATGGAGCGCGCCAGCGGGTTCATGATCACGTAGCCGGAGTCGCAGAAGACCGGTATGGAGACCAGTGCCCCGACACTTCCCATCGCCCACGGCTCGCGGCCCTTGCCGAAGATCCGGAGGAAGGCCAGTGCCAGCGAGTTGGCGGCCCCTGATACCTCGAGGATCTTGCCGATGCCAACACCGAGACCGATGACGATTCCGATCGAGGCGAGGGTGTTGCCGAAACCTGTGGTGATGGCGGTGACGATCTCGAGGGGCGCCTGGCCGGCGACGATCCCGGTCACCAGAGCGGCGATCAGCAACGCCACGAAGGCGTCCAGCCGGGTGCGGAGCACCAGCACGACAATGGTCACGATCCCCAGAGCCAGCGCCAGTAAAAGTTGTACATCCACGGTGATTTACTCCTTGAGGAAGGAACCGATGCCCGGGCGGCGTTGCGCGGACATTCCAAGCGCCGTCAGCATTGACGGGTTTAGCGCTGGCTGAAACACTAACACCGGGTATAAGACATCTGACAAGTGTTTTGAGCAAAGAGGCAACCTTTGGAAGTGGAATCGGAACTATTGGCGGGCTTCCTCGCCGGAACCGCCGTCGATCCGGCAATGGTCGCGGCATCGGTGGCAGCATCGCGCCGCATCCTCGTGGTGCTCGACGACGACCCCACCGGCACGCAGTCCGTGGCGGACCTGCCCGTCCTCACCCGCTGGGAAGCGGCGGACTTCGCATGGGCCTTCAGCTTCCGCATCGCGGGTGCCTCAGCCCCGGCGGTCTACGTCCTCACCAATACCCGCAGTCTCGGACCGGACGAGGCTGCAGCGCGCAACCGGGAAGCCGTGACCAACGCCCTTGCCGCAGCGCAGGAGGCCGGGATCAGCCTCGGCTTCGTGAGCCGCAGCGATTCCACGCTCCGCGGGCACTATCCCCTGGAGCCGGATGTGATCGCCGCGACGCTGCAGGAAGTTCTGGGGGAGGGCACGGACGGCGTCGTCATCGTGCCGGCTTTCCCGGATGCGGGGCGGATCACCATCGGGGGGATCCACTACATGAGGAATGGAACGGGCGGCGTGACCCCCGTGGCGGAGACCGAATTCGCGGCCGATGCCACGTTCGGCTACTCCCATTCCGAGCTCGCCCGCTATGTCGAGGAAAAATCGGCCGGACGCATTCCCGCGGCCGACGTCATCGTGCTCGATCTCGGTATCGTCCGCGGCGGGGCGGCCGGGATCGCGGACGCACTCGCGGACGCCGTGGACTCCGTGCCGATCGTGGCCGATATCGTGACCGAGAACGACCTCCGCGCCCTGGCCCTCGGCCTGGCGGAGTCCGAGAGCCGCGGGAAGAAGCTGCTGTACCGCGTGGGGCCGCCCTTCGTCCGCGCGAGGATCGGGCAACGCGAGCGGGAAGCACTCACCGCGGAGGACGTGTTCCCCGCCGGTAGCCCGGCGTCCCGGGCCGGGGGGCTCGTGGTCGTGGGTTCCCATGTGGGCGTCACCACGCGGCAGCTCGCGGCACTGACGGGCCGGCATCCGAACGCCACGACGGTAGAGCTGGCGGTGGAGGACCTGCTGGATTCCGCGCTCGCCGAAGCCCACCTCGAGAAGACCGTCGCCGACGTCGTCGCGGCCCTCGGTGCCGGGGATGTCGTCCTGCACACCAGCAGGCTGCTCGTGAAATCGGACGACCCCGCCGAGAGCCTGCGGATCGCCAGGGTGGTCTCAGCCGCGGTGGTGGCGGTCGTCCGCCGGACGCTCGCTGCGGCACCGCCGCGATTCGTGATCGCCAAGGGCGGCATCACCTCCTCCGACGTCGCCGCGCACGGTCTCGCCATCCGGCATGCCGTGGTGCGCGGCCCCATGCTCCCCGGCATCGTTTCGCTGTGGGAACCGGTCGACGGGCCAGCGCAGGGCATTCCCTACGTGGTCTTCGCGGGCAACGTGGGTGACGACGACTCCCTGGTGGACGTCGTCCGGAAACTCAGCTCCGCCTTCCAGTCGTAATTTGCCACGAGAAAAGGACGCTCCATATGCACGGCTCGAAGGAGAGCAGCAACTACACCGTCGCGGTCCTCGGACTCGGTGCGATGGGACTGCCCATCGCGGGACGGCTCGCGGGCAGGTTCACTGTTTCCGGCTACGACATCAAGGCCGGACGGCGGCAACTCGCCTCGGACGCCGGTGTCACCGCCCATCCGTCGGCCCGCAGTGCGGCCGCCGGGGCCGACGCCGTCCTCCTCGCCGTCCGGAACGCCGAACAGTTGCGGGCGTCCCTGTTCGACGACGACGGAGTCGCCGCGGTCCTGGAACCGGGCGCCGTCGTCATCGTGACCAGCACAGTGGGGCGCGAGGCCATCCCGGACGTCGTCGAACAACTGGCCGGATCCGGGGTGGACCTGGTGGATGCGCCGCTGTCCGGCGGACCGAAGCGTGCCGGGGACGGTGACCTGCTCATCGTGGTGGGTGCGGAGCCTGCAGTGCTCGCCAGAGTACTGCCCGTCCTCGATCACCTCGCCTCCACGCTCACGGTGGTCGGCGACAAGCCCGGAGACGGACAGGCGTTGAAAACAGTCAACCAGCTGCTGTGCGGCGTGCACATCGCGGCCGCTGCCGAAGCGCTGGCCCTGGCCGATGCGCTGGGCCTGGACCAGGAGAAAGCCCTCGCGGCCCTGGAATCGGGTGCTGCAGGCTCCTTCATGCTGTCCAACCGGGGTCCGCGCATCCTCGAGGCCTACACGGCCGACGGCGCGGAGGTCCTGAGCAGGCTCGATATCTTCGTCAAGGACCTGGGAATCGTCGGGGATGCGGCCCGTTCCATGGGGCTCGCCGCGCCGGTCGCGGCAGCCGCAGAGCAGCTGTTCCTGCTGGGCCAGGCACAAGGTCTCGGCCTGGCCGATGACTCAGCGGTGATCCGGGTGCTGGCTCCTGGAAAGCGTGCCCCACGGGGAGAGGATGGTCGTGGGCCGGAAATCATTGGTTGAGTCGGTTGTCGAGGACCTCTTCGAGCGCATCCTGGGGGCCGAGATCGCACCGCATGAACCATTGCCCCCGGAGGCACAGCTGGCGCAGGCGTCCGATGTCAGCCGGTTGACCGTCCGGGAAGCACTGAAGACCCTCCAGGCCCAGAACATCGTGTACGTACGGCGAGGCCTCGGCACCTTCGTGAACCCGCCGGATCAGTGGACCGGCCTGGAAGCGATCCTGAAAGCGGCGTCGCGCGGCATCGCCTCGAACCAGGCTGCGCTGCGTCTACTCGAGGTGCGGCGGATGGTCGAGACCGGCGCCGCTGAACTCGCTGCCCGGCATGCGACCCCCGCCGACCTGCAGCAGATGGAATTGGCGAACCGGGACCTGGAAGCTGCCCATGCCGCGCAGGACCTCGACGCAGTGACGATCGCCGACCTCGCGTTCCATGACGCTGTGTTCCGCGCATCGGCCAACCCGTTCGTCCCTGTTCTGCTGGGCCAGTTGGCACAGCTCCTCTACGTGATGCGGCGGGAAACATCTGCATTCCCCGAGGTGCAGCGCCACGCGATCAAGCATCACGGCCTGATTCTGGACGCCATCGCTTCAGGGAGCCCGGAAGCCGCGCGCCGAGCCATGGACGCGCATATCAACCAGACCTACGAAGATTTCGAGCACTACATCAGCAGGCAAGATCAAAACCCTCCAGGAGATGGATAACATGACCGAACTTCCAGCATTCCCCACCGAACGCACCGCGGTACTTACCGGCGCCGCCTCAGCCCGAGGCATCGGACGAGCCACCGCGGACCTCCTCGCTGCCCAGGGGTGGAGCATCGCCATCCTGGACATCGACGGGGACGCGGCTGCAAAGGCAGCCCAGGAAATCGCCGGCAGGCACGGCGTACGGGCCCTCGGCGTCCATGCCGACGTCTCCGACCAGGAGTCGGTGGATTCCGCCATCACCAGCGTGGAGGAATCGCTGCCCCCCGTGGTAGCGCTGGCCAACATCGCCGGCATCAGCTCGCCCGTGGAATTCATGGATGAGACCAAGGAAGGGTGGGAACGAGTCTTCGCCATCAACATGACCGGCACCTTCCTGGTGACCCAGCGAGTGCTATCCGGCATGATCGACCGCAAACTCGGCCGCGTGGTCAGCATCTCCTCCATCTCCGCACAGCGCGGTGGCGGCACCTATTCCAAGGTTGCCTACAGCGCGTCGAAGGCTGGGATCATCGGCTTCACCCGGGCCCTCGCCCGCGAGATGGGAGAGCACGGCATCACGGTGAACTGTGTCGCACCCGGCCCGGTGGATACGGACATCATGGGCGGCGCGCTCAGCGACGACCGGAAAGAGGCGATGTCGCAGGACATCCTGGTGGGCCGGGTAGGCACAGTGCGTGACATCGCCGCCCTGATGGTGTTCCTGATGGGCGAGGACGCCGGCTTCATCACGGCGGCCACCTACGACATCAACGGTGGGCTGCAGATCTCCTAGTCCTGGAGCCCTTGCCCGAGAACCGCGTCGGATCCCAACCGCTGCTCGCGCTTCGGTCAGTCGCCGAAGTGCGTCTCGACGGCTGCGCTGGTGGCAGCCCGGACGATGCCTTCGGCGACGACGCGGAGCTTCACGTTCCGGTGGCTGGACGCCTTCCGGAGTATCTCGATGGCCTCGATCTGCGTGCACCGGTTCTGCGCGATGATTATCCCGACGGCGATGTCGATGTTCGTCCGCGATTCCATCGCCGCTTTCAGGTTTGCTGCCGCATCCTGGTACTTCGACATCTGCAGTGCGAGTTGCAAGGCACTCGACGCTTCCGCGGCATACTCCTTCACCTGCTCGACGACCTCGGATGGAAAGGCCCCGGGCTCCATCGCGTACAGGTTCACTGCCGCACCGCCGTCGTCGTCCCTCATCAGCGGCACACCGAGGGCTGAGTAGTACCCGCGGTCGCTGATGGCACCGAGGTATTCGCGCCACCGGGGGTCGGTGCGCGTGTCCTGGACGACGTTGATATTGCCCGTTCTCACGGCATCGAGGCAGGGGCCGTCGCCGAACCCGTACTGGACCTCGTCGAGCTCCTTCGCTTCCATGCTGCTGCTCGCGACCGTGGTGGCCCGGTTGCGCTGCTTCAGGGTTATTCCGCACATCACGGTGACCGCAGGCTCAAGGATCTTGGACGTATGCACGGCGAACGCCTCGAGGAAGAGATGGATATTGTCGGACTCGAGGATGAGATGGTGCAACTTGCCGGCACCCGAACCGCCGACATTCGTTTCTGTCATTCCCACAGCTTACGGATATTCACATGTCTTAACTAAAGGGCCGGAGAAGGTCGGCAATGGTGGTGAAGCCCAGGCGCTCGGCGTTCTGCAGTGCTGTGTTGCCTTCGGCGTCCTGGATGCCTGGATCTGCTCCGGCATCCAGCAGCTGACGCACCACCTCCAGCTGGTTCGGGCCACCATCGTTGAGGAGGATTGCCTCCTGAAGGGCGGTCCAGCCCAGGTTGTTGACGTGGTTCACGTCGGTTCCGGCGGCGATCAGGATCCGCACTGTCTCCACATATCCGTGTTCGCTCGCCGGGATCAGGGCCGTTCCCCCGTAGCGGTTGGTACTCCTCACGTCAGCTCCGCCGGCCAGGGTCAGCTGCAGGACTTCGTTGAATCCTTCCGCCCCGGCATACAGGAAAGCCGAGTCCTGGAGGGCATCCTTGGCGTTGACGTTCCCTCCGGCGTCGATGAGTTCCTCGACGCGGGCCGGGTCGTTCGCCTTCGCAGCGAGGATCAGCCGGCGGTCGAGGTCCGATTGTTCCTCCGCGGTAAGCGCTGGCTGCTGGACGGCTGACGACGCCGGTGCGGTGGGCGACAGCAGCGACGGCGCGCTCGACGACGGCAGGCTCGATGACGGCGCCGTCAGCACCGGGGCGGGCGGAGACCCAGCGCCGGGGGGTGCGGCTTCAGCCGTCGTCCCGGCCGGGGTCTCCTCCGGCGACAGGAAACCGTCACCCACCGGTGTGCACGCGGACAGCATCAGGCCGGCAAGAAGCCCTGCCGCAGCCAGAACCGGTCCGGTATGCGCGGACCACTTTCCGGCCCGGGTCCGAATCCGGGAGCTCGTCATGGAGCAAAACTACTCCTCCGCGCATGGAACTGCAGCGGCTCCGGCTGCTGTGCGGGAACTCAGCCCGCGCCGACGATCAGCAGGATTCCGGCGAAAACGATGCCCGACGCGATGAGGGTCACCATGGTATAGCCAAGGATGTCCCGCATCTTGAGTCCTGCGATGGCCAGCAGGGGCAGGGCCCAGAACGGCTGGATCATATTCGTCCACTGGTCGCCGTAGGAAACGGCCATGATCGCAACACTGGGGTCCACACCGAGGCGGTTCGCGGCGTCGAGCATGATCGGTGCCTGAACCGCGAACTGCCCGCCGCCCGAGGGGACGAAGAAGTTCACCAGTCCTGCCGAGAGCAGCGCCAGAACGCCGAAGGTGCCGGGAGTGGCGATGTTCACCAGGAAGTCGGAGAAGACGGCGATCAACCCCGTCGTCGTCATGATGCCCATGATGCCGGCGTAGAGCGGGAACTGCAGGAGGATCTCACCGACGTTGGAGGCTGCGTTCTTGGTCAGGCCGATGAGTTCGAACGGGCTGCGGACCAGCAGGAAGATCAATGCCAGGAACGTCCAGTTCACGATGTCCAGTGTGGCGGTGCCGCCCTGGACGTAGTGGATCACCAGGTAGGCAACGAGGGCCAGGCCGACGACGGTGGTCAGGATCCGGCTCGCATCCACGCGGTCCGCCGGGGTGAGCACGGTCTCGTCGATGGCGGCGTCGTCGTTGTTGTGCGCATCAGCGGGCAGCTCGACGATCCTGTCCCCCCGTTTTGGCGCGACCAGTGCGAGTGCGACGCCGACGAACACGATGGTGGCAACGGCCGCAGTCATGTTCCACCAGGTGAATGTGGTCTCGGTGATGGGGATGGTGCGGCCGAGCTGCTCGGCGATGAAGGAGCCTTCGGTTGCGGCGGTGAGCGGGCCGGAACCGGAGTAGCCCATGTGCCAGACCACGAAGCCGGAGAATCCTGCGGCCACGAGCATGGGGAAGTGCAGCGGGATGCCCTTCTCCCGTCCCTGTGCCGCAACTTCCCGTGCGAGCAGCCCACCGACCACCAGGCCGAGTCCCCAGGTGATGAGCGAGGCCACGGCCGCAACCAGGAACACGAAGACGTACGCCTGCGTCGGGTTCCTGGGCAACCCGGCAAGCCCCCTCAGTAATCTACGCACGGGTCCGGTGTTGGCCAGCGTGTGGCCGAGGAGCAGGATCAGCGCCATCTGCGTCATGAACGCCAGCAAGCCCGCCAGCCCGTCACCCCACCCGACCAGCACGTCCACGGGACCGGCATCGGTGAAGATCAGGGCCAGGATGCCCACGACCAGGCTGAGGACGACGGCGAACACCAGTGCGCTGGGAATGTAGCGTTCCACGAGCGAATTCACAGGCCGCATCACTGCGGAAATGCCGGAGGATCTCTGTCGGGGCTCGGAATGGGCAGTAGGCAAGGGTTCTCCTCAGCTCGGCGATGCTGTCCAGGCGTGCCGGCCGGCACTGTTCAACAGCCTACGGCGTGGTTTGGGGCAGGAGTTTCAGAAGTGCTTCTATTGCGGCTCGATGGTTCCGGCGGCTGGGAGATTTGGGGGAGGTCCGCGGACGGCGTACGCCAACGGGGTGGCACTAATATTCTGAACTATGGACAGTCAAGGAACGCTGCTCGGATGGGCCTTCGGCAAGCCTGGTCATCAGCACCAGCCCGGCTACCTGGATCAGTTGAAGGCAGAGTCCCTCCGCTCCGTCACCGAGGAGGCCGCCTTCAAGGGCGTCGACGTCGACGCGGGGTCCGAAAGCTTCGCTGTCTCACATCGGCCTGCTTTTCCCTCGACCTCCGAAGACGCGGAAGAGATGCTTGTGGTGCGCTGCCGGGTCACTGTGACGGGTCCCGGTGCGGACAAACTGCACGGCGAAGGGCCGATGAACGGCCTTTAGGTAGCCCAGGGGCTGGCCGATCGCACGCCGGCCCCATGATCATTCTCCGGCAGGTCAGCCGGCAGGTCAGCCCGCAGGTCAGCCCGCATCAGCCACCTTCGCTCTGGCTGCCTCGACGGCGGCGTGTGCTTCCTCGGCCCGCTCGGCGGACTCGCGGCGCCGGAGTTCGGCTTCCCGGGTTTCTCCCGCCAAGCCGTCGAGCTCGCGGCACAGTGCCGCCAGGCGCTCCTGCAGGTCCTCGATCGACGCCTTGAGTCCGTCCCGCTTTGCTCCGACCCGATCGGCGCGGGACTCCGCCTGCCTGGCTGCATCATCCGCCCGCTCCGCTTCCGTCTCGGCCCGGCTGAGGTCTACGCGGGCCTGCTCCAGCAGGCGGAGCTGCTCCGGGGAAGTGGACCGGCCGGTGCCGGGCTTCCTCCCCTGACCCCCTTCCGAACGGGCCGGACTGTCGCCGGGTGCGTCGAAGGGGCCGCCTACTGCTCCGTCGAGGGAAACAGGTTCCCACCCCGAGACCTCCAGCGGACGCACCAGACGGGCGGTGAGGACCGCGGCTGCCGCGGCGGGGTCGGTCATCGCCGCCCGCAGGGTCGATTCCACCCCCTCAAGGGCGGCCGGGCCGACGTCGTACCCGAGTTCCCCGGCGACGTCGAGACCCTGCCGGGCCACTGCGGCCAACAGGCGCTGCCGCTGCTGGCCCAGTGCGTGGAGCTGCGCGCGGTCGCTGCCCTCCTGCGCCTCGCGGAGCGATCCGCCCAGTTCGAGCACCTGTTCCACCTCACCGCGCCGATGGGTCACCAGCAGATTGACCAGCCACGCCGCCGTCGAAGCCTTCGGGAGCTTCTTCAGCAGTGCGGCAAGGTCCTTGTCCCCGGTGCCTGTGGCCTCCCTGGCGCGGTCGTTTCGCGCGCCCGTGAATTGATCCAGCGGCAGTGCATACAGTTCGGTGGCAACGGTGCCGAAATCCATGAGATCCTGCCGGTCGGCGCTACACGTGAAGTAACGGGCTGCTGGGGGATGCCCAGCGTACCGTCGGGTTACGCATCAGCGTCAGGGCGCGACTCAGCGTCAGCGTCCGCGGATTGCCGCTTGCGGTAGGCCACCATATTGACGCGGTTGGCGCACCGCACGCTGCAGAAGCGTTTCGAGCGGTTGCGGGACAGATCAAGAAGCAGCCCGGAGCAGTCGTCGGCGTCGCAGACGCGCAACCGCTCGGTCTCCGCCGCACGGATGACATCAACCAGGGCAAGGGCCATCTCGAGCCGGATCCGCGTCGCAAGAGGTGCGTCGGGCGAGGCCGCATGCAGATGCCAGTCCAGTCCGTCGTGTCGGGCGAGGCGCGGCAGGACCTCGCCGCTCTCCAGCAGGGCATTGACCTCGGACACCATGCTGTCGCGGTCCAGCGCCCAGATGCGGCGGAACTCAAGACGGGCGCGTGTCATGTCGGCCAGTTCCTGATCATCGCCGTCGATGCGTCCGGAGAAACGGTGCTCGGCTATCAACGCGGCGAGATGCTGCGTGGTGGTGAGTTCATCCTCCCCGGACGTGGATGCCGCAGGATCGGTGTTGGCGAGGGCGACGCCGAATTCCAGGACGTCCTCTGTGTCATAGGCAAAATGCACTTGACCCCTTATCTAATCCGCTCTAATGTCAGTGTCATAGCTCTATTGAACCATTACACAGCAGGAGCTGTGAAGAGAGGCACTGTCATGGTCACCGCGCTCTACGTCCTCACCCTCATCTCTGTTTTCGCTGGTATCGGCAGGCTCTCCATGCCGCGGCGGGAGCGAGCCCCGCTCAATACCTGGACCCTGCGGGACGTGTACTTCAATGTTCGGCGGGGCCTCGCGGTGGTCTCCGGTTTCGGTCCTCCGGATCCGGCATCGAGGCATGCAGGGCAACCGCTCGGGCGATAACTCGCCGGGCCGATGACGCGCGGACACGGGTTGCCTGCGGTTTCAGGGATGGAAGCGGTCGAGCTCCCCGGTCAATTCCCACCCGCCCACCGCCCGAGCCTTGTAGATGGCGGGATTGTGGGAGGCGATGGTGCGGGCATTGCGCCAGTGCCGGTCGAGGCCGCGCTCGATGGACACCGCCGACGCCCCGCCCACCTCGAACAGCCGGGACGTCGCGCTGAGTACCTGGTCGATGACGGTCACCTGCGCCTGGTAGACAGCCAGCTCCGCTTCATCGACGGCGTCGCGTCTCATACCAGCACCGGACGCCTCGGTGAGGACGCCGAATGCCTTCCCGAGCGCGCGTGCCGCAGCGCTGACCGAGGCCTCAGCGGAGAAGGCGAGGCTTGAGACTTCACCGATCACCTGCTGCACCTGCGGATCCCCGGCGGGCACGGACGACGTCGCATTCGCGTACGTGCGGGTGCGCGGCGCAACGAAGGCGACGACGTCGTCCGTTGCGGCCCGTGCTATGCCTGCGAGTGCGGCCACCAGGACCAGCTGGAAGAAGGCGTGCACGTGACTCGGCTGGCTCCTGTCGAAGGGCCTGACGTCGGCGGGATCCACCCGGACGCTCCGGAACACCGTGGTGCCACTGCCCGTCAGTCTCTGGCCGAACCCGTTCCAGTCGTCGAGGCACTCCACGCCGGGTGCGCCGGCAGCGACGGCATAGGAGACCCGTTGGCCACCGGAAACCGCGCTGCCGGCAATCCAGTCCGCGTAGAGGCTGCCGGTGCTGTAGTACTTCGTCCCCTCCAGGAGCAGGTCGCCGTCCACGGCCGAGATGGTGGTGCTGATGTCCGTGAGCGATGCCCCGGTCAGCTCACTCGAGGCGTTGCCGATCATGGCGCCGCCGGCAATGACGGGAAACCAGCGCTCGGCACGAGGACCGCCGTCGTCGAGAAGGAGCCCTTCCACGAAGGCGAAGTGCCCCCGCCAGAGCTGGGCGAGGTTCGAGTCGGCAGCGGCGAGGTTCGTCAGGAGCAGGAAGAGCTGGGGGAGGGAGGCGCCGAGTCCGCCACGGTCCTGCGGTATTCGCAGCGCTCCGAATCCTGCCGTCTTCAGGGACTCGACCTCGGCGGAGGGAAGTTCCCGCTGCACCTCACGCAGTGTCGAGCCTGCGGCGATGTGATCGAAGAGCGGGCCGAAGCGGGCAAGCAGGTCCTGGTCGGTCGGACGTGTTGCAGCGGTTGCTGTTGCTGTCATCGAGGCTCTCCTAGACCGAAACCGAAGCGAGGGCCGGCGAATCGAGGTTCGCTCCTCCGCGGTAGCGGGCGCCCGGGTGGGAGTCGAAGAGCCGAGCATTACCGGCGCCGAAGAACCGCTCGCGCAGGGTTCCCTCCTCATAGGAGGTGCGGTACAGCCCGCGGCGCTGGAGTTCGGGCACCACGTGTTCCACGAAGTCCTCGGCCGTACCGGGGGTGAGGAACTGCCGCAGGTTGAATCCGTCGAGGTCGGTCTCACGAACCCACCGCTCAATCTCGTTGACCACTTCGACCGCCGTGCCGACCGCGAAGAACGGCCCGCGGTCGAACCGCGTCACCCGCCCCAGCGCCTCACCCACCGTGGTGCCGGCCGGCAGGCGGCGGTTGCTGGGCTGCCGGTCCCTGCCGGGTCGGTTCTCGCGCGCAAGGATATCCTCGACGAGCTCGCTCGGATGGTATGCCGCGAGGTCGATGCCGCCTCCGCCCAGATGCGCGAGGTAGCCCTCCGCGCTGGAGAGTTTCTCGAACTCCTCCGCCTTCCGCTGCGCGTCCTTGGAGGTTTTCCCTACGATGACGACGGCACTCGCGAAGGTCTTGATGTGGTTCCCGGCACGGCCGTTCGCCTGGGCGAGGCGCCGAAGGTCGGCCACGTTGTCGCGGTACGCCGCAAGGTCGGTGCCGCCCACGAAGACCGCCTCGGCGTGTTTTGCCGCGAAGGCTTTGCCCGCCACCGAACTGCCGGCCTGGAAGAGGACCGGGGTGCGCTGGAGGGACGGCTGGGCCAGGTGCGGTCCGGCCACCGAGAAATGGGGCCCCTGGTGGTTGATGTACCGGACCTTCGTGGGGTCGGTGTAGACGCGGCGTTCGCGGTCCTGCACCACGGCGTCGTCATCCCACGATCCCTCCCACAGCTTGTAGAGGACATCGAGGTATTCGTCGGCTATCTCGTAGCGGCGGTCATGTTCCACTTCGTCGGGCAGCCCGAAATTCCGTGCCGCGTTGGGCAGGTAGGAGGTCACGATGTTCCAGCCGAAGCGCCCCTTCGTGAGGTGGTCCAGCGTCGAGGCGCGGCGTGCGAAGGCGAAGGGCGGCTCATAGGTGGTGGAGAAGGTCGCAGCGAAACCGAGATGCTTCGTGGCTGCCGCCATCGCGGGGATGACCAGCAGGGGGTCGTTGCTCGGAATCTGCACGGCTTCGCGGAGTGCTGTCTCCGGTCCGGCGCGGTAGCCGTCGTAGGTTCCGACGACGTCGGCGAGGAACACGGTGTCGAAGAGCCCGGCCTCGAGGAGCTTGGCTTCCTCGACCCAGAAGTCGAGGTCGTTGAAGCGGTGACGGTTGTTCTCCGGATGGACCCACAAACCGTGCGAGATGTGGCCCACGCAGTTCATTTCGAAAAGGTTGAAGGCGATTTTCTTGGTCATGAGTGGATCTGCTCCTTGACGGAAGGAAGTGGAGGGGAGGGAAGCTGCGGGATGGCGCTCAATAACTCCCGCGTGTACGCCTGGTCGGGCTGCAGGAAGACGCGGTCGATGGGACCGGATTCCACCACCGCGCCGTTCTTCATCACCAGTACGGTGTCGGCGATGTGGTGGATGACGCCGAGGTCGTGGGAGATGAACAGGTAACTCAGCGAGAACTCCTGCTGCAGGTCGGCAAGGAGGTCGAGGATCTGCGCCTGCACCGACACATCCAGGGCGGAAACCGGCTCGTCGCAGATCAGGACTTCGGGCTCGGCGGCCAGGGCACGGGCGATGGCGACGCGCTGGCGTTGGCCGCCCGAGAGCTCGATGGGCCGGCGCTCGTGCTCGTCGGCCCCCAGTCGGACCAGGCCGAGAAGCTCGCTGATTCGTTCCGCACGGGCGGCACGGGGGACACCCGCGGCCAGGAGTGCTTCGCCGATGATCCGGCCGACGGTGTGCCGCGGGTCGAAGGAACTGAGGGGATCCTGGTAGATCATCTGCACGGACCGGCGCGCGGTGCGGTTCCCGGACCGTCCCAGGTCCTCCCACGTTGCGCCGTGCAGGAGCACGCTGCCCGAATCGGGTTTCTCGACGCCGAGGACCATGCGGGCCGCAGTGCTCTTTCCGGAGCCGGATTCACCGACGATGCCCAATGTGGTGCCGCGCTCGAGCGAGAACGACACCCGATCCACGACCGTGCGGTTCACGCGGTCCGGACCGGGAAAGGTCTTGGTGATGTCCTTCACCGACAGGATGGTGCTGTGCCGATTACCGCCCACCTGCCCGGCGGCGCGGGGTGTGGACCGGCTGCCGGCGGATGGAACGGACTGGCTGCCGGCGGATGGAACGGACTGGTTGCCGGCTGGAGGGGCGGGTCGAGGAACGGCCACGGGTGCATCGGGGCGCCCCTGCACGACGACCCGGTTCCCGCCGAGCCGCGACCCGCGTGAGGTGGCCGAAGGAATCGAAGCCAGGAGCTCGAGGGTGTAGGGGTGCTGGGGATCCTGCAGCACCTGCTGGGTGGGGCCCTGTTCGACGATCTCGCCGTCCCGCATCACCGCGATCCGGTCCGCGAGGCCCGCCACGACGGACAGGTCGTGGCTCACCACGAGCATGCCCATGGAGCCGGTCTTCAGCCGATTCAGCAGGCGCATCACCTGCGCAGCCACCGTGGCGTCAAGCGCCGTCGTCGGTTCGTCCGCGATGAGGAATCCCGGGCCCGCGGCGATTGCCGAGGCGATCAGCGCCCGCTGCCGGAGGCCGCCGGACAACTGATGCGAGTACTGCAGGGCCCTCAGCCCCGGTTCCGGCACACCCACCTCTGTGAGCAGTTCGAGGACGCGCGCCTGCCGGGCGGCCTTTCCGAGGTCGGTGTGGAGTTTCAGCGCTTCGCCCACCTCGTCGCCGATCCGGCGCAGTGAGTCCAGTGAGGACAGGGCGTCCTGAAGGACGAAGCCGATGTGCCGGCCGCGCACCGACTTCCACTCGCGCTCGCCCCAGCCACGGGTGTCCTCCCCGCGGAAGGAGACGGCTTCGGCGCTGAGGTGCGACTGCGGCCCGGTCAACCCGACGAGCGTGCGTGCCGTCACTGATTTCCCCGAGCCCGACTCGCCGACCAGGGCGAGGCATTCGCCGGCATGGACGGCGAGGGAAACGTCCCGGAGGACGGTGCGCGGGGCGCGTCGCGGACCGAAGGAAACGCTGAGGTTCTTCACCTCGACGATGGGTGTGCTGGTCATGAGGTTGTCCTTCCTTCGGAACGGCGGCGCAGTTCACGCCCGACGACGGTGATCGCAAGGACGGTCCCGACGAGGAACGCGGCCGGCAGCGTGATGAGCCATGGCGCGTTGGAGATGAAGTTCCGTCCGATGGAGAGCATGGCTCCCCATTCCGGTGCGGGTGGGGGAGTGCCGAGGCCCAGGAAACTGAGCGAGGCACCCGCGCCGATGGCGGACCCCACCCCGATCGTGGCCAGGACGAGCACCGGTTTCACGACATTGGGCAGCACGTGGTGCAGCAGGACATGCCAGCGAGGGAAACCCAGCACGCCCGCCGCCTCCACGTAGGCCGCCCGCCGCACCAGGTGCGCCTGGGTCCGGGTGATGCGCGCGTAATAGGCGATGCTGCCCGCGCCGATCGCCAGGATGGCGTTCTCGGTACCCCCGCCGATGATGCCGATGACCACCAGCGCGAGGATGATCTCCGGCACCGCGAGGGTGACGTCGAGGAAGCGCATCACCGAAGCCTCGACGAAGGGTTTGCTCAGGCCCGCGAAGAGTCCGAGGAGCGTCCCGCCGACAAGCCCGATCGCCGTGGCGCCGACTCCGATATACAGGGAGGTCCGGGCTCCATGAACGATCCTGCTGTAGACATCGGCCCCGGACTCGTCGGTCCCGAACCAGTGCGCGGCGCTTGGCGGGCGGAAGCTCTCGGCAGGGTTCACGGAATATGGATCGGTGGAAGCCAGGACGTTCGGGGCCGCGACGGCGAGGGCGAGCCAGGCAAGAAATCCGACGGCGAGGATGAGGCCGGGCCGGAAGCGCCGCCGTCTCCGGGAAGAGCGTACCCGGTTCCGGGTGGCGGCAGCCGGAATCTCCGGGGGGATCTGGACTACCGGGACCGTGCCCGGTCGAAGGTCGATGCTCATGCGGTTACCACCCTTGGATCGATGAGCGTGTAGAGGAGGTCGACTGCGAGGTTGACCACCACGTACACGGCTGCTGACAGCAGGACGACGCCGATGATCACCGGCAGGTCCTTTTCATACACGGAGGCGAGCGCAAGACTTCCGACACCCTGCCTGCTGAAGAGGGTCTCCACGATCACCGAACCGCCGAGGAGGGCGGCGATGAGGAACCCGGACATGGTCAGGACGGGGATCACGGCGTGCCGGAGCGCGTGGAGCACGCGGACCTGGGCGTCGCGCATTCCACGCGCCCTGGCGGTGAGGACGAAGGCCTGCTCCAGCACGTCGTCGAGCTCGTTGCGGAGTACCTGGGAGAGCGGGCCGAACACCGCGAGTGCGAGCGTCAGTGCGGGCAGCACGAGCGACGCCGGCCCCTGGTTGCCGCCGATCGGGAACCAGTGCAGGCTGAACGAGAACACCATCAGCAGGGCGAAGCCGATCACGAAAGTGGGGGTCGCTGCGCACACCACCTCCACACCGGATACCAGCGAGCGGATCCACGGGCGCCGCTGCGCGGACGCAAGGGCGACGGCGAACGTGAGCGGCAGCGCGAGAAGCGCGGCTGCACCGGCGAGCTGCGCCGTCGAACCGATCTGTTGCCCGATGGCCTCGGTGACGGGGATGCGCAGCCGGTAGGACTGGCCGAGGTCGCCCTGCAGCAACCCGCCCAGGTAGTGGAGGTACTGGATGGCCAGGGGCTCGTCGAGCAGGTAGTCCTGCCGCACGCGGTCGATCGCCTCCGGGGTGGGTCGGGCATCGGGTCCGCCCAGGATCAGGAGCGCCGTGTCTCCCGGGATGAGGTACACCGCCAGGAAGGTGAGGGTTGCGGCTCCCCACAGCACGCCGACTCCCACGACGAGGCGGAGCGCGATGCGGCGGGCCACCGCACCGGGCCGGCGGACCTTTCCGATGCTCTCCGGGGCCAGGGTTCCCGTCACTGCGCAAGCCAGGCGTAGGTGAGGACGGGAACGGGGTGGGACGTGTCCGTCGCTACGCCCTGCACCGAGTTCGAGTAGGCGAACTGGCTCGGATTCTCGTAGAGGGGCAGCCCCGGCACCAGATCGGTGAGCCGGTGCTGTGCCTGCGAGTAGGCCTCCGCTGCGTCAGGGCCATCGGCCGCGCCGCGAGCCCGCAGCAGGATCTCATCCAGTTCCGGGTCGTTCACGTAGGAGGAATTCTGGCCGATGCGCTCGCCGGTGATCTCCGAGGAGTGGTACCGGATGAACAGGACGTCCGTGGTGTTGGTGTGCCACACCCCCGCCAGGGCGTCGTAGTCTCCGGCGTACCTCAGTTCCGTGAGCTGTGCCTGGGGAAGCTGGATGATCTCCAGCTCGATCCCTACCTTCCGGACCTCACCCTGCAGCTGGACGAGGAGGGGACTGGGAGCCGAGGCTTCCACTGTGGGAACTTCGACGGTCAGCCGCTCGCCGTCCTTCGTGCGGAAGCCCTCGGCATCGCGGGAGTCCCAGCCGGCGTCGTCGAGCAGTTGGTCTGCGCGCTCGGGATCGTGGGTCAGTGTGCCTTCCACCGAGGGGTCGTAGTACTTGCTCTCCTTCGAAAGGTACGAGTCGATAGGGGTGTAGGTGCCGAAGCCGAGGCTTTCCGTGACCGCCCCGGTGTCCACGGCGGCGGCGAAGGCTTCCCGGACGGCCGGGTCGCTGAAGGGCTCCCGGTTCAGGTTGAAGCCGAGCACGTACGGACTGCCGGTGCGCGGCAGGTTCTCGTAGGTGAACGCCGGGTCCGCCTGCACCGCGGCCGCGTTCTGCGGCGCGAGGTTCTCCGTCAGCCCGTACTGGCCTGACACGAGGGACTGGTAGCGGATCACGGGCTCTGCGACCACGGTGACCTCGACGCCGTCCAGATGGGCCTCGCCGGTCCCGCCGAGCCAGTCGGGAGCCCAGCCGTATCCCTCCCGCTTGGCGTAGCTGATGCTCTGTCCCGGCTGGTAGGCCTCGAGGACGTAGGGCCCGGATCCCACCGGGTTCTGGCACAGGGTTTCCGGTGACTCGGTGATGGCCTTGCCCGAGTTCATGCCCAGCCAGGACTGCGCGAGCGTGTAGAGGAAGGGGGTGTAGGCGTACTCGAGGTGCGCTTCGAAGGTGTAGTCGTCGATCACCGTTCCATCGACGTAGGGCGCGATGTAGGCAGCGGCCAGCGGCGACTTCGTGGCAGGATCCCGCATGTGCTCGAGGTTTTGCTGGAACACGGTCGCGTTCCACGGCGACCCGTCGCTGAACGTCACGTCCTTTTTGAGGTGGAACGTGTACGTCCTGCCGTCCTCGGAGATGTCCCAGGACTCGGCGAGATAGGGGGCGATCTCGCCGTCGTCGTCGAGCGTGACCACGTTGTCGTAGATCAGCCGGCCCAGGAACTGCTGCTGCGTGGCCGAGATGCCGTGGCCGTCGAGGCAGCCGGGCTCGGCGGAGATCGAGACATTGAGGACCCCGCCGTCCACGGGCGTGGCGTCAGCGGGCACGGTCTGCGTCCCGGCAGGGGAAGCGCAGGACGCGAGCAGACCGGCGACGACGGCGAGGGTTGCGCCGCGGGTCAGGGTGCGACGAACCCGGAAGCGGGCATGAAAAGGCAGGGACATGGGGTTCCTTCTGTGCGCTGTACGAGGAAGCGGGCATGGGTCATCGCGGCAGGGACTGCGCAATGGGAGATGGTGGCGACGGCGGCCGGCCGGGCCGGTGCCGCAGGCGGGGTGGCGTCAGGCGGTGAGAAGTGGACAGCTGTGGGAACGCATCATGCGTCATCCTTCCGGTTGCTCTTGACCGCACCGGACGCCGCAACAGATGCGGTGGGCGCAGCCCGCTTCGTCATCCGAACCACCCGGAAAGCATGGGGTTGGTGCGCGGCCAAGTCGGAGCTTGACGGCCGCATCTCTTGAAGCTGACCCCACTGTATGCGGGATTTTTCCGCTGTCCAGTCGGGTCAGGTCACAGACGGTCATAAAGGGCAGGCAGCAGCTTTCTTACGTTCTGTGTCGTGCCCGGCGTTGACGGCGGGCTCCGGGTGCCCCTAGCGTGGGAGGCGCAATCAAGAGTTCCAGCCACAGGCCCTGGCCGGCTGGACAGCAACCCTCTCGTCGTAGCGGGGTGCTCCAGGTGATGATTCGGCCGCTGGGCAGTTTTCGCCCGAGCGGCAAGTACGGCGTTTCCCCCGCTGCCTTCTGTTTCTCGGTGTGCGGGACGACGCCTTTTTCGAAGGATGTGGGCATGGCGTTGGATGTCAATTTGGAGCCGGCGGTTCTCCGGCAGGCTTTCGGGCGGTTTCCCTCAGGGATCGCCGCGCTCTGTGCCCGGGTGGATGGAGTTCCCGAGGGCATTGTTGCTTCCTCGTTCACCGTGGGGGTGTCGCTCGATCCGCCACTGGTGATGTTCGCCATCCAGAACACCTCGCGCACCTGGCCGGAGCTGCGAAAGCAACCCCGTATCGGTGTTTCGGTCCTGGCCTCCGGGCAGAAGGATGCCTGCCTGCAGATCGCGTCGAAGTCAGCCGACCGGTTCGCAGCACTCGACATCGAAGACACACCCGCCGGCGCCGTTCTGCTCTCCGACGCCGTGCTGTGGCTGGACTGCTCGGTCGAGGCCGAATATCCCGCCGGGGACCACCAGGTGGTGCTCCTCCGGGTGCACGGCCTGCAGTTCGAGGACAAGGACTCTGCGCCGCTCGTGTTCCACGCCTCCGAATTCCACCGGCTGCCGGAGCCGTCGCTGGTATAGCGGGAAATGTTTCGAATCGGGGCCTCCCGGGTACTGATACCGGAAACACTCTCCGAAAGGACGCCCATGTACCAGTCAGTCGCCAAGCAGACCGTCGCCGAACTGGGTGGCCCCACGAGCGTCCTGGTCCGGCAGAAGAACGACCACGTCAAGCTCAACGCCTTGCTGAAGGAACTGGAGGGATCGAGCGGAGCCGAGCAGGGCGATGTGCTGCGGCGCATCTACCGGCTGGTGTTCCCCCACGCCTTCGCCGAGGAGGCGGTGCTCTGGGCCGTGGTGCGGCGGGTCCTGCCCGACGGCGAACAACTCACCCTTAAGGTGGAGCAGGAGCACCAGGAGGTCAATGAACTGGTGACGCGGCTCGAAACCCTCGAGGAGGGGGACCCGGAGCGGGAACGCGTGCTCGACCGGCTGGTCGAGGTGCTGGGGGAGGACGTGGCGCGGCGGCCGCCAGGCAACGCCGTCGCGGCGGTTCCGCTGTCCCTCATCGACCGCATCCGCGACGCGGTCGACACCGCAATACTGCAGAGGCCGAAAGCCGTTCCACCGGTTCTTCACCGCACGAGCACCCTGCTGGCTCGGGTCGCCCATTCGATCGAGCACCTCCCGCTCCTGACACACGGAGAGGACCCGAGCACGAGCAGGGGAGGCCGACGGTCCGACGGGAGCAGACGACGCCGGCCTCCCCTCGCGGGCGTTGTCGTTGTCGCGGCCGAAGGAGTTGTGGCGGGAGAGCTGGTGTTCCGCGCGCTCACCCGCCGGGCTCGCCGCTGAACGCTCGATCCCGGCTCGGGCCTGGCGGTTCGGTTCCTAGCCGGTGCTCGCCGCATCCGGTTCAGTCCTGCGACGGCCGTTCGCCGGCATCGAAGTGTTCCTCGTAGACCCGCTTGGCTTCCTGCAGCACCTCCGGATCGAGCCGGCCGAGCGGGCGGACGTCGACGAGCAGCGGCTCGCAGTCCGGGCCCCGGCCCACGCACGCCCCGGTGAGTACCCATGCATAGCGGTCCTCGTCCTCCGCAAGGTGCTCGTACTGGCAGATCTGGCGTGCAAGCCAGTCCTTGAGCGGCCGGGTCCACCACGACTCCGGTGTGAGGGGGTTGACGGACAATCCCGGCAGCGTCAGCCCACTCTCGGCGTCGAGACTGCTGGAATCCCTGTCGGCTTCGAAGCCCTTGGAGTACCGCAGGTAGAGGTAGTCGACGGACGGCACGAGATCCGCGAGTTCAGCCAGGCTGGAGAGGGTGAGCTCCCCGGATTCTGCTTTGCGCGGTGCGGTGGCGGATTCCATGTGGCCAAGCCTAGGAAGGGTCGTCCCCGGGCTCAACAGCAGGGATCGGTGAACCGGCTCTTTACTGCTGCTGTGCGACGTGAGATATTCCTGTTCCTCCATCGGTGAGCAAGGTCTAATTGAGGGAAGACGTGCGTTCAACGAGGAGGTAAACCATGGAAGCATCCTGCCCGTCCTGCGGAAAGCCGCTGCAGGAGTTGGATGAAAGCCAGTGGCCCGCCGAGGGGCCCGTTCCCGAAGGGACCCTTGGCGTCTTCCAGTGCGAGGGGAACCACCGGGTGATAGTCGCCGAACCGCAGATCCAGGCGTAGGCGCACTCAGACTTCGGGGAGTTCCCGGATCGCCAGGTTCGGGTGCAGCAGCCGGTAGCCCTCGGCGTCGAGGGAATCGCGGTTGTACTCGTCGGGGAGCAGCACCACCGTGGCCCTGCTGTCACGGATGATCACGCCGGGCTCACCCGAAGTGATCGGGCCGCACTCGAGTGCCACCCCGATGCCCTCCTCCACCAGGAGGCACGCAGTACGCCCGTCGGAATCCGTGGGTGCCGCCACGAAATATTCGATGCCGTCGCGGTCGGCAAGGAAGCGGGTGGAGGAGAGGTCGATCCCCTCGAGATCCCGTTGGATGGTGACGATGTCCTGATCCGCCTGTGCCTGTTCGAAGACTTCCAGGACCGGTGCATCGCCGCACGCGGTCAGCAGCGGCAGGGCCAGCAGGATTCCCGCGGCTGCGCGGAAAAGCCGAAAATGTTCCATGGGTCTCCCATCCTATTCGGTGGGCACTGCGGTTCCGTGAAGGCTGCGCCGCTGCCCTCCTGAGGACTTCAGCGGATACCACTGCGGGCGAGGCCCTGAACGAAGTACTTCTGGAACATCAGGAACATCAGCACGATGGGCAGGATCGAAATCAGGGCAAGGGCCATGATGGCCCCGTAGTCCGCCCCGTACTGGCCCCGCAGGAAGATCAGCCCGATCGGCAGGGTGAAAAGCTCGCTGTCCTTCAGCGCGATCAGCGGCCAGGCGAAATCGTTCCACTGGTACATCACCGTCAGCAGCACCAGCACCGCGATCAGGGGTTTGCAGAGCGGAAGGACGATCTGGAGAAAGATCCGGACGTTGCCGGCGCCGTCCATCTTTGCAGCTTCCATGAGTTCATCCGGTATCGCGATGATGAACTGGCGGGCCAGGAAGATTCCGAAGGCCGACGCCGCCGACGGCAGGATCACGGCCCAGAACGTCCCATAGATCCCCAGTTCCGTGACCAGCCGGAACTGCGCCACCATCAGCACCTGGACGGGAATCATCATGGTACTCAGGACCAGCAGGAAGATGACGCCCTTGCCGCGGAAGGTGAGCTTCGCGAAGGCATACCCGGCCAGCAGGTTCACCGTGACGGTGAGGAGGGTAACGATCGACGTGATGGCCACGGAGTTACCGAACCAGAGAGCGGTGGGGAAGCTCGTGAAGATGCGCCGGAAGTTGTCGAGGGTCCAGGACGAGGGCCACAGGTTCAGTTCCCGGCTGAAGACATCGACGTTCGGTGAGAACGCGAGCGTGATCATCCAGTACAGCGGGAACATCATCACCAGTCCGACGACGACGGCGGTTCCCAGTCGTGCCGCGTTCGCGGCACGTGCCGCGGGTGAGACGTGTCGGACGCGCTGGACGACGGGGCCGGCGGCGTCGTCGTTGCGAGCCTGGGTGCCGTGCGCGTTGAGGGACTGTGCCATGGGAGTTCCTATCCTGCCGTGTCCCGCGAGCGGTTGCCGTACCACTGCACGGCCGTGAAGATCAGGGTCAGCAGGAAAATCACGATGCCGATCGCTGCTGCGTAGCTCTGGTCCCGTGTGACGAAACCGTTCTCATAGGCGTAGGTCACAAGGACCGACGTCGATCGCCCGGGACCACCGCCGGTCATGACGAAGATGGTGTCGAAGACCTGGAACGAGTAGATGACGTCCATGATGAGCAGGAAGAACGTCGACGGGCCGACGAGGGGAACGGTGATGTGGCGGAACTGCTGCCACGAGTTCGCTCCCTCGAGGCGGGCGGCCTCGTAGAGCTCCGGCGAGATACCCTGCAACCCCGCGAGGTAGATCACCATGTTGAAGCCGACCCGGATCCACAGCGTCACCAGGATGATCGAGGCGAAGGCAGCGGTGCCGTTCGATTGCCAGGGAACAGTGCCTGCACCGCCCGCACCGAGCAGTTTGTTGATGATGCCCGTCGCCTCATCGAACAGGAGTACGCCGATCAGGGCGGTCGCCACCCCCGAGATCACCATGGGGAGGTAGATCAAAGTACGGAAAGCCTGCGCCCTGGAAGTACCGAGTTCATGAGCACCGCCAGGCCGAGCCCGAGGGCAAGGCTCAGCGGCACGGTGATGAGGGTGAACACTCCCGTATTGGCCGTGGACTGCCAGAACGTGGGGTCGGCGATCAGCCGCCGGTAGTTGTCAAGGCCCACCCATCCGCTCGCCCCGAAGCCGCTGGACTCCTGGAAGCTGATGAGGAAGGCCCAGCCCAGCGGGATGAAGAGGAACAGTCCGAGGAGAACAAGGTTGGGGGTGAGGAAGCCGTAGGCCGCGCTGGTGGAGCGGAACCGTTTCCCGGTCCGTCCGGCCCCTGGGTCATAGGTCGCTGCCGGTGTCGGGGGTGCGGCGGATCCCTCGCGCTCGGAGGTGCCCGCGGACATCAGCCGGTGGCCTCGGCCACCGCTGTTGCTATGTTCGCAAGCGTCTCGTCCACCGACTGGTTCTGGGTGAAGGCGGCTTCGAGCTGGTCACGCAGTTTGGGGTTGATCTCCGCCATCGCCGGGTTTGTCAGTTGCTGGACGTCCTCGGGCTGGAGTGTGGTGGCCTGGTCCACGAAGATACCGGCGATATCGGGGCGTGTCTGGTAGTCGAGTTCGGTGCCTACCAGCGACTGCAGGGTGGGCAGTTCCATGGCGCGTGCGCAGAAGTCGGACATCTGGTCCGGCTGCACCATGAACTTGAGGAACTCGGCTGCGAGTTCCGGGTTCCTCGCGTTCTTGGTGGCGACGAGCGCGTTCCCGCCGAGGTCGCATGCCCCACGTTCGTCGCGGGGCAGGTAGGTTGCGCCCCATTCGAAGTCGGTGATGGTTTCGTCCAGACTGGGAAGCACGAAATTACCGACGAACGCCAAAGCCGTCGTGCCGGCCGCGAAAGCGTTATCGGCGTAGGTGGAGGACTTCACCGAGCTGTTGGGCGGCACCAGGTTCTCGCGGAACAGGTTCTGCGTGAAGGTGAGGGCCCTCGTTCCGGCCTCGGACTCGATGGCGGGCCCTGAGAGGTCGTCATTGAAGAGCCGTCCCCCTGCCTGGAAGAGCCAGCTCAGCCAGCGGGTGGATCCGCCGAGCTGCCAGTTGTAGACAGCGGGGTACAGATCCGGCGGAAGGGAGGCCCTGAGCTGCTGGGCAACGCCCTCGAACTCCTCCCAGGTCCAGGCGGAGTCGAGGCTGTCCGGAACGCTGGAAATACCGGCCTGCTCGAACAGGTCCCGGCGATACACGATCGCTGAGGTATCCGTCTGGTGCGGCACTCCGTAGGGCATGCCGTTGAACTGGATGGCCTGCCACATGGCGGGGAGGAAGGCTTCGGCCTCGGCGGTGTCGAAGTAGCTGCTGAGGTCGAGCAGCTGATCCTGGCTGCTGTAGGCGCCGATGGTTCCGTAGTCCACCCGGAACAGGTCCGGCGGTGCCCGCCTGGAGCTGGGCGTCGATGTTCTGGAAGATCTGCTCGTAGGGCACCAGGTTCAGTTTGACGGTGACCCCGGCATTCGCTTCCTCGAAGGCGGCGATTCCGCGCTTGAAGCCTTCCTCCTCGGCGGGGCTTCCCCACGTGGTGAAGGTCAGCTCGTTGTCACCGCTCGACTCCTCGTTGCTGCCACCCGAGAATCCGGCGCACCCGCCGAGGGCCGCAGCCGTTGCAAGGAGACCTGCTCCACCGAGAATTTGCCGCCTGGAGATCGTCATGGAGAAGCCTTCCGCGTAGGGTGGACGACAATATACACCCGCCGCATGCTCCCGATTTTTTCTATCCAAGCGGCCGATTAGGCTGCACAATCACCGCTGCTGCCCATCCGATGCGCGGGAATCATGGGCGACCGGCATCATGCACCACGACGCCGCCCACCATTGTCAGCGCGGCCCGCACCATGTGCAGGTCGGTCGGATCCAGTTCGAAGGGGTCAGTGCTGAGAACGACGACGTCGGCCAGGGCGCCGGGCGTGATCGTCCCGCCGTCGTCGAGCCGGTTCACACGGGCGGACCCCGAGGTGTAGGCGCGGAGGGCTTCCTGCAGGGTGAGTGCCTGGTCCGCGACGAGCGGTCCGGCGTCGGGGTGGGCCGGGTGCGCGCGGTTGACCGCAACGGAGATGGCCTGCCATGGGTCGGGGCTCGAGATGGGCCAGTCCGACCCCATGGCGAGCGGGGCCCCCGCGCGCTCCAGCGCAGCGAACGGGTACTGCCAGCCGGCCCGCTCGCCACCGATCAGGGGCACGGTGAGGCCCAGCATCTGGTCGTCGTTGCAGGCCCAGAGGGCCTGCAGGTTCGCAGTGACGTCGAGGGCGCCGAAACGGGGGATGTCGTCGGGATGCACCACCTGCAGGTGGGCCATCTGGTGCCGCGGCTCCCAGGCGGAGTGCGTCCCGGCAGGGGGTGTCAATTCCGTGGCGCCGCGCGATTGCCCCACGGCGTCGAGCGCGGTGCGTACGGCGCGGTCACCGATGACGTGGAGGTGGAGGTCGAACTCGGCGGCGGCAAGCTCCGCCGCGAGCATCGTGAGGACCTCCGGGGAGAGGTAGAGGAAGCCGCGGTCGGAGGAGGGACCGGCGTTCCTGCTGCACGCGCAGGACGCCGGGCCGGCAGCGGAACCGAAATCCGGGTTCGGATGCTGGTCCTGGTTCTGATTCGGGAGCGACTGCGGAGCCGGATGAGCGGCCGACTGCCGATCACAGTACGGCTCCAGCATCGCCGCCGTGCGGTTCTCGGGTACGCCGTCCACCATGATCTTGGCGCTGGAGGTCCGGAAGCCCGCGTCGGCGTTGACCCGGCGCCGCTTCCGGAACTCCTCGACCAGGGCGCCCACTCCTGCCGCCGTCGTCGTCCGCGGTACCCAGAGCGCCCCGGTCGCGCGGCCGGTGAGCCGGCCGTTCGCGCTGAGCTCGCGGTACGCCGGGCTGGCATCGGGATAACCGGCATAGTCGCCGAGGATTGCCTCCTGCCACCCCGTCACGCCCACCGAGTGCAGGTAGCGTTGGGCCTCGAGAATCCCGCTCACCAGAGTCGCGGAGGCTACCGGTGGCAGGAACGTCGACACCAGGTCCATGGCGCCCTCGTGGAGGATGCCGGTCGGTGCGCCGTCCGCGAAGCGTTCGATCCGCCCGTCCGGGGGGTCGGGAGTTCCGGCGCCGATCCCTGCGAACCTCAGCGCAAGGGTGTTCACCCAGGCACTGTGGTGATCACGGTTGAGGAGGTACACCGGGCGGTGTGGCACGACGGCGTCGAGCAGGTCCGCCTGCGGGAAACCTCCGGGATAGTGGCCCTTGTACCAGCCGCCGCCGGTGATCCAGGCCGGGCCGGTCTGGTCCGGGCGCGCGTGGTCAGGGGCAGCATCCGATGGGGCGGGGGTGTTGCCGGCGTAATCGGCTATCAGGGCCAGCGTCTCAGCGGCGCTCGCGGCCGGTGTCAGGTCGCACGCCATCCGCTCCACTCCGCCCATGGCCGCGTGATTGTGTGCGTCGGTGAAGCCGGGTGTAAGGAGGCGTCCGGCAAGATCGACGCTCTGCCGCGCAGCACCGACGGCGGCCCGCACCTCGGCATCGGTCCCGACTGCGGTGATCCGTCCGCCGGAGATGGCCACTGCGGTCGCCCCCGGCCGAATCCGCTGCCCGTCGAAGATCCGGCCCGAGTGGAAGACCCAGTCAGCGCTCACGCGCGCCCCGCGCCGTCGTCGTACCATCCGGTCGCGCCAGTTCGTCGTCCCATTCCAACGGCGTGACCGTACCGCCCGCCCAGTCCACCCGCAGGATCGCGTACGCCACGGACGCCACGAAGCGGTTGCCGCCGACGGGCCAGCCGAGCCGGTAGTGGGCCTCCTTGAGGAAACCGGAGCGCAGGAAAACCCGGCGCATGGCCCGGTTGTCCTCCCGGGTCTGGCCCTCGAACCTTCGGACGTGCGGCAGCGTGGTGAAGACGAGGTCGCACACGGCCCGCACCACGAGCTCGCCGTGGCCCTGCCCGCGGTGCCCTTCGGCGAGGCGGAGGTCGAACATCGGTGTATCGTCCTGGAGGTCCTCCAGCACGACGAGCCCGATCCGCCCGGAATCCGCCTCCACCCAGTAGCCCTGCGACTCCTCGCTCCAGAACCGCCCGGATGTGACCGCCGCCCGCGCGGATTCATCGGTATGACCCGCAACCACGTGGAAGGGGAACGAGTTGGAGGTCAGGAAGTGGACTATCCCGTCGGCGTCACCGGCCGTCATCGGTCGGAGGGCCACCGCCATCAGAGAAGCCCGTGCCGCACTAGAAACCGACCACCGGGTGGGGAACGTAGTGGCTTTCGAGCGACTCGACCTCATCGGCGGTCAACTCGATCGCCAGCGACGCCAGCGCATCCTCGAGGTGGCCCGGCTTCCCGACGCCCACGATCGGCGCCGACACCACCGGGTTACGTGAAACCCAGGCAAGGGCGATCTGCGCGCGGGACACGCCGCGATCCGCTGCCACCTCGCCGACGGCGTCGGACACCCGGCGGTCGGCGTCGAATGTCCCATACAGGGTCTTCCCGAAGGCGTCGCTTTCCGAGCGCGACGTCGTTTCATCCCACGCGCGAGCCAGCTTCCCACGGGCCAGCGGGCTCCACGGGAGCACACCGATGCCCTGGTCGGCGCACAACCCGTACATCTCGCGCTCCTCCTCGCGGTTGATGAGGTTGTAGTGGTCCTGCATGGTGACGAAGCGTGAGAAGCCGTTGAGCTGCTGGAGGTACAGGGCCTTCGAGAACTGCCACGCATACATCGAGGAGGCCCCGAGGTAGCGCACCTTGCCGGCCCTGACGGCGTCGTGCAGGGCTTCGAGGGTTTCCTCGAGGGGCGTCGAGGGATCGAAGCGGTGGATCTGGTACAGGTCCACGTAATCCGTGCCGAGGCGCCGGAGGCTGTTGTCGAGCTCGGCGAAGATCGCCTTGCGGGAAAGGCCCGCGCCGTTGGGGCCATCGTGCATGCGGCCGTGCACCTTCGTGGCGATCACGACGTCGTCGCGCCGGGTGTAGTCGGCGAGCGCCCGTCCGACGATCTCCTCGCTGGTGCCGTCCGAGTAGACGTTGGCGGTGTCGAAGAAGTTGATGCCGGCGTCGACGGCGAGCTTGATGAGCGGCCGGCTTTCGGCTTCCGGCAGCGTCCAGGGGTGGGAGCCGCGGTCCGGTTCGCCGTAGGTCATGCAGCCGAGGGCCAGCGGGGAGACGTCGAGGCCGGTGGAGCCGAGTTTTCCGTAGTTCATGGTCCAACCCTATAACCCCCGTTGATTACGCACCTATGGCTGGCAACCGGCCGGAATAGCAGCCATACGTGCTTAATCAGCGGGGGTGGGGGTTAGTCCTCTCCGTACTTGTCAGCCACCGTCAGCGCATCGTCGAGGATGGCGAGCCCGACGGCGTCAGTTCCGAAATCAGGCGGGCTGCCTCGGAGCGGGCATCGTTCACATGCTGTGGAGCCACGGTGCAGAGCTTCGCGGCCTGCTGCTGGATGGCGGCTACGACAGCGGGGTGCTGGTGGCCGATATTCGTGAAGACCGACTGCGAGGATAAATCGAGCAACCGGTTGCCGTCGATGTCCCACACCTCCGAGCCGTTCGCCTTGGTGATGGTCATCGGCTGGATGAGCTCCTGTGCGGACCAGGAGTGGAACCCATGCCGCCGGTCCAGTTCGTAGGCTCGGCGTCCGTCGGCGAGGTCCTCCTGGCCGGGACCGTTCGATACCGGCACATCGGCGGAAATACTCATGCTTCTTCCTTCCAGAGCGGGTTCCGTGCGCTACTCCTACCTACTGTGCCATGGAAGCCTGCCACCTCCGCGGCGGATTCCGATCGACCTACGCGTTAACGATCCGGCCCCGCGATTAGCGGTTAGCATTCCAGTAGATCCGCGGCTGCCTGGGGGGACCTCCCCCGGCGGCCTCGTGTTCTCGAAGGGGATTCCGCCATGCAGCTGCGCTCAGCACCGCACTTCGCCGATGCCGCATTGCCCGACGACCTCCTCATCCAGGCCATGGCTGCCACGTCGGAAATCTCCCTCATCACCGATGCCCGGCAGAACATCCTCCACGTCTCCGATTCGTTCATCGCCATCACCGGGTACGGCCGTGACGAGGCACTGGGCAGGAACTGCCGGATGCTGCAGGGCCCTGGAACCAATCCCGAAACCACAGCGGCCATCCGAGGGGCGCTGGCGGCGGGCGAGGATTTCAACGGCGAGATCCTCAACTACCGCAAGGACGGCTCAGCCTTCTGGAACGCCCTGCGGATCACACCACTGCGCTCGGGGAACGGCGTCATCACGCACTTCGTCAGCGTCCAGCGGGACATCAACACGCGGATGGCGCTGCTCGAGCAGCTGCGTTTCCAGGCCCTTCACGATTCGGTGACCGGACTGCCCAATCGAATTGCCATGGGCACCCGGCTCGATGAGCTCTTCAGCGCCGGCGCCCATCCCGAGGTGACCTCGGCGGTCGGTGTCATCGGCCTCGACGACTTCCGGACCGTGAACAACACCCATGGCCACGCCACGGGGGACGCCCTGCTCAAGGAATGGGCGGCCCGGCTCCAGGGACGCCTGAGGGACGAGGACTTCCTGGGCCGGATGGGGGGCGACGAGTTCGTTCTCATCCTCAAGGACGTGGTGCGGGAAACCGTTCACCTCGACCTTCCGCGGATCCTCGAGCGACTCCACGAGGCGGTGGAGTCTCCCTTCCTGGTCAACGGCGAGAGTGTCCGGATCGGAATGAGCCTGGGCGTTGCACTCTTCCCCGAGGACGGCCTGGATGCGGCATCGCTGCTGAAGAGTGCCGATACGGCTCTGTCCGACGTGAAAATCCGCAAACGGAAGCGGAACCTCTGGTGGGAATTGGCAGGGGAAGTCCCTGTGGTCGAAGGTGCTGTCGTGGATTCGATGCTGCACCATCGGTTGAACGAAAGCCTCCGGACGTCGGTGGTGCCATTGGACGAGTATCGGCTGGCACTGTTCGACGACGGCCTTGAGATGCATGTGCAACCGGTGATCGACCTGCGCGACGGTTCCGTGCGGTTGGTCGAAGCGCTGGCACGCCTGCGGCTCCCGGACGGCCGCCTCACGTCTCCCGACGAGTTCCTGGCGCACCTCGGTCGCACCGATCTGGACCACCTTTTCACCGCAATGCTCGAGAAGGCGCTCTCCCAGCTCGCGGTGTGGGATGTGCAGGGGCTTTCCCTTGATATCTCGGTGAACCTGCCACCCGCAACCCTGCTCGAACCGGGCCTTGCCCTGTTGATCGAGCAGGCGCTCAACCGTTCCGGAATCGCTCCCCAACGGCTCGGCCTTGAGTTGCTCGAGTCCGAAACACTGGAGTGGGAGTGCCAGCGGCATGCGCTGCAGGAGCTCACCAGGCTGGGTGTCGGTATCTCGATGGATGACCTCGGGGCCGGTTACAGCAGCCTCAAGAGGCTCTCGTCCCTGCCCTTCAAGGCGATCAAGCTGGACCGCGACCTGCTGGCGGGGATCCGGCACAAGCCTCCGGAGACCCTGAGCCTCATCGCAACGCTGATCCAGATGGGCAGGGACTTCCGGATGACCGTTGTCGTCGAAGGCCTTGAGGATGAGGGAGTGGCGGAAGCCGCTGCGATCCTCGGAGCCACGCTCGGGCAGGGTTACTACTTCAGCAGGCCGATGCCCGCGGCGGACGCCGCCGCCTGGGTTGCGCACTTCGGGTACCCACTTCGAACACACCACTTCCGCACCCACCTCGGCGCCCTTGCGTACCACTGGCAGTTCGCCCGCCTCGGCTCACCCCATCCGCGCACGGTCGGGGATTGTCCGCTCACCGCCTTCCTCTCGCGGATGAGTCCGCCCGCGGACGTCGAGCGCTGGCACGCCCAGCAGCACGACGCGCGGGCCATCCACCCGGGAGCGGGGCGCCTGCTTGTGGACTGGTTCGTGCGCCAGATCCGGGACGACATGGAGGCGGCGGACATGCTGGCGGGACGCACTGCACCCTGACTGTGCATGCCGTGCCATCTAGGGCAGGATGAATTGGTGACAACCGATCAGATGAACGACGACGACGGCGCCCGAGGCGCGGCCGGTAGGGTCCTCGGCGAGGAGTCGCCGCACGGAGCCACGGCGGCCCGGCGGTTCCGCCGGCACGCTTTCGCCTCCGGACTGACCAGCGCCGCCACGTGGACCGCACGGGGCATCGTGGTCCTGGCCGGTTTGGTGATCCTCTGGCTCGTGATCCGTGCGCTGTGGTCCATCGTGCTTCCAGCGCTTTTCGCACTGCTGCTCGCCTCGGTCCTCTGGCCACTCAACCGGATAGTCCGGAAGGTGCTGCCGCGGGTGCTCGCCGCCTTCGTGACACTCCTGACCTTTCTCGCCGTCGTCGGCGGGATCGGGGTGCTCACCGTCCCCACCATCGCTTCCGGTGTGCGTGATCTCACTGCGCTGGCGCGGGACAACCTTGCCGAACTCACCGTGTTCATCACCGGCCCGCCGTTCAATCTGGTGGATGCCGACCTCAACACCGTCTTCGACACCATCCTCGAGCAGGCACGCGTCCACACGGGAGACATCGTCAGCGGCATCACCGCGGGGCTCGGCACACTCACCTCGGGCACGATCGTGCTCCTTCTCACCCTCGTGTTCGCTTTTTTCTGCCTCAAGGACGGCGATCGCTTCCTGCCCTGGACCAGCCGGTGGACCACCTCGGATGCCTTCGGGCACGCCGCCCGTGTAGCCGAGCGGTCCTGGCAGGCGCTGTCCTCCTACATCATGGCGCAGGCCGCGGTAGCGCTGGTGGATGCCATCTTCATCGGGATCGGCCTCGTGGTACTCGACATCCCACTGGCCATTCCGCTGGCCGTCCTCATCTTCTTCGCGGCTTTCATCCCGGTGGTCGGCGCCATCGCGTCCGGACTCCTGGCGACTGTCATCGCCTTCCTCGCCCACGGTTGGGTGACGGCGCTGATCGTCCTGGCGATCGTTGTGGTGGTTCAACAGTTGGAGAGCAATTTCATCCAGCCGCTCCTGGTGGGCAGAACACTCGAGATCCATCCCACGGTGATCCTCGCTTCAGTGACGGCCGGTGGAACCCTCTTCGGCATCGTCGGGGCCTTCCTTGCCGTGCCTGCCACTGCGGTGGGCATTGTGGTGCTGCGCTATCTGAGGGACATGTCCCTCGAACGGCGCCCCGAACTTCCCCATGAGAACCTGGCACCGGAGCCTGTGCCCGAATGAGCGGACACAGAATGAGTGGGACCCGAAAGTGAGCGGATGGAAATGAGCAGTTCGCAAAGGCCTGTGGTCACCGTCCTGGTGGGGAACCGTCCGGTGGAGGGCCTCGACCGCGTGGCAGCCCTGGCTGACATCCGCGAGACCGATGCCGCCGGACTCGCCTCGGCCCTTCCCGGCTCGGACGTGCTGTACCTGTGGGATTTCTTCTCCGGAGCGCTTCCCGGTGCCTGGCATGCGGCGGACTCCCTCAAGTGGATCCACGTGGCAGCAGCGGGGGTGGACAAGCTCCTCTTCCCCGAGCTCGTGGCCTCTGACGTCGAAGTGACCAACGCCTGCGGAGTCTTCGATCGGACCATGGCGGAATACGTACTCGCCGCCCTGCTGTTCTCGGCCAAGGATCTGGGAGTCACCCGCGACCACCAGGCGCAGCGTCTCTGGGGCAGGCGGACCGTCCGCAATATCGGCGGCGCCGGCGTGCTGGTCGTCGGAACCGGGAGCATCGGGCGGAGCACGGCCCGGCTCCTCCGCGCAGCCGGGGCCGAGGTCGAAGGCGTGGGCCGCGTGGCACGGGCCGGCGACCCGGATTTCGGCACCGTCCACGCCAGCGGTGACCTTGCCGCCGTCGTCGGGCGCTTCGACTACATAGTGCTCGTGGCCCCGCTGACTCCCTCCACCGACGGGATGGTCAGTGCCCGGGTGCTTGAGGCGATGAAACCTTCGAGCGTACTCATCAACGTAGGCCGGGGACGGCTGGTCGATGAGCCCGCCCTTGTCCGCGAACTGATGCGCGGGGGAATTGCCGGGGCGGTGCTCGACACCTTCAGCACCGAGCCGCTTCCCGCGGACAGCCCGCTCTGGGGGATGCCGCAGGTGCTGATCTCGCCGCACATGGCGAGCGACGCCGGCTCATGGCTGGCGGACCTCGCGGCTCAGTTCGAGAGGAACTTCCTCGCCTGGCAGGCCGGCCAACCACTCACCGGCGTGGTGGACAAGGCCCTCGGGTACGTGCCGTTCGCGCTGGGCGAGCCGACCTGACAGACTGAGCGCTGCCTCCACCCACCAACAGCAGGAGCGTTTTGTGGCCACCCGTCTGCCCAGACCGGAGATCCGGAACCGCGAATCCAGGGTCTGGATCGTCTTCGCAGTCATCCACGTCGGCTTCCTCGCGCGGCTCCTTCCGTTCATTCTCAGCGGGGGAGTCCTCAGCGACATCCGGCTGTACCGGGAGTGGGCGTACCAGGCAATCAACGACGGCGTGTGGCAGGGCATCGACACCGCCTGGGTCTACCCGGTGGGCGCGCTGGTGCCGATGCTCCTCGCCACGGTGTTCGGGCCGCAGCTCTACCAGCTGGCCTGGTTCCTCCTCTTCGCTCTGCTCAACGCAGTGGGTGTGGCAGCGCTCGTCCGCACCCGCTCGACGCACCGCTTCACGGCGGCCTACTGGTGGCTGGTGGCAACGGCGCTGCTGGGACCAGTGGCCGTCGGACGGCTGGACGGACTTACCGCCCCACTGGTGATCGCCGGCATCCTGCTCCTCGGAGCCCGGCCGGGAACGGCATCACTGCTCCTCAGCGCGGCGACATGGGTGAAGGTGTGGCCGGCCGCCGTGATCCTCGCGGCCGTCGTGGCCCTGCGGAGCCGGGTGCGGATCGTGCTCGCCGGAGCGGCGTTGTCCGCAGTCATCGCCGCGGGAGTGGTGCTCTTCGGTGATCTCCGGAACCTCACGAGCTTCCTGGGAGCACAGGGCGCCCGCGGGATGCAGCTCGAGGCTCCGCTCAGCACGCCCGGCGTGTGGCAGGCGATCACCGGCAGCTCTGGTGCAGTCATCTTCGAGGATGACGAAATCAACACCATGGAGGTGCGGGGGGCACTGAGTGCCCAGGTGGCAACACTGATGAGCCCGCTCCTTGCGGTCGCCCTGGTGCTCACCGCACTGCTCGTGGCCTTCGCGCTCCGCCGCGGCGCCCCACCGGAAAGGGTCCTCGCCACCGGTTCCCTCGCCCTCGTCACCACGCTCGTGGTCTTCAACAAGGTGGGCTCACCCCAGTTCATGCTGTGGATCGCCGCAGTGATCGCCGCCGGCCTGGTGCTCGACGCCTCCGCCGACTGGAAGTTCCCTGCCGTCGCGATGCTCGTGACGGCAGGTCTGACCACGCTGGTCTACCCCATCTTCTACGACGCGCTCCGCTATGACCTGAGCCCCGCCATCGCGGTCGTCCTCACCCTCCGGAACCTCCTCGTCATCAGCATTTTCGGGTGGTCCCTGATGCAGCTGGTGCGGCTCAGTACACGAAGCCGTGTCCCCAGTTAGTGCCGCCGGCTAGCCGTGCCGCCTGCTAGCCGTGCCGCCTGCTAGCCGTGCCGCCTGCTAGCCGTGCCGCCGGCTAGCCGTGCCGCCTGCTAGCCGTGCCGCCGGCTAGCCGTGCCGCCTGCCGCGGCCGGCCAACACCGAACGGTACCCCTCGCGATACGTAGGAAACCTGAAGTCGAAGCCGGTGGAGCGCAACAGGGTGCTGTCGCAGCGCTTGTCCCCACCACGTGTCGTACTGGTTTCGCCGCTGGGTGGTTCCGGCAGGTCGAGTTCCTGTGCAAGGAACAGCAGCACCTCGCCGAGGTCCACGGGCAAGAGGTCGCTGCCGAGGTAGACGGGAGCCACCGGACCGTCCAGCGAGGCCAGGTGCACGATCGCTGCTGCGGCGTCGTCGCGATGAATGCGGTTGGTCAACTGCGGTTCCGCCGGCCGGACCGCCGTTCCGCTCGTGACCTGGTCGATCAGCCGGGTGCGGCCCGGCCCGTAGATGCCCGACAGCCTCAGGACCATGCCGGCTGCGGACCGCGCGAGCAGCAGCTGCTCGGCCTCCCGTACCATCCTTCCCGTCGCCGAGGCCGGTTCCGCCGGCGTCTGCTCGTCGACGCTGCCGCCGTGTGCGTCCCCGTAGACAGCGGTCGAGGAAACGAACAGGATCCTGGCAGGCTCCACGCCGTCGCGCTCAAGTGCAGCCAGCACATTCGCCGTGCCGTCGACGTAGGCGGTCCGGTATGCCGCCTCAGTGCGCTTTCCCGCAGCAGTTGCGATCACCACCACCGCGGTGTCCTCCGGAATGGTGGGAAGTGTTCGACCCAGGTCGGCTTCGACGCCCTCGATCTGGTGCGGAAGCTTCTCCGGCGAGCGGCGCCACCCCACCACGCGGTGGCCACTTAAGGCGAACCGCAACCCCACCTCGGTGCCGAGGTCCCCGCACCCTGCAATCAGAACCGTCATGTTCTCGTCTCCTGTCCTGTCGAGTCACCCGGTTCCTGCGTGTCATCGGGCGAGATGAGCCGGCAACACCTAGTCGCGAATCCGCACCGCTGTCTCGCGGAGGTACAGATCCACGCGGGTGTAGGCGTCGCGGGTCAGTGCCTTCCACAGTTCGACGGCGAGACGCGGGTTCTCGTCCTCGATGTCGTTGATGGCGTCAGCGGTCAGTACCTTCAAGCGGACCTTTCCGAGCGTCTTCACCGTGGTTTCCTGGCGGTCGTCGCTTCCCAGCGCCAGCTCCCCGAAGGTCATCCCCGCACTCAGTGTGGTCAGCTTCACCCGTCCGCCGGTAGGGCCCGGCACCGAGGTGACGATCTTGCCGGACAGGATGAAGAACACCCCACCGAACCGTTGGCCGACCCGGCGCACCACGTGGCCGTCGTCGTACACACGGTCCTCCATGCGCTCGGCCAACTGCTCCACATCGCTTTCGCTGAGCGGCGACAACGCGGGACACTGGCTCACCTCCACCTCCGACGGCAGGCACAGCTCATCGCCGAACTCGGAAATCAGCTCGTTCTCGCACCATTCCACGGCAGCGGTGCGGGAATCGAAGGTCGGGACGTCCCGGTCCACGTCCTTGAACGTCTCGGCGAGGGTGCCTTCGCCGTCGATCAGCACCAGCTCGCGGTCCTCGCGGACCAGGTTCTCCCGAACTTCCGCGAGCAGGCGCAGCGACACGTCGGCCACCTCGTCCACGCGCCGGAGGTCGAGGATCACGAGGCGGACCTCGTCGTCGAGGCCGCTGAGTTCGCGCACCATGGATTCGGTGCCGGCGAACAGGAGGTCACCGTTGAGCTCGATGACCCTGGCGCGGTGCCCATGCTCCCGCAGGATGTCCATGGCTTCCTCGTTGCGGCGGATACCGGAGGGTGCGGCCGAGATGTCGTAGGTGGAGCGGATCGCGGACTTGCCGGCGCGTGCGGCGCGGACGAAGTGGAGCTCCATGTCCTGGGACAGGCGCTGGCTGGTCGCCATGCCGCGGACGCTGCTGCCGTGCTCGTCGAGGGGTGGCGAGTAGACCGCCAGGCCCACCTGGCCGGGAAGCACGGCGATCGTTCCGCCGCCCACGCCGCTCTTCGCCGGCATTCCGACGGTGCTGATCCACCAGCCGGCGTCGTCGTACATGCCGCACGTCGTCATCACGGAGAGCACGCGCTCGACGGGCAGGAGGTCCATCACCGGCTTGCCGGTGAGAGGATTGCGGCCGCTGTTGGCGAGGGTCGCCGCCATGACGGAGAGGTCGAGGCAATTCACCAGCACCGAGCACTGGCGGAAATAGTCCTCGATCACGGGAGTGGGATCGTCCTCGATGATGTTGAAGGAGCGCAGGAGGTAGGCGAGCGCCCGGTTGCGGTGGCCGTGCTCGAGCTCCGAGGTGAAGATCTCCTCATTGACGCCCAGCTGGCGGCCGGCGAACTCCGAGTAGGTGTTGAGGATCCGCTTGAACCTGGTGTTGCCGCGCGAGGACTGCACCAGCGACGTCGCCGTGAGCGCACCGGCATTGATCATCGCGTTCGAGGGCCGCCCCGTGCCCTGGGCCAGGGACATCTCGTTGAAGGAATCACCCGACGGCTCCACGTCCACCTTCTCGTCCACCGCGTCCATGCCGAGGTCGGAGAGCGCCAGGCCGTAGGTGAACGGCTTCGAGATGGACTGGATACTGAACTCTTCGCGGGTGTCGCCGATTTCGTAGATGTACCCGTCCACCGTGGTGAGGCAGATGCCGAAATTGTCGGGATTGACGTTGGCCATGGCCGGGATGGTGCTGTAGGGCTTGCCGTCCTTCAGCTCCGAAATCTCCTCGTGAATGCGTTTCAGATAGCTTTCGATCGGGGATTCCATGCTTTCCACCCTAGAGGATGCCGGCGCTGGCTCTTCCCGAACACTGCCCGCACGCGGGGCGGACCACTGGCCCGCATGTGGTGGAAACCATCAGCCCCGCGCCAGCCTGGCGAGCAACTCCTCCTCGGCGTCCGCTCCGGGGGCGATACCGGTGGGGATGCGGAACAGGAAGAACAGCCCGAGGACCCACCACAGGCCGAAGAGTATCCACGGCGGGGGCGTGAGGGCGGCCGGCATGAACGGCAGGTACAGGCTGAGCAGTGCAATGCAGAGGACGACGGCGATCCACCCGATCACCGTGCCGCCGTTGCCGGCGCCGCCTATCCGCAGGGGCCGTTCCATGCCGGGTTCGCGTCGGCGGAGGATGACGAATACGAGGGCCACGAGAATGTAGGCGAGCACGATGCTCGGTGCTCCGGAGTCGACGAGCCAGCCCAGCATCTGTGTGCCGAAGAACGGCGCGATGAAGGACAGCGCCCCGATGAAGAGCAGGGCGTTCACCGGGGTGCGGAACCGGGGATGCAGCACGCCGAACCACCGCGGGAGCATGCCCGAGCGCGCCATCGAGTACATCAGGCGCGATGCGCCGAGCAGGAGGGAGTTCCAGGACGTCAGGATGCCCGCGATCCCGCCGGCGATGAGGACCTTGGCCATGATGTCGGAACCGAAAAGGACCCCCATGGCGTCCGCGGTCGCAATGCCATCCTCGCTGAAGCCGCCGGCCTGCATGGCTGAGGACGTCGTGAGGATGGTCATCACGTACCAGATGGTCGCGAGCACCACGGCGACCACCACGAGCCGCCCGATCTGGCGGGCGGGGATGTTCACTTCCTCGGCCGACTGCGGGATGACGTCGAAACCGACGAAGAGGAACGGCACCACCACGAGCACCGCGAAGTAGCCGCCAAGCCCTCCGGTGAAGAACGGCTCCATGTTCGCCGCCGATCCACCAGTGAACGAGCCGAGGACCAGGAGCAGACCAATGAGCAGGAGGAACACCACGACGAAGGTCTGTGCCGCGCCCGCGGCCTTGACACCGCGGATATTGACGGCGGTGATGACGACGGCGGCGACCGCCCCCACGAGGGCCCACGTGAGGTGTACCTGATCCTCACCCACCGTCCACAGGGGGATCTGGCTGAGGTTGGGGAACAGGTACTCGGCGGTGCGCGGGAGGGCGACTGCCTCGAACGCCACGATCGTCACGTACCCGCCCGTGATGGCCCAGGATCCGATGAAGGACCATCGTGGTCCCATACCGCGGAGCAGGAAGTTGTGCTCGCCGCCGGCCTTCGGCATGGCGGCCGTCAGTTCGGCGTAGGTGAGTCCCACGACGCCCATGATCACCCCGCCGGTCAGCATGGCCAGGACCGCGCCCATGGTGCCCGCACTGGCGATCCAGCCTCCGGTGAGGACCACCCACCCGAATCCGATCATGGCCCCGAACCCGAGGGCCAGTGCATCCCAGTTGCCGAGAACCTTGAGCAGGGAGGTTTCCTCCGGGTGTTCCTGGTGAGGAGTTGCGGACATCGCGGTGCCTTCGGTTCCGGGGCGCTCGAAGCACCTGGTGAACTGCTTGATGGACAGGTTCTTGAGCATATCAACCGGGGGAGGCGATGCCGCCGTCGCCCTCGGCTAGACTGGCGAACCGCCGTGCGTCACCCACGCCGTGCCGGGACGTGCACAATACCCACCAACCGAGCCCGGAGAAGATCAGCACATGGCGAGCAAGAAGACCAATGCCCCCCGGCTCGACCGGGTGGAGCCGGCGAACCTCACACCGGGCGACGCCGGCGCGCTGCGGACCGGCGAACACTGCGAAGGCGAGCTGTATGTGCGGGCAGACCTCGACGACCGCGATCTCACCGGCACCACGTTCCTTGAATGCTCGCTGGAGGCGGTGTCGATGAACAACGCCGAACTTCGCGGCGCGCGGTTCCTCGAGTGCACCTTCACCGAGCTGTTCGCGCCGGTCTTCCGAGCTTCCCGGAGCACCTGGCGCGATGTGGTGCTCGAAGGAACACGGTGGGGATCGGCGGAACTCTACGACGGCGTCTTCGAGTCGGTGCGCATCAACGGCGGGAAGCTGGACTTCGTCAACTTCCGCAGCTCGAAGCTCAGCGACGTGGTGGTATCGGACTGCATCATTGGAGAGCTCGACCTGACCGACGTCACCGGCAGCAGGATCGCCTTCCTCAACTGCCGGATCGGCACCTTGACGCTGTCGAACAGCCGGCTGCACGACGTCGACCTCCGCACCAGCGATTTCCGCACCATCGACGGAATGGAAGGCCTTCGGGGCGTCACGATCGACGAGTACCAGCTGGGACTGCTCGCCCCCTACCTCGCGGAAACCCTCGGCATCTCGGTTGAGGGCTAGGGGAGATGACCCGCCGGCAACGGCTCCGGGGGTACGGAGACCACGGACCTCGTCCGCTCGATGCTTCCCGACATCCGCAGCACCACCGCGGCGAATGTAGCCATGGTCGCGACCGAGATGACGAGTGCGGCCACTGAGCCTTCCTGGGCATTGACGTCCACCAGCCCGTATGCGCCCAACAGGAATATGAGGCAGTTGTTGACGGCGTGTGCCGCGATGGCCGCTTCCAGCCCGCCCGTCCGCCAGGTGATCCAGCCGGCGAAGATGGCGAAGAACGCCACATCGGTCTGGCCCAGCGGATCGTACCCATGCCCCAGCACGAAGAACGGCACGGGGATGAGGATCGCGAAGGCGGGGTGCCGAAGCCAACTGCCGATCGTCTGCACCAGGTAACCCCGGAACACGAATTCCTCGGCCGCGGCCTGGAACGGCACCAGGAGCAGGGTCAATCCCACCAGCAGGGCGGTGTTGTCACCGACGGAGAAGCCGGAACCCGCCGAACTTCCCGACCCTCCCGGCAGGACCGGTGGAAGGAGGAAGGAGATCGCGAAGCTGAGCGCGTAGACGGCGATGGCGGCTCCGAGGCAACGGCTCAGCCAACCCCAGCGGATGCGCCCCTGCACCGACGACAACAGCCCGGTCGGACGTGGACCGGTGATGAGCGCCGCCAGGGCGAGCGCCGGGATCATCAGGATGAGCAGGACCATCGAGAACGCGAAGACCAGGGGGTCGGTGAGGTCGACGGTTGCCAACCGGTCGCCATAGGAGGCCAACCCTTCATCGCTCTGCAGGGCGAAGACCACCCCGGCGAGGAAAAGCACGACGATCAGGAGGATGTAGAACGAGAGACCGAGGAGTCCGGTCAGCAGTGGTTTCCACCACCGGTAGCCGCTCCACGAGCGGTACAGGCGGTGGTAGTCGACCGTGGTCGTTCCGGGCTCCATCCCCCAACCGTAGTGCGCCTGATCAGATTGCGGATACCGGGTCGGCAGCGGAGGCTCGAAGCGCCTTCTTCTCCTTCCGGTGGCGCGTGTGGCCGATGATCGTGACGAGGGATGCCAGGAGGGCTGACAGGGCGATTCCCACCCACAGTCCGAGGTTCAGGGAGGCCGCTCCTGCGAACGCTCCCGCGAGGATCAGGACGATGGCCGCGGCCCGGCGCGCCCAGAACGGGCTCTTTCCGCCGGCGAGCCGGGAATCGGACGCAAGGCCGGTGATGGTCGACGTGACGACGACCGTGGTGATCTCGGCGACCTTGAGCCGCTTGGCCGTGGCAGCTTGCGCGCCCATGACCAGCGCAAGGCCCGACGTCGTGATGCTCCCCAGCATCTCCTCGGCGGTCACATCGACGAGCACCGTCAGGACAGCGAGGCCCGCGGTGCCGAGTGCGACGACGAGGAGCGTGGCGGAGGTGCGTCCGGTCCACCCTTCCGGTGCCCGCCGCAATACCCGCCCGGCCAGTGCCGCCCCGACCATGAAGAAGACCAGGGCGAGGGCCGGCCGCAGGATGGGAAGATCGGCAGCGCCGGCGAAGCCCATGCCGAGGAGGACCACATTGCCGGTCATGTTGCCCGTGAAGACGCGGTCCAGCCCGAGGAAGCCCACGGCGTCGATCACGCCGGTGGAAAAAGTCAGCGCTAGCATGAGCCATAGATGCAGGCGGTCGGTGGGAACGGATGACCTCTTCACTGGAGTTCCTTCAGTAGCAGTATTGAATGCATCGTATACAAAGCCTAGTGTTAGGCATCTGATTGTATTCAATCCTGACACAGTTCCTACTGCGAAAGTGGATCCCATGACGTATACGCCCCCGGCACCCTTCACCACCCGCCCTACCCTTCAGGGGACCTTCGGCATGAGTGCCTCGACGCACTGGCTCGCAACGGCTTCGGCCCAGGCCGTGCTGGAGCGCGGCGGGAACGCATTCGACGCCGCTGTCGCCAGCGCCTTCGTCCTCCATGTGGTCGAGCCCCACCTGAACGGACCGGGAGGCGATATGACGGGAGTCTTCGCGACAGCGGAGAACCCCGGGCAGCCGGTGGTCCTCATGGGGCAGGGCCCGGCCCCGGCCGGAGCGACCCGGGAGCACTACCTCGCGGAGGGGCTCGAACTGGTACCGGGTGCGGGAGCGCTCGCCGCAGCCGTGCCCGCCGCCGTCGACGCCTGGCTGCTCCTGCTGCGCGACCACGGCACCTGGGAGCTGGACGACGTCCTGGCCTTCGCCATCGGCTATGCCCGTGAAGGGCATCCGGTGCTCGCGAGGGTGGGAGCCACGATCGCCACCGTGGCCGAGCTCTTCACCGAACACTGGCCGACCTCGGCCGCGCTGTGGATGCCCGAGGGCAGGCCGCCGCGCGAGAACGAGCTGATCCGCAACGAGGCCTACGCCGGAGTGCTCGACTCGCTGGTCGACGCCGGCAAGGACGCGCCCACCAGGGAAGCCCGCATCGATGCCGCGCGCCTCGAGTGGCGCACCGGCCGGGTGGCGCAGGCTGCGGTCGACTTCCTTCAGACCCCGCACCGCCACTCGTCAGGCACCGACCACGCCGGGGTGATGTCCCTCGAGGATTTCGCCGGTTTCGAGGCGGGCTACGACGCCGCCACCACCTTCGAATTCCGCGGGTACACCATCGCCAAGACGGGTCCCTGGGGCCAGGGCCCCGCACTGCTGCAGACCCTCGCGATCCTGGACGGGTTCGACGACGACCACCTCGATCCCTCGACGGCGCTGGGCGCGCACACCATCCTCGAAGCCCAGAAGCTCGCCATCGCGGACCGGGAGGCCTACTACGGCGATGCCGACGTGCCGATGGACTACCTGTTGTCGCCGGAGTACGCCGCCGAGCGCCGAGCACTGATCACCGATTCCGCCTCCACCGAGTTCCGTCCGGGAACCGTCCCGGGACGCGAACCCTTCGTTCCGCCGCTCCGCCTCGAGTACACACCGCCCGCGCTCGCCGGCGGCGCCGGCTTCGCGGGCGTAGGGGAACCCACTGTCGCCAAGAGTGGGGAAACCCGGGGGGACACGTGCCACATCGACGTCGTCGACCGGTGGGGCAACATGGTCTCGGCAACCCCGAGCGGCGGCTGGCTGCAGTCCTCGCCCGCTATTCCCGAACTCGGGTTCTGCCTCGGATCCCGCCTGCAGATGACCTGGCTCGAGGACGGTGCACCCTCCACCCTTCGCCCCGGCAAGCGGCCCCGTACCACGCTGACCCCCACCCTCGTCCTCAAGGACGGCCAGTCCGTGGTGGCCGTCGGATCTCCCGGCGGCGACCAGCAGGACCAGTGGCAGCTGCTGTACCTCCTGCGCACGATCGTGGGCGGCTACACGCCCCAGGAGGCCATTGATGCTCCGTCCCTGCATACGACGTCCATCCCCGGATCATTCTTCCCCCGGACCTGGGAACCGGGCGGAGCGGTGGTCGAGGACCGGCTGGGCGAAGACGTCATCGAGGAACTCGTCCGCCGCGGGCACGTGGTGACACGCTCGGGGGACTGGTCGCTCGGGCGGCTGTCCTCAGTGACCCGGGAGCCCTCGTCCGGGCTCCTTACCGCTGCTGCGAATCCCCGTGGAGCCCAGGGTTATGCCGCCGGACGCTAGGCCCCGCCCGGACGAGCTCCCGGCCGCACCGCACCGCGTCAAGGATGAGATCCGCAGGGACATCATCTTCGGCAGTCTGCTCCCGGGGACACGGGTGACGGAGGCTGCGCTTGCCCGGAAGTACTCAGTGTCCAGGGTGCCGGTGAGGGAAGCCCTGCGCGCGCTCGAGGCGGAGGGGTTCGTCGAGTCCAAGCCCTATGCCGGATCGACGGTGAGCGACATTCCTGCCGATGAGGCCGATGACCTGTTCCTCGTGCGTGAGGCGCTCGAGTCGGCGCTCGCTCGGCGCGCCGCACGCCGTTCCTCCCGCCAGTTCGCCGAGGATGAGCAGGGCGTCGAGTGGAGGAGGGTGCGCAAGGACCTTGCCCTCCTGCTCGACGAGGGCGACACCGTGGTGGCGGGAGATGACCTGCTGCCGCTGCCTGAGCTGAACATCCGCTTTCACCTCGGCATCGCCGAGCTCAGCGGAAGTGCTTCCCTGATGGCGCTGCTCCGCCAGATCTCCGGCAAGATCGAGTGGCTCTACGCCACTGACGTGGACAATCGGGGCAAGCAGTCCTGGTCCGAGCACCGGCTCGTCCTGGCCGCGATCGACGCCGGCGACGCCGCGGAGGCCGAGCGGCTCATGGCGCGTCATGTGAGCCGCTCGCGGACCGGGTACCGGGGCCGTTTCGCGGGCGGCAAGGTACCCGGTGACGAGGTCCAGGAGACGGGCTGACCCGGGGGGAGAGGCCGGAAGGGGTTAGAGGAAGGGCCGCAGCGGAGCCAGGATGGCCTCGCTGACCCGGGCGACCAGGTGGCGGCTGTTCCACTCCTCGAGCGTCAGGGTACGGGTGTTGGAGGTGTCGGTCTCGAAGATGTGCTCCATGGTCTGCGCGAGGTTGCGGTCGAAGATCTCGAGGTTGATCTCGTAGTTGCCGGTGAGGCTCAGCCGGTCGATGTTCGCCGTGCCCACGGTGGACCATTCGCCGTCGATGGTCGCGGTCTTGGCGTGGATCATGGAGTTCTGGTACAGCAGCACGCGTACCTTCGCGTTCAGCAGTGCGGAGTAGAAACCCCTGGACAGCCAGTCCGACACCACGTGGTTGGAATCCTCGGGCAGGAGGACGCGCACGTCCACTCCCCGCCGGCTTGCCCGAAGGAGCGCGCCGAGGATCTGCTGATCCGGAATGAAGTACGCCGTGGTGATGTAGATGTGGTGCTTGGCCCGGTTGATGGCATCGAGGTACACGCCGCGGATGGGGAACACGAGGTTGGCAGGAATGTTGTTCACCGCGCGGATGCGCGGTTCCCAGAAGTCGGCGCTGATGTCGGGAAGCTCCGGCCGCGCCGGATGGGCGCGCAGGTTCCAGAGTCCCACGAAAGCCTCGCGCAGCTCCCACACCGAGGGACCCCGGATCGCCAGGTGGGTGTCGCGCCACTTGGTCGCATACAGCTGCCCGATGTTGTAGCCACCGACGAATCCCACGGCGTCGTCGACGACGAGGAGCTTCCGGTGGTCGAATCCGGTGCCGCGGATATTGGTGAAGAGGATCGACGGGCGGACCACGGGGAACCGGTAGACGTGCACGAGGGGATGGAACTTGTAGAAGAACGGATTGACGACGAGGTTGGCGAAGCCGTCGTAGATCACGTAGACGTCCACGCCCCGCTCCGCGGCACGGTTCACCGCATCCCGGAACCGGGCGCCCGTCTCATCACCCTTCCAGATGTAGGTTTCGAGCAGCACCTGGTGTTCGGCCCTGTCGATCGCCTCGATCATCGCGTCGTAGAGGTCCGCGCCGAAGGTGTACACCGTGGTGGAGGTATCGGCGATGGTGGTCTCGAACGTGCCGGGCTGCGGGAAGCCGTCGCGCCGGGTACGGAGGCGCTTCTCGTAGATGTCGATCCCGATCAGACCACCGATGACCAGCGCCTGCGCGGCGAAAAGCGTCAGCGCGGCACGGCCCACTGCGGTACGGGCTAGTCCAAGGGCCTGCTGGCGGCTGGGGATCTGCATGAGACGAGCCTAGCGCCCCTTCGACGACGTCAGTGCCCGCCTACAGCCCTGGCTGCAGCGACGGCGGCGGCGACACCCTGGGTCCATACCGCACCGTGACCGGGAAGGACGATCCCTGCCGATGTCTCCTCGAGTGCCTGGAGCGAGCGCAGGGCGGTGGGCGTGTCGGCGGTCGCCGCGCCGGCGATGATCTGAGGACCTTCGCGTCCGGTGTAGGGGTCCAGGGTGACCAGTGCGTCACCGCTGATCAACGCATCGCGGTCCGGGAAGTACAGCGCGCAGTGACCCCTGGTGTGGCCCGGGGTGGGGACGAGTACCGGGCGGCCGGGAAGCGAGGCCGCTGCCTCGGCCGTGAGGGGTTTCAGTTCCCGGACACCCCGGACGGTGAGCGCTCCGGCCGCCGTCATGCGGGCGAGTCCGGGAATGGCCCGCGGATAACGCAGCGGGTAGAGGAAGGGTGTTCTCTCCCGCTGGTAACGGTACGGGCGAGCGGCGATGTAGGCGTCGTCCGGGTGGCCGAACACCGGGATGCCGTGGCGCCGCCGGAAATACTCGGCCGTTCCCACGTGGTCGAAGTGGCCGTGGGTCAGGACCACGGCGCGTACGTCGAGGACGCTCTTCCCGAGCTTGCCGAGGGCACTGAAGATCTCCGAGCGCACTCGCGGAAGTCCCGCGTCGACGAGGGTCAGCCCGGCGTCGTCCTGCACCAGGTAACAGTTGGTGTTCGCATGCTCGATGCTGTGGATGCCGGTCGCAACGTCCTGCCGGAACATGGTTCTCCCCTCGATGGAATCCTCTGCAGAAGCAAAGCAGGCTCAGGGTCGGCGTGCAAGGAAAAGGATGGTCAGCCCTTGTTGCCCGTGGTCGCGATGCCTTCGACGAAGTGCCGCTGCCCGAGGAAGAACAGGATGATCATCGGCACCGTGGTGATGACGCTGGCCGTCACCACGAGCTCCCAGTGCCGGTCCCCATCGTTGATGTAGGTGGTGTTGCCGGAACCGAAGAAGGCGGTGTTGGCCTCGGTGAAGGTCTGGAACCCGGCGATCGTATTGATGATCACGAGGAAGAAGAGGCTTCCGTTGATCATGGGAAGCGCGATGCTCCGGATGACCTGGAAGCTGCCGGCGCCATCCACCTTCGCTGAATCATGGAGTTCCTGCGGCACGTCCTTGACGGCGGCGAGCAGGATGATGATCGACGAACCCAGAGTTCGCAGGCTCATCAGGATCAGGCCCGGCTTGATCCAGGACGGATCGGTGGTCCAGGATGGTTCGTCGATGCGGAAGAAGCCCGATGCACTTCTCCTTCAAAAAGCTGAGCGGCCTTACTTCTACACTGCTCTGTCAAGTGGATTCCTATAACAGGGTGGCGGCAGTTCCCTTCGATTCCAGGCTTCCCGGCTCTGGCTCTGGCTCGATCAGGTCGGGGCCGTTGTTCCGGACGGACCCCACCCGGCTTCCCACAACGCGCGGTACGAGCGTGGGGTCCGGAATGCTGTCCAGGAGGTGCTGGACCTTCGATTTGGAAGCGTTCTTGGGATCGAGCCACTCCCCGAAAAGGTTCGGGGGCACGATCACCGGCGTGCGGTCGTGGATGGAGCCGAGCGCGTCGCTCGCCGGGCGCGTGATGATGGTGCACGTCATCAACCAGGACGGATCCCCGCCGGAGGGGGCTGCCGGATCCCTCCAGAACTCGTAGAGTCCGGCGAACGCAAGCTGCGCGGACTCGGGCTCGGCATGAAGGTACACAGGGGTTTTAGACCCGTTCGGGTTCTTCCGCCACTCGTAGTAACCGTTGGCCGGTACCAGGCCCCGGCGCCTCAGTGCCGCGGAGCGGAACGACGGCTTCTCGAGGACGGTCTCGCTGCGGGCGTTGATCATCCGCGACCCCACGGCGGGCGACTTCGCCCAGGACGGCACCAGGCCCCAGCGTGCCGTCTCGAGCCGCCGGGTCAGTTCACCCGTGTCCGGATCGAGCCGCTCGACCACCACGGAGACCGCGTCCGTGGGGGCCACGTTCCAGGAAGCCCGGATGTCATGGTCGGGTGCTTCGTCGATGTCGAAAGTGGCGAGAACATCGGCTTTCGAGCCGGCTATGACAAATCGTCCGCACATGCGTTGATTGTGCCGCAGATGAGGGCCGAAAAGCCACGGCTGGCCGACGCAGGCCGAGCCCGATGCGTAGTCTGCACCAGGGTTCCTGGTGGATGAGCGTCTGCTAGCTCTTGCGGTCCAGCAGCAGGCCGAGCCCGATGCGTAGTTTGCACCAGGGTTCCTGGCGGATGAGCGTCTGCTAGCTCTTGCGGTCCAGCAGCAGGCCGAGCCCGATGCGTAGTCTGCACCAGGGTTCCTGGTGGATGAGCGTCTGCTAGCTCTTCCGGTCCAGCAGCAGGCCGAGCCCGATGCCGAGCATCCAGATGTCCTTGGCAATGGCCGTGCCGTCCTGCGTGGGCCGGACACCGTCCTCCTGCGTCATGCCGGGCATCTTGAAGTACATGGCCATCATCCCGGAGGAGAACGCGGTGAGGGCGAGTCCTGCGAGCCGGCTGGGGACGAACGGCGTCAGGAGTGCGGCTCCCAGGCCGATCTCGACCATCGAGATGATCCTGCCGAACTTTTCGGGCTCAAGTTGCGCGACCTGCGGGAACGCCGTCGACGCCATGCCCTGCATGCCTGCTGCGCTGTCCTTGTCCAACCCCCTCTTGCCGAGCCCGGAGTTGAGGATGAAGGCGCCGGTGGTGAGCCGGAGGGGAATGTGGCTGAGTCGAATACCCATGATCGGTCCTTAGTCTCTGGCGGAGCAGCAATGCGGGAGTGTCCGCTCCGAAAGCCTACGGGGGCACGCGCGGTGCCGCCAGTCGAGCGCATCCGAAACAAGCGAGTAAGCAACCGTGGCCGGTTCGTGATCATTCCGCAACATCAGCAGGCTTATGGTGGGAGTCCGTGCTTTGCCGAGTCGCCTGAATGCGGCCTGCAGTGTCCGCGGGCTACGTAACCGATGTGAAGTGGGTATGAATGTGTTTGATTTCGTAGGGGACAGGTTCGACCAGATCCTGTTCTCGAGCTGGCAACACTTTTCCCTCGTGGTGCAATGCCTCATCCTCGCCACCATCCTCGCCGTCGTCACGGCTGCGCTTGTCTACCGCAGCAGTGCCCTGACCTCGTTCGCCAACAGTGTGTCGGCGATCGGCCTGACCATCCCCGCCTTCGCCCTGGTGGGGTTGCTGATCGCCCCCTTCGGATTCGGCGTGGTGCCGGCGGTGATCGTGGTCGTGTTCTTCGCCGTCCTGCCGATCCTCCGCAACGCCGTCGTCGGTCTCACCGGCATCGACCGCTCGGTGATCGAGGCCGCGCGCGGTATCGGCATGGGCCGGTTCCGGACTCTGACGCGCGTCGAGCTCCCGATAGCGTGGCCGGTCATCCTGGCCGGGATCCGCGTGTCGGCCCAGATGGTCATGGGAATCGCCGCCATCACCGCCTACGTTCTCGGCCCCGGGCTCGGCGGCTTCATCTTCTCCGGGCTGTCCAGGCTGGGCGGCGCGAACTCCTTCGAATCGGTGGTGACCGGCATCGTCGCAGTCATCATCCTTGCCCTTGTCCTTGATCTGCTCCTTGTCGGCCTCGGCCGGCTCACTATCCCGCGAGGTATCCGTGTCTGACACCATTCCATCAACCGAAACGCCTGACGCCCGGGGCCCTGCCGGCCCCGGAACCGGTGGCATCACCGGCGCCAGCATCCTGCTCGATACGGTCACCAAGCGGTACCCCGGTCAGCGAAAGGCCGCAGTGGACGGCCTCACCATGGAGATCCCGGCCGGGAAGATCGTGATGCTCGTGGGCCCTTCCGGCTGCGGCAAGACCACCACCCTGAAGATGATCAACCGGCTGATCGAACCGACCGAGGGCCGCATCGTGCTCGACGGCGACGACGTCACCAAGATGGACGGCGACGCCCTCCGACGGCGTATCGGCTACGTCATCCAGGCCGGCGGACTGTTTCCCCATATGACGGTCGCGACGAACATCAGCATCGTTCCCAAGATGCTCGGCTGGACCAAGGAGCGCATCGCTGCGCGTGTCGACGAGCTCCTCGAACTGGTGTCCCTCGACCCGGACCTCTACCGCGACCGGTACCCCAAGGAGCTTTCCGGGGGCCAGCAGCAGCGCGTCGGCGTGGCGCGCGCACTCGCCGCAGACCCTCCCGTGCTGCTCATGGATGAGCCGTTCGGCGCAGTGGACCCGATCACCCGGCTCCGGCTGCAGGACGAGCTCATCAACATCCAGAACGAGCTGCAGAAAACCATCGTGTGCGTCACCCATGACTTCGACGAGGCCGTGAAGCTGGGGGACTGGATCGCGATCTTCACCGAGGGGGCGCAGCTCGTGCAGTACGACACCCCGGAACGGATCCTCGCCGAACCCGCCAACGAGTTCGTCGAGAACTTCATAGGGGCAGGAGCCGGGCTCAAGCAGCTCACCCTGACCCGCGTCAACGAAGTGGAACTCGCCTCGGCTGTCACCGCCGAGGAGGGACAGCTCGCGAGCGACGTCCTGTCCCGGCTCGATGAGGCGCAGCACGACCACGCGGTGATCGTCGACTCGCGGGGACGGGCCATCCAGTGGCTGTCCCGGCGGCAGCTCGGCAGGATCGACACGATCAGCGGTGACCGCGACGCCAAACTCCCCCTCGTGGGGGACAGGGCAACCCTCAACGATGCGCTGGACACCATGCTGGTCTCCAGCGTCGGTGCCGCGCTGGTCACCGGCCGGCGCGACGTGTTCCTCGGAGTGATCGACGTCGACACGATCATGGACGCGATCGGGCGGGCACACAACAATGCGCGGAGTGCCCACGCCAGCGGCCGTCCCGTCGGCGTGAACACGGGCGCCATCGACCTGCGCGACGCCGCCATCGACGGACGGCAGGCCGGTGAGTAGCGCCGAGGTCATTCCCGGAACCTCCGCACCGGCGGCCAGTAACGCCGCGGTCGAGGCCGAAGCGACCCCCCTGTCCTGGAAGCCGCTGCTGTTCCAGCTCGCAGGGATCGTCGTGGCCGGTCTCGTCCTGCTCTTCTGGCTGCTGAACGCGGACCTCACCGACACCGAACGGACGACGCTCAGCCCCGATGCGATCCTCGGATACACCCGCGAGCACCTTGCGCTCACTGCCGTGTCCGCCGGCATCGTGCTGCTGATCGCCGTGCCGCTCGGAATACTCCTCACCCGCAAGCCGTTCCGTCCGCTCACCGGCCCCGTGCTGGCGGTGGCGAACATCGGCCAGGCCGCACCGGCCATCGGCCTCGTGGTGCTGCTGGCCTTCTGGTTGGGATTCGGCTTCCCCGCGGCGGTCACCGCCCTGGTGCTCTATGCCCTGCTGCCGGTCCTCCGCAACACCATGGTGGGCATCACCCAGGTGGACGGGCGCCTCGTCGAAGCGGGCCGCGGAATGGGAATGAGCTCGCTGTCGGTGCTGCTGCGGGTTGAACTTCCGCTCGCTGTGCCGATCATGCTCGCTGGTATCCGCACGGCGCTCGTGCTCCTGGTCGGGACCGCGGCACTTGCAACCTTCATCAACGGCGGCGGGCTCGGCATCCTCATCACCACGGGCGTCAACCTCAACCTGCCGCGCGTGCTCATCGCCGGTGCGCTCCTGGTGGCGCTCCTCGCACTGCTGATCGACTGGATCGGCCGCGTCGTCGAACATATCGCGCGCCCGAAAGGACTCTCATGAGACCCGCCTCCGCTGGCTCCGTGCCGCGCTGCAGGGCCGTCGTCGTGTTGGCGACCGCAGGCCTCCTCCTCTCCGGCTGCGGCCTCCAGCCGGCCACGTCCTATGTTCCCGCCGCGGGGCCCGGCTCCATCCAGCCCCTCGACGGCGTGGACGGCGCACCGCTGACCGTCACGTCGAAGAACTTCACCGAACAGCTCATCCTGGGCAAGATCTCCGTGCTCGCAGCCCAGGCCGCAGGCTTCGACGTCACGGACCTGACGAACGCCCCGGGCAGCCAGCCGGTCCGCGACCTGATGCTTTCCGGAGACGCCGACTTCACCTGGGAGTACACGGGCACCGCGTGGCTCGCCTTCCTCGGAAAGGAGGAGGGCATCGCCGACCAGGAGGAGCAGTGGGAGGCAGTACGGGCCGCCGACGTCGAGAACGGCCTCACCTGGGGCGAACCGGCACCGCTGAACAACACCTACGCCATGGCCGTGCGCACCGAGGCCATCGAGGAACTGGGTGGCATCACCAAGATGTCCCAGCTCGCGGAACTGCCCGTGGAGGAACGCACCTTCTGCGTCGAGGCCGAGTTCAATTCGCGTGCGGACGGACTGAATCCGATGCTGGCCCACTACGGACTGGAGCGCGGCGCGCCCGACGGCGTCCCCGATGAGAATGTGGGAATCTACGACACCGGCGCGGTCTACACCGCCACCGACAACGGTGCCTGCAATTTCGGCGAGGTGTTCGCGACCGACGGCCGGATCCAGGCACTCGACCTGACGCTGCTCGAGGATGATCTCGGGTTCTTCCCTGCCTACAACGCGGCTCCCGTCTACTACTCCGAGACACTCGAGGAGTACCCGGGGCTCGAGGACGTGTTCGAGCGCATTGCTCCCGAGCTGACGGATGATGCGCTACGTGAGATGAACCTCCTCGTGGACGTGGAGGGGGAGGAGCCCGGCGACGTGGCGTTCGACTTTCTGGTGGAAAAGGGCTTCATCTCCTAGTCCTGACGAGAGTTCCCGCAATGTTCAGCGACTAGCCGCAGCGGGTTCACCTACCTTTCCCCCGGGCTATGTTTCGATGGAGTGGAATCGGTTCGTACCTACCAGCAATCCAAAGGGTTTCCCATGGAGTACCGCACGGCCGAGCATCCCCGGCCGCAGCAATTCATCCTTCATATGAGTGACACCCACCTTGTGGACGGTCCTGAGCCGCTGTATGGGGCGGTGGACAGCGAGGAGCGCCTCTCCCGGATCTTCGCGGACCTGCAAGCCTCCGGAGCCCGTCCCCAGGCAATTGTCTTCACCGGTGACCTCGCGGACAAGGGCGAAGCCGGAGCCTATGCGAAACTCCGCGCCATCGTCGACCCGGCGGCCCTTCGGTTGGGTGCCCAGGTGATCTGGGCCATGGGCAACCACGACGACCGCGCGGCCTTCCGCTCCGCGCTGCTGGATCAGCCCGCGGGCACGGCGCCCGTCGATGCGGTGTACGACGTCGACGGGCTGCGGATCATCACGATGGACTCGAGCGTCCCCGGACACCACTACGGTGAGTTCACCCGCGAGCAGCTGAGGTGGCTGGCCGACGAACTACTCGTCCCGGCCCCGAACGGCACCATCCTCGCCCTGCACCATCCGCCGGTTCCGAGTGTGCAGGACCTCTCCGTCCTCGTTGAGCTGCGGGACCAGCGCTCGCTCGCCGAGGTGGTCCGCGGCAGCGACATCCGGACCATCCTCGCGGGCCATCTCCACTACTCCACCACCGCGACCTTCGCGGGCATTCCCGTCTCGGTGGCCTCCGCCACCTGCTACACGCAGGACCTCCTGTACGACGGCGGAAGCCGCGGGCGCGACGGCGCACAGGCCTACAACCTGGTCCACGTGTACGAGGAGACGATCGTGCACTCCGTGGTACCGGTGGGCCGGCATGCCCCGGTGGGGGAGGTCGTGCCGCGCGAGGAGACCCACCGCCGGCTTACCGAGGCCGGAGTGTGGATCGCCGAGGCGCCGCCCGTGCGCCGGCTCTCGCGGGTCTAGGAGGCTGCAAGCGGTGCGGCCGGGCGCGTCCCTGAACGGGGTGCGCGAGGCCTAGGGGGAAGTTCGTAGCGCGGTCGGGAGCGCGACGCTGAACAGGGTCCGTGGATCCTGTAGCAGCGCGGGCGGATCGAAGTCCGTCCGCGTCAGCCATCCGGTGAGGGCGGCCTCCCGCAGGAGCCCGTCCTCGTGCATCAGGACCGGTCCCACTGTCCCTGTCCTGAACCGTTCGCCGTCGGGATCGGCAATTCCTATCGAGTCGCCGTCGGCCATGGATTCCTCGAAGGCCTGGAGCTGGCGGTCCCACTTCCCACCGATCCGTCCTTCGGGCGGTCCGGGCGGCATCAGCAGACGTGTTCGCCCCTCGGGAGGGTGGGCCGGGGCCCGCCAGATCCAGAGGCGGTTCCCTTCGGGGTCGGTGGGCAGCAGTTCCTTCGCCGGCTCCGGCCACACATACGGCAGGTCTTCCGGGACACCCGGAAAGCGGTTCCGGTAGATTCCGGGGGCTTTCTGCACGAGGTTCGACTGGTGGCTCAGATGGAAGGCCACATCGCCGAGCCAGGGCGGCAGGGCGACGTCGGGCTCGTCGAGCACCTCCGGGGCGAACTCGAGGATCTGGCGCCCTGTCGAATCCTGGTGTCCCCGGGACACCCACTCGTCCACCATGGCGAGACCGTACAGCGTCAGCGCCGGGACGTACCCCATCCACATGCGGATCGCCGGGTGGCTCCGCCAGCCGTAATCCGGAATGACGAGCGCCCGCAGGGTCTGCAGGGTTTCCACCCGCTGCTTGCCCAGCCGCGCCTGGTCGAGCACAGCGGCGCTCGAGGCGAAGTCGGCGTACGGCAGGAAGGTTTGCACGGAATCAGCCGATCACTTTTCCCAGGGAGCCTTGACCGGGAAATACTTCTCCAGGAACTCGGTGACGAGGCGCGCCCGCTCCTCGGCGGGTACCTCGGGAAAGCTGCCGTCATTGAGGCAGAAAAAATCCTGGTTGCGTTTGTCGAGCATCTTGTTGAGGCTTTCCAGCCCCGAACGGGAGGTGGTGTCGACGTATTTGACCTTCGCCATCTCCTGCGTGACAGCCCGCCCGGTAAGCAGTGAGTAGTAGTGGTACAGCGAGTTGGTCACCGAGATGTTGTCTTTCGCGCGGAACCTGGATGCGGCTGTCGCAGTGAACTCGGCCGCGAACTCCTCCTCCATCTCCAGCAGGACGCTCTTGCGCAACGGCGCGGCGGTGTGTTCGAGGTGGCGCGTGGTGATGCGGCCGAAGCGCTCGTGCAGCAGGCGGCGGTTCACCCGGGCGGCGTTCTCGAAGCCGCTGCGCTCGGCGTCGTTGTCGCCGAGGCCGATCCGGGTGTCCGCCTGAATGAACTTGGTGATGCCGCCGGGGGAGAAGAACATGTCGGGGCCCACGGGACGGCCGAAGAACATGTCGTCATTGGAGTACAGGAAGTACTCGGACAACCCCGGAATGTGCTGCAGCTGGCTCTCCACCGCCTGGGAATTGTGCGTGGGCAGGACCGACGGGTCCCGGAAGTGCTCCTCCGAGCGGACGAATGTCACGGACGGGTGCTCAGCGAGCCATTGCGGGCGATCGGAATCCGTGGCCACGAAAACCCTTCGAACCCACGGAGCGAACATGTAGACCGAGCGCAGCGCGTACTTCAGCTCGTCGATCTGCCGGTAGCGGGCTTCGTTGTCATCGCCCTCACCCACCACCACGTTCTGCATCCGTGCCGCGCGGGCGGCCTGGTACTCGGGACTGCTCCCGTCCACCCAGGAGAACACCAGGTCGACGTCGAAGTCGATGTCCGTCGCATGATCGGCGAACATGTTGTCGATGGTGGGCCAGGTCAGGCCGTGGCGTACCACGGAACCCCTGACCGCCTCGGACGCCGGGAGGGTCCGCCGGGTCAGCGAGTTCTCCACGGGCAGCTCGATCACGTCGGGATTCAGTGCCCACAGTTCAAGCTGGACGCCGGCCGACGGGCCGAAGGCGAGCCCGCCCAGGGGCTCGATGCGCGGGCGGAAGAGGCGAAAGATCCGCGCCTTCTCGCTGTGTGAAAGGGCGCCGTCCGAAACCAGGAGGGTCGTGCGCCGCTTGGTATCCACGGTCCGGGAGTAGAACGGCTCGTTCCGGCAGGCCTCCACCAGGGCGAGTCGGAGCCTCTCGCGGTCGTCGAGGTTGATCGCAATCACCGGGCGCTCATCATTCCCGCGCACCAGCAGATATCCGATGCCCGCCTCGTCGAGTGCCGCTCGCATGAACAGGAGGTCCTCGACCATTGCCTGGTGCGGCGTCCGGTCCTGGTTGATCAGGGTGAAGCGGCGCTTGACAGTGGTGATGTCCGAGCGGTCGGTGAAGCGGGCCACCGCCGCGCGGGACGCGGACTCGAGTATCTCGGCTTCATTCTCGGGCTCGGGGGCGCCGAAATAGATGTCGTGTTGAGCAGCCGTGTCTGTAATCGGAACCTCCGCAGGGGTGGATGAGTCGTCGATTACAGGATAAAGCCTCGAAGCGAAAGCAATTGTCGCGCACAGAACGCCGGCCGCCGGGAAGCCCTATCCGTGTGCGGGATCTGCTGGATCCGCCGTCCCCGGGGTGTTGAGCGCGCCAGGAGCACCGGTTGCGCCGGGTGCACTCGGGACCCTGTGTGAACCGGACAGCTGCGCTGTCAGGGAGTCGAGCTGGAGGGAGACGTTCCGCAACTCGTTATTGACCGCACGCTCCTGCGCGTGCTCCCTGGCACCGGCCGGTGCCGTGACATTCTCCACCAGCCAGGAGGCGAACGCCGCCGTCACGGCGCTGAGCACGCCGATTCCCGCAATCATCAGTCCCGCCGCCACCAGTCGGCCGGCCAGGGTCACAGGATAGAAGTCGCCGTAGCCCACCGAGGTGATGGTGGTCATGGCCCACCACAGGGCGTCGCCCAACGTCAGGATGTTGGCACCAGGGGCGTCCTGCTCGGCGTCGAGCACTGCCAGCGCCCCTGCATATCCCAGCACCGTCATCGAGACCACCACGTACAGGACGATATGGCCGCGAAGCGCATCGCCGCCCGAGCGGTTGAGTACGCGCAGCAGGGGGATCAGCCGCAGGAGGCGCAGCGGCCGCAGGATGGGCAGGACGATGACCACCAGCTCGTGGAGGTGGCGGAGAAACCAGCGTCCCCGCCGTTCGGCAAGCAGCAGGTTGGCTGCGTAGTCGATCAGGAAGACCGCCCAGACGAGCCACAGCACGGTTTCCAGCAGGAGATGCTGTGCCGGGGTGACGCGGCTGGTCACCTGGATGGTGTACGCGGCGAGGAAGATGAAAGCCGCGGCAATGAGGGGCCAGTCGGTGTACTTTCGCCAGGTGCCCTGCGTCATCGGGACCTCACTCCTCGCATGGCGGGACGGCTGCTCTGGGATTCGATGGTGGCTCCTAGTACTGCGCGTGCAACTCGCCCACGGCGAGCTCGGCGTCGAGGCGGTTGTCGGCACCCGGCAGGGGGCAGGCCCACGCTTCGTCGTAGGCGCAGGACGGATTGTAGGAGAAGTTGAGATCGAGGACGAGGCTGCCCGCCAGCCGTCCCTCGCCCAGATGCGCGCCCTTGACGGTGTCCAGCAGGTACCTGCCTCCGCCGTAGGAGCCGCCGTCCGCGCCCGCTGTGGCATCCCGCAGGGGCAGGAAGAGCCCTCCTGCGTAGGAGGTGAGCCGCCACAGGGCCAGGTGCCCCAGCCCCGGGAGCGACACGGTGCCCAGCCGCTCGAACGGGACGACGCCGTCGGTGCCGGTCGGTACGTCCATGCGCCGGCCGGATCCCTCGTCGCTGATCGTCGCCTCGAAGCGGTACGCCGGCTGGTAGGGTGCCACCCTGAGCGAGGTGAACCGGCCCTGCGCGGCTGCACCGAGCGGCGAGGCAGGATGCTCGCGGAACAGCCGGTTGCGGCCGTCCTGCCACAACCGGTGCGCGGTCTCGGGCGATTCCGCGTCGGAGCAGGAGCGGACGTCCGCGTAGAGCCCGAAGATCCGTGCGCGCCAGTCCGCGATGGCCAGGGCGGTGGTGATTCCAGTCATACCGTCAGGCTACCCGGCTCCGGAACCGTTGCCCCGGCGTACTGTATCTAGGGTGACACTCGGAGTTTTCTTCATCGTGCTGGCCGCCATCCTTCTCGGAGCCATCGCCCAGCGGATAGCAGGGCTGGGATTCGCCTTGCTGGTGGCTCCGTTCCTGGTGCTGATCCTCGGACCCCACACCGGGGTCCTGATGGTGAATATCTGCGGAGTCGTCTCATCCACGCTGATCATCGGGCGGGTGTGGCGCGATATCGACTGGAACATGTTCCGCTGGCTGGTCTTTCCCTCCCTTCTCGGGTCGCTGCCGGGCTCCTACCTTGCCGTCGTGGTTCCCTCGGCGCCGCTGTCGGTGACCGTCGGCGGCATCGTCCTCGTGGCGCTGACCGTGTCGCTCGTCCTGCAGCGATCCGACATCGTGGTCAGTGGCAATGCGCCGAAGGCCGTTGCAGGGTTCGCTGCGGGGCTCACCAACTCCATGGCGGGCGTAGGAGGTCCCGCGGTAAGTGCCTATGCACTGTTGTCCCGCTGGCCACAACGGCCCTTCGCTGCCACGCTGCAGCCCTTCTTCGCGGTGATCGGCATCGTGACCCTGGTCACCAAGCTGAGCCTCGATCCCTCCCAGGCACCTGCCCTCGAGCCCTGGATGTGGGGGGCGATCGGAGCTGTCATCGTGGGGGGGATCTTCGCCGGTGAGAAGCTGTCACGGTTCGTCCACGACCACCACGCACGGTTCGCAGTCGTGGTCATCGCGTTCATCGGGGCCGGCCTGGCGACCGTTCGCGGCATCATCGACCTCACCGCGTAGGCTCCCGCGCCGCGTCGCATAACGCGCACGGCGTTCTCCGGTGGCACCATTGAAGGGATGAAACTCCCTCCCCGAAAACCAGGCGCACTTCCCATGCCACTGTGGCTGCAGGGGGTATTCGAGCTTGGCCAGGCCGCCGTCCTTTCAGCCGTGCTGGTCCTGGTTCCCGTCCTCGCCGTGTGGCTGACCGGTGGCTTCGCCGAACGGTCGGCGGAATCAGCAGCCCAGCTCGCCGGACAGGGCTGGCTCGTGATGCACGGGGTGCCGCTGGTGCTCTCCTTTCCACCGGGGGCAGGGGAGGCCGATCCGACGTCGGGGCTCTTCTCCGTCGTGCCTCTCGGGCTCGCTCTTCTTCCCTTCCTGCTTGCATGGCGTGCCGGGCGGCGGCTTGCACGGGCGTCGTACACGGACCAGCTATGGCAGGCGCTGCTGGGGGGCCTCGGCATGTATGCCGTGGCAGGCATGGCCACCGCGTATTTCGCGAGCAATGAGGAAGCCACGGCGTCGCTCATCGCGGGTGCACTGATCCCACCACTGTCGGCCGGTCTCGGCATCGTGACCGGCGCCTACAAAGAAGCAGGCGCGTGGAGCAGGCTCGTGGGGGTGGACCTTGCATCCTGGATTTCGCGCAGCAGCCAGCACTCGCGGTGGGCCGGGTCCTACGCGCTCTCCGTTCTCCGGTCGGCGTTCCTCGCCCTGGTCGCTGCCGCAGGCCTGTCCGCGCTGCTCCTCGCGGTCACGCTGGGGATCCACTGGGCGGAAATCGCAGCCATCTACGAGCGGCTCGACGCCGGTATCGCCGGTTCCTCGGTGCTCACGATCCTCCAGCTGGGCTTTTTCCCCAACCTGGTGTTGTGGGCCATGTCGTGGTCCTCGGGAGCAGGCTTCGCCCTCGGTACCGGAAGCTCCCTGAGCCCCTTCACGACATCGGTGGGTCCGCTGCCGGCCTTCCCGGTGTTGGGGGCGCTGCCCGCCGGTGAACTCGATTACGGGTATGCCGCCCTCGCCATTCCCGTGGTGGCCGGGCTGCTCGCGGGCTGGTGGTTCTTCCGCGAGGGCGAGAACCATCTCGACGAATGGCTCCTGCTGCAGTCCAGCCGCCGCTGGCTGACGGCGGCGGTGTCGACGCTGGTGATGGGACTCCTGGTGGGCCTCACCGCCGGCATCGGGGGAGCGATGCTCGCCCTGCTGTCGAGTGCTTCGCTCGGCCTCGGCCGCCTCACCGACCTCGGACCGGATCCGCTGCTGGTGGGCCTGCTGCTTGCCGCGGAAGTCGGCGTCGGGGCGATTGCGGGGTATGCGTTCAGCCCCCTGCTGGAGCGGGAGTCGCGGCGACCGGTGGCCCGGAAGTCAGGAAGTTGACCGGGGCCGGATCGGCGCTGGTCCAGGTCTGTCGGCTGTCAGTTCGGCGTCAGCAGTCCGTCGAGGTTACGTAGTCCGTCCTCGCACGTCCGCTCGGCCTGGATGGTCAGGGCCGTGCCCATGCAGTCCTCGTAGGTCTCCGTGATGGGCCACAGCAGCACCGAGGCACCGGTGCCGATCACCAGGAAAAGGGCAGCAGCAAGGCCGGCTATGGTGCTCACCCGTACGAGCCCGGGCAGCTTCGTCCTGCCGGTCCGGACCAGCGCGACGATTCCGAGGACCAGGGCCGCAATCCCGAAGACCAGGCCGAGCACCTTCCACGGCAGCATCAGGCTGCTCCCTATGAGCGCCGCGAGCAGTGCGGCCATGAACCAGGTCAGGAGCGAGCGGGTTCCTTTCGGCGGGTCGCCGGGGCGCTGCGGGCCACCACCGTCGGCTTTCGTCGGGTCGCCGTCGCCGTCGCCGTCGCCTGAGCGTGAGCGCCTCGGGCCGCCGTCCGGACGTTTTCCGCCGCCGTCCGGCTGTTTTCCGCCGTCGGTGCCGGAGTACGTCGGGCCCATCGCACTGCCCGGGTGGGGAACGTCCCGCTGGTCCGGATCCTGCGGCGGCGGTGCAGGGCGCTCTGGGTGTTCGACGTCTTTCATGGGTTTAACCCTAGGCGACGGCGCACCTAAGGTGGTGCCATGCGTATAGTCGTCCTGGTATCGGGCACCGGATCCAATCTTCAGGCCGTGATCGACGCCGTTTCCTCGGGAGCGCTCGACGTCGGTATCGCGGCGGTCGGTGCCGACCGACCCGGCACCTACGGAGTGCAGCGTGCGGCCGACGCGGGGATCAGCACCTTCGTCGTGGACTTCAAGTCCCACCCCGACCGCGCGGGCTGGAACGACGCGCTGACCACCGCCGTCCTGGCCCACGAGCCCGACTACGTGGTTTCCTCGGGCTTCATGCGGATCGTCGGCCAGGGTTTCCTCGATTCCTTCCCCAGCCGCTACCTCAACACGCACCCGGCGCTCCTCCCGAGCTTCCCGGGCGCCCACGGGGTGCGCGATGCACTCGCCTACGGCGTGAAGGTCTCGGGCTGCACCGTCATGATCGCCGACGCCGGTGTGGACACCGGGCCCATCCTCGCCCAGGCGGCGGTGCCCGTGCTCCCGGACGACACCGAGGAAACCCTCCACGAACGCATCAAGGTCGAGGAGCGCCGGCTATTGATCGACACGCTCCGGCAACTCGCTGCGAAGGACCGTTGACGTGGCACTAGTGGCCAACGCCGTCTATGTGGACGGCAGGCGGCGCCTGGACCCGAAGAACCTCGACCAGACCTTCGAACTCATGCGGGATCGGGGCGGGATGGGCTGGATCGGCCTGTACCGGCCCCTCTCGGGAGAGATCGCGGCGGTTGCGCAGGAGCTCAACCTTCATGAGCTGGCCGTCGAGGACGCCACCAACGGACACCAGCGCGCCAAGCTCGAGCGCTACGAGGACACGCTCTTCGTCGTGCTCCGCCCGGCGCGCTATCTCGATGCAGAGGAGAAGGTGGAATTCGGTGAGCTCCATGTTTTCATCGGTGCCGACTTCGTGGTGACGGTCCGGCACGCAGAATCACCGAATCTCGGCAACGTGCGGCGGCGCATGGAGGAAAGCCCCGAGCTGCTGGCGCTGGGACCGCAGGCCGTCCTGTACGCGATCCTCGATGAAGTGGTGGATGAGTACGAGCCCGTGGTGCAGGGGCTCGAGAATGACATCGATGAGATCGAGAACGAGCTGTTCGGGGGAGACCCGGACGTGTCACGCCGCATCTACGAGCTGCACCGGGAGGTCATCGAATTCCAGCGCGCCACGCACCCGCTGCAGTCCATGGTCGAATCCCTGCAGCGGGGGTCGGAGAAGTACCGGCTCGATCCCGGGCTGGTCAGCCGGATGGGGGACGTGCGGGACCACGTGATCCGTGTCGTGGAACGGGTCGATACTTTCCGGGCGCTGCTGCAGAACGCGTTGACCGTCCACTCGACGCTCGTGGCCCAGCGCCAGAACGAGGAGATGACCCGCCTCACCGAAACCTCACTTGCACAGAACGAGGAGGTGAAGCGCATCTCGTCGTGGGCCGCGATCCTTTTCGCGCCCACCCTGATCGCTTCCGTGTACGGGATGAACTTCGACGTCATGCCCGAGCTGCACTGGGCGCTCGGGTATCCCTTTGCGCTGCTGCTCATGGCGGCGATGGGTGGCGGACTCTACTGGACGTTCCGGCGGAACCACTGGCTGTAGGGTGTCCCAGTTCACACCGCAGGTGAAGGAAGTTGCTTAGGGCTACGGTTAGGCTTGGCGGGGCGAACATCGCCCGGGCATACCAGCGTCCACTCTCGAAGGCGCCGCCCCTATCCAGTTGTTGGGAAGATCAATGAATTTCACCAGGACCGCGGCAATCGCCGCGCTTTCACTCGTGGCGCTGTCCGCGTGCGGTACTGCTGCGGAGCCGGAATCAGCGCCCCAGGCCACTCCCTCGCCGGCGAGCTCGAGCGCTGCTGCAGCAAATATCGTGCAGCCCGCAACGAATGAACTCTCCGGGGAAGGCACTGCGGAGGGTGCGCGGGCTTTCCTGTTCCACTATTTCGACCTCAAGTCCTACGCGCTGCAGACGGGGGACACTGCTCCGATGCTCGAGAACGTGGACGGGGCCGATGCAGAGCTCGACGCCGCAAAGGACCTCGAAGCGATCTACGCCGACGGCGGGTGGGTGCTCGGAGGCCAGCCGAAGGTCACTGACGTCTTCGTCACCACGCCCGAAGACGAGGTGGTGGATGGTGCCGATGTCACGGCCCTGGTCACCGTCAATCCGGGCGCCTACACCGAGTTCTCGGAGGGCGGCGACGTCCAGGAACAGCGGCCCTTCACTCCTGGGGGCACCACGTACACCGTCGTCGTCGTCCATGCCGACGGCAGGTGGACCGTCACCTCGCTCGAGGAGACGCCCGACGCCGAGCTGCCGCAGGCCTAGGAATTCGTTCCGGAGCGGCTCTGGTGCGATGTCGGCCGCACCGGAGCGGCTGCTGCGCTGGAAGCGACTTTCAGGCCGGTCCGAACCGGCGCGGGAGTCGTTCCTGCAGCGCAGGTCAGTACAACTAGGGCAGCTTGGCTCCCTTGGTCTCCGGTGCGTTCCTCGCCATGAACAGGACCGCTCCGAGGACCAGGGATCCCGTGATCGCGAAGGTCAGCGGCAGTCCCAGGTAGGGCCACAGCAGCGCGCCGAAGATCAGCGGCACGAAGCCCGCCCCCACCCGGGACACCGTCGAGGCCCAGCCGAAACCGCTGCCCCGCAGCTCGGTGGGATACAGCTCGGAGACGTAGGTGTACAGCACCGGGATGGCTACCTGGATGGTGAAGTTGAAGACGAGCAGCCATGCCGTCGCCACCACCGGCAGGTCGAGGGTGAGGGCGAAGATCACCAGCACGACGGCGGACAGCGGGCCGGAGACCGCGAGGATCCACTTGCGTCCTACCCGCTCCACCAGCAGGGCCGCGGCGATGACGCCGAAGAGGCCCATACCCGTGGTGACCGCCGTGGTGAGGAAAGCCACGGACTGGGGGTAGCCCGAATCGATGAGGATCTTCGGCATCCAGGTCAGGGCTCCGTAGTACACGAGCAGGATGGTGAAGAACAGGCTCCAGGCGGTCAGGGTGATGCGCCAGTTGAACCGCCACAACCCGGTCAGCTGCCCGGACATGCTGCCGATGGAGAGCTTCGGCGCCTCGCCGGGCTCCGGCAACCGCCAGGCGGTCCGGGTCCCGCCGGTCCGGTCGATGAGGTCGTTGATGACGGCCTCGGCCTCGCGGGTGCGCCCGCGCTGCACGAGGTACAGGGGCGATTCCGGAACCGAGCGCCGCACCCAGAACACGAGCAGGGCGGGAATCACCATCACCAGCATCGCCGCGCGCCAGTCGAACCGGGCCACCAGCAGCGTGGTCACGATACCGCAGAGGAAAGCTCCGATGGGCCACCACGCGTCCATCGCCGTCAGCACCCGGCCCCGTTGCTTCCGGGGCGTGAACTCACCCACGAGTGCGTAGTCGACCGGAATGCAACCGCCCAGGCCGAAGCCGGCCAGGAACCGGAAGGCGCAGAACCAGAGGAAGTCAGGAGAGAACGCGCCGAGCACGGTGAAGACCGAGAAGATCAGCAGGGTCGCGGTGAACGCCGTCTTCCGGCCGATGATGTCGGCGATGGACCCCCAGGCGAACGCCCCCACCGCCATGCCGATGAGGTTCGCAGTTCCTACCCAGGCGGCTTCCCCCCGGGTCAGATCCCAGTGGTCCGACAGCAGCGGGATCAGGTACCCGTTGAGGGTGACGTCCCAGGCGTCGAACATGAAGCCGAGGCCGCCGATGAGAAAGATCCTGCCCTGGACGCGCCAGCGCCACGGAAGGTCCTGGACCACCTGATCGCCGGTGGGTAGTTCGGTGTGCGTGCTCACGGTGCCTTCCTGGACGGGCTCGATGCCTGGAACACCTTACCGTTCCCTGATTTTACCGGCAGTGTTCTTTACGGCCGGGGTGTCATCCAGCGCGCAGAAGGAACGATTTTCCTGCCCGGAACCGGTTCTTCGTGCGCACCCGATTCGGGCCGCTATAGACTTGGGACGGCCCCATCCCGAAGACCAGACGGAGATTTGCGTGTCCCTGACCCACCTTGACCGCGTTCCCATTCGCCGAGCACTGATCTCGGTGTTCGACAAGACGGGACTGGAGGAGCTGGCGCTGGGACTGAACCGCGCCGGAGTGGCGATCGTATCCACCGGATCCACAGCGCAGCGCATCGCCGCCGTCGGGGTGCCGGTCACCGAGGTCGCCGAGGTCACGGGGTTCCAGGAGTGCCTCGACGGGCGCGTCAAGACCCTCCACCCGAAGGTGCACGCCGGGATCCTCGCGGACCGGCGCCGGCAGGAGCACGTGGACCAGCTCACCGAGCTTGGCGTCGAGCCCTTCGACCTCGTCGTCGTCAATCTCTACCCGTTCGTGCAGACCGTGCAGTCGGGGGCCGGGCAGGACGACGTCGTCGAGCAGATCGACATCGGCGGCCCCGCGATGGTCCGCTCGGCAGCGAAGAACCACCCGTCGGTCGCCGTCGTCGTCGATCCGGCACGCTACGACGACGTCGTGGCGGCCGCAGCCGGGGGCGGGTTCGACCTCGACGCCCGACGCCGGCTTGCCGCGCTCGCCTTCGCGCACACCGCCGCGTACGACACCGCCGTCGCCTCCTGGACCGCAGCCCAGTTCGGGGACGGCACCGACGACGGCAACGCCTGGCCCGCGTACGCTGGCCTGGCGCTGGAGCGGTCGGAGGTGCTGCGCTACGGCGAGAACCCACACCAGCAGGCGGCCCTCTACGTCGAGAAAGCAGCAACGCCGGGGATCGCCCAGGCGGACCAGCTGCACGGCAAGGCTATGAGCTACAACAACTTCGTGGACGCCGACGCCGCCCTCCGCGCGGCCTTCGACTTCGACGAACCGGCCGTCGCCGTGGTCAAGCACGCCAACCCGTGCGGCGTCGCCGTCGCCTCGCACGACGCCGAGGATGCCATCACCGACGCCCATGCCAAAGCCCATGCCTGCGATCCGGTGTCAGCGTTCGGGGGAGTCGTCGCGGCCAACCGCGAGGTCACCGCGGGCATGGCCAACGCGGTGAAGGACATCTTCACCGAGGTGGTCATCGCGCCGTCGTTCGCGCCGGCCGCCCTCGAGATCCTCAGCACGAAGAAGAACATCCGGCTGCTCGTCCTTCCCGAGGGCTACCGCCGCGACCCCGCCGAGATGCGCCAGGTGTCCGGCGGCGTCCTGCTGCAGATGGTGGACACGCTCGACGCCGACGGCGACGACCCCGCCAACTGGACCCTCGCCGCAGGCGCTGCGGCGGACGAGGCCACCCTTGCCGACCTCACCTTCGCCTGGAAAGCGTGCCGCGCGGCGAAATCGAACGCGATCCTCCTGGCCAGCGGCGGGGCGTCGGTCGGTGTCGGCATGGGCCAGGTCAACCGGCTCGACTCGTGCCGCCTCGCCGTCGAGCGGGCCAACACGCTCGGCAGCGGTGAGCGGGCACGCGGTGCCGTCGCGGCGTCGGACGCCTTCTTCCCGTTCGCGGACGGCCTGCAGATCCTGCTCGACGCCGGAGTGCGCGCGGTCGTCCAGCCGGGTGGGTCGGTACGTGACTCCGAGGTCGTCGACGCCGCGAACGCAGCGGGAGTGACCATGTATTTCACCGGCGCCCGGCACTTCTTCCACTAGTGCCACCGGTCCCCTCGGGTAGGTTAGAGCCGACGGGACACCCCGAAATCCACATCATTCGAAGACCCAGGGAGACGCCCAATGGCCAAGATCATCTATACCCACACCGACGAAGCGCCCATGCTGGCGACCTATTCGTTCCTGCCGATCGTCGAGGCGTTCGCTTCGACCGCCGGCGTGGAAGTGGAAATCCGCGACATCTCACTCTCCGGCCGCATCATCTCCCTCTTCGGCGACCGCCTCACCGAAGAGCAGCAGATGGACGACGCGCTCGCCGAGCTCGGAGCCCTCGCGAAGACCCTGGAAGCGAATATCATCAAGCTTCCCAATATCAGCGCGTCGATTCCGCAGCTCAAGGCCGCGATCGCCGAGCTCCAGGGCCAGGGCTACGCGCTGCCTGACTACCCCGATGCACCCTCCACCGACGAGGAGAAGGAAGTTCGGGCGCGTTACGACAAGGTCAAGGGCAGCGCCGTCAATCCCGTGCTGCGTGAGGGCAACTCGGACCGCCGTGCTCCCGCCTCGGTGAAGAACTTCGCCCGCCAGAACCCCCACAGCATGGGGGCGTGGACGCCGGAGTCCAAGACACGTGTAGCCACCATGGGCGCCGACGACTTCCGCTCGAACGAGAAGTCAGTGGTTCTCGAAGCCGACGACGTCCTCCGGATCCAGTTCACCGACGCCGACGGCAACACCTCGGTCCTGAAGGACTCCTTCAACGTGCTTGCCGGAGAGGTCGTGGACGGCACGGTGCTGCGCGCGGCTGCCCTCGATGAGTTCCTGACGGCGCAGGTGGCCCGCGCCAAGCAGGAGGGTGTGCTGTTCTCCGCCCATCTGAAGGCCACCATGATGAAGGTGTCCGATCCGATCATCTTCGGCCATGTGGTGAAGGCCTTCCTGCCCGAACTGTTCGCTACCTATGGCGACCAGTTGGCCGCTGCCGGCCTCAGCCCGACCAACGGGCTCGCGTCCATCCTCAATGGTCTCGATGCGCTGCCCGCCGACGTGCGCGACGGCGTCAAGGCCGCCATCGAGAAGGGCATGGCGGACGGCCCGAAGCTGGCCATGGTCGATTCCGACAAGGGCATCACCAATCTGCACGTCCCCAGCGATGTCATCGTGGACGCCTCCATGCCCGCGATGATCCGCAGCTCCGGGCACATGTGGGGTCCGGATGGTGAGGAAGCGGACACCCTCGCCGTCATCCCGGACAGCAGCTACGCGGGTGTCTACCAGACCGTTCTCGACGACTGCCGCGCCAACGGGGCCTTCGACCCGACCACCATGGGTACAGTCCCGAACGTCGGACTGATGGCCCAGGCCGCCGAGGAATACGGCAGCCACGACAAGACCTTCGAAATAAAGGCCGCCGGCACCGTGCAGGTGCTCGACGGATCGGGAACTGTCCTCATCGAGCACGAGGTCCAGCCGAATGACATCTGGCGGGCCTGCCAGACCAAGGACCTGCCCATCCGCGACTGGGTCAAGCTCGCCGTCACGCGCGCCCGTGCGTCGGGCATGCCCGCCGTGTTCTGGCTCGACGAGGGGCGCGCCCACGACGCCAATCTCATCGCCAAGGTCCGGGAGTACCTGGGAGAGCACGATACCGAGGGGCTGCAGATCGACATTCGAACGCCGGAAAATGCCACGGCCTTCACCCTGGAACGGATCCGCAGGGGGGAGGACACCATCTCGGTGTCTGGCAACGTGCTGCGCGACTACCTCACCGACCTGTTCCCGATCCTCGAGCTGGGCACCAGCGCCAAGATGCTGTCGGTGGTGCCCCTCATGAACGGCGGGGGCCTTTTCGAGACCGGCGCCGGCGGTTCAGCGCCGAAGCATGTCCAGCAGTTCGTGAGGGAGAACCACCTCCGCTGGGACAGCCTCGGGGAGTTCCTTGCGCTGGCCGTGAGCTTCGAGCACCTGGCGACGACGACGGACAATGCCCGTGCACAGATCCTCGCCGACACCCTGGACCGCGCCACCGGCACGTTCCTGCTGGAGAACAAGTCGCCCAGCCGTCGGGTCGGCGAGATCGACAACCGCGGCAGCCACTTCTACCTCGCCCAGTACTGGGCGCAGGAACTCGCGGAGCAGAGCGAGGACACCGACCTGGCACAGGCCTTCTCCGTGGTGGCCGAAGCACTGGCATCGAACGAGGAAACCATCGTCGCAGAGCTCCTTGCCGTGCAGGGTTCACCGGTGGACATCTCCGGCTACTACCACCCGGACGTGGCCAAGGTGGCTTCGGTCATGCGTCCCTCGGTCAAGCTGCAGGAAGTGCTGGCGATCCTCGGCTGAGGTTCCGCCCATACCGGCCCTGAGGCCGCTCCCGCACCCAGTGCCGGCGATCCTCGGCTGAGGTCCGCCCTCACCGGCCCTGAGTTGAGGCCGCTCCTGCACCCGCGGGGGCGGCCTCGGTGCGTCTGCCGGTTGATCGCAACTTCGTGCGGAGGTTGCCCCCTCCCGTTGCCGGGATTCTCAATGAACCGGCTGAGGGTTTCGTCGCCTGGGTCTTGTGCTGTGGATGACCGGGGGAAAGCTTGCGCCGGCGATGACCGCGGCGATGGCGAAGGCCCACAGCGGGTTGGTCAACTCCAGTAGTGCGCCGATCAGCAGTGCCCCGACCGCCTGGCCGAGGGCCAGCGTGATGAACAAGGCTGCGGTCCCCGCGGCGCCATGTCCGGGGATTGCCTCAGTGGCCCAGGCGATAAGAACGCCGCTGAGCGCGACGTAGCTGCCGCCGAACACGGCGCCGCCGATGAATACAGCCAGGACGTTGGAAGGCCAGGCGCCGATGAGAAGAGTAGCCAGGCCCATCAGTGCTGCTGTGGTGATCCATCCAGTACGCAGGCCCCACCTGGTGACGAGATCGCCGGAGAAGGCGCCGGCGATGCCCGCCGCCCCCAGGCAGATCCAGAAAACGGTCGCCTGGACGTTGCCCATCTGCCCTTCCGCAGTGACCAGCGACCGGCCGAAGGTCCACACTGCGGCGCTGGAAATCCCCGCGAGCAAGGCGGCGACTGCGATCAGACGCAACGGTCCCAGATCGGTGAGCCGACAGGCCGCGTGTCCTACGGCACGTGTTCGTGCTGCCGTGGATTGCCGACCGGTGATCAGTACGGCAGTGGTGGCGGCAATATTGATGGCGGCGATGATCCACCAAGCCGTTCGCCACTGATCGGTCAGGACGAGGGCAAGAGGGCCGGCCATGACAACCCCGAATCCTGTTCCCGAGTTGACTACTGCCTGAGCCCGCGCAGCAGCCGCGGAAGGGATTCTCTCCTGAACCAGAACGACCAGGGCGGGTGAGGCGAATCCGGCGCCGGCACCGGCGATGAGCATGCCGACCGCCAGCACCATCGCGGAACCGGAGAGCGCCACACCGATGCTGCCTGCGGACGCGATTCCTCCGGCCAGAAGCACAGTCGACCGCGGCGCACCAGCCATCCGGTACGCAGTGGCTGCCGCAACGCAGTAGGTGAGGAAGCTGCCGCTGGAGATGGTGCCGGTAGCGGCGGGAGTCAGGTCGAAGGAAGCGCTGAACGCCGGAACGAACAGTCCGTAACCGAAACGAGTCAGGCCATAGGTGGAGGCGATGAGGGCAGTGGCACTGATGACGAACGGCAGCCGAGTTCGCACTTGTCCCCCTTGCTAGAACCATCGTTATAGTAAAACCAACGTTATAGTTCGAGGTATGAAAACACAACCCGGGACACCATCGGCGAGGCAGCGGCTGCTCGATGCCGCCGACGAACTGTTCTACCTCAACGGCATCACCAACACTGGAGTCGATGATGTGTTGGCCAGGGCGGGGGTCTCTGTTGCCACCCTCTATGCGCAGTTCGGTAACAAGGACGGACTGCTGTCCGCAAGCCTCTCGCGGCGGCTCGAGATCTGGCAGGAGTACTGGGATGAAGCCATTCGGTCCGCGGAATCGGACCAGGAACGGCTGCTGGCCATCTTCGATGCGTTGGAGCTCTATCGTGGGCGCCGGCCCGACGCCCGATGGTGCGCGTTCCTCTCAACCGCCGTGGAGATCCCCGACGCGAAGCACGCGGTAGCCGCCCTCACGAGGGCCGACACCACTTTGCTGAATCAACGTCTCCTGACCCTCGCAGAACCGTTGGCCGGAGCTGAAGCGGAACGGCTGGCTGCGGCTGTTCTGCTCATCTATAACGGAACTCTCGCCAGCTTTCTCCGCGGCAGCCCCGAAGACCCGATCGCCCAAGCCCGCGAAATCGCCGTCCTCACAGTCCGCACGTTTGCCGAATAGCTCCCGATGAACCGGGAACCTGGCCGCTTCCGCCAGCAGTCCACGTGCTCTGCAACAGTCGATGGGGTGATCAGTAACCCTCGTCGGCCGGTGAAGGGAGTGCGCTACGCCGCATCGTTCGCGTACCGCAGACCGAGCTGCGCCCGCACGCCGTCGAGCAGCCGAAGTGTCTGGAGCGTATCCGCCAGGGGCATGGTCGGGCTCTCCAGCAGGCCGGACTGGATACACCGCATGGTCTCCCGCAGCTCGTAGGTGTAGCCGCCGCCCACCACCTCGAACGTCTCGATGTGCGGCTCCTCCCGGTTCAGCCCGATGACGAGTTCGCCCGGGCTGTGGAGGTTCCCGCCGCCGGTGCGGAGCCACCCCCCGCTTCCGGAGACCGTCGCGGTTCCCGGGCAGGAGGCCACCAGCGACGACGTCAGCTGCGCGTGCGCCCCGCCCTCGTAGCCGAGGGTCAGGGCGTTCTGGGTATCGACGCCGTCGTCGTTGAGGCTTCCGCTGGCCGCCACCGACGAGGGAAAGCCGAGGGACCCCAGTGCCCACGTCAGGGGGTAGACGGTAAGGTCCAGCAGCGCGCCGCCGCCGGCTCGCGGATCCCACAGCCGGCTCGAGGGGTCGGCCGGGGCAGGGAAACCGAGGTCGGCCTGCACCCATCCGATCCGGCCCAGCTCGCCGGAGTGAATGATGTCCCAGGCGCGGTTGATGCTCGGCAGGAACCGCGTCCACACCGCCTCCATGAGGAATCGGTTCTTCTCGCCGGCCAGGATGATGAGCTCTTCGGCTTCCCGCGCGTTGATCGTGAAGGTCTTCTCGCACAGAACGTGCTTCCCGCTGTTCAGCGCCGCTTTCGTCACCTCGTAGTGCTGGCCGTGAGGGGTGGCGACATAGACGACGTCGACGAGGGGATCGTTGAAGAGGTGCTGGTAGCCGGGTATCCCGTCCTGGTCGGAGTGGCTCGTCTCGAAGCCGAAGCGTGCGGCGAACTCCGCGGCGCTGCCGGCATTCCGTGAACTGACCCCGTAAAGGACGGCATCTTCGAGCAGGGCGATATCGGCGGTGACCTTGGCCGCGATGCCGCCGGTCGAGACCACGCCCCAACGCAAAGGCCTCCCCGTCGCTGCAGTGGGGCCCGGGGCACCCGGTTCGAGGCATGGGGGACGTACGAGGCGGGAAGTCGACATGCCTCCATCCTTGCCGCTCCGCTCCGGGCCGTCCACCCGGCGACGGCGGGAATGCAGGAAGCTCCGGGCCGCAGGTGCGGCCCGGAGCTTCCTGGCTGTACGCCCGAGGAGGGCGCCGTCATTCGAGGGGTGTTACTTGGTCAGTTCGGCGAGCGTCGGATCGTCGGCGTAGGCGTCTGCTGCGTTCTCCTTCGTGACGATCTGGGGCTCGAGCAGGTACGCCGGGACAACCTTCACACCGTTGTCGTACGACTCGTTGTCGTTGATCTCGAGTTCCTCGCCGGCCGCGAGCCCTTCGACCATGGTGATGGCGTGCGCCACGAGGTCGCGGGTGTCCTTGTTGATGGTGGAGTACTGCTCGTCCGCCATGATCGACTTCACCGATTCGACCTCGGAGTCCTGCCCGGTGACTACGGGAAGTTCCTTCCCGCTCGCCTTGACCGACGTGAGGATGGCGCGGGCAAGCGTGTCGTTGGGGGAGAGCACGCCGTGCAGATCCTCGGAGGTGTAGTTACCGGTGAGGAGTGTGTCCATGCGGGTCTGCGCATTGCCGGCTTCCCAGCCCTGGGTGACAGCCTGGTTGAACTCGGTCTGCCCTGAAACGACGTTCAGTGTGCCGTCGTCGATCTTGGGCTGGAGGATGCTCATGGCGCCGTCGAAGAAGACCTGGGCGTTCGCGTCATCCGGGGAGCCGGCGAACAGCTCGATGTTGTACGGTCCTTCACCCTTTGCTGCCATTCCGTCGAGCAGGGCCTGGCCCTGGAGCTCGCCGACCTGGAAGTTGTCGTAGGCCACGTAGTAGTCGACGTTCTCGGTGTTGGTCAGCAGGCGGTCGTAGGCGATGACGGTGATGCCGGCGTCTGCTGCCTGCTGCAGCTGGGTGCCGAGCTGGGCGCCGTCGATCGCGCCGACCACGAGGACCTCGACGCCGTTGGTGATCATCGAGCTGATCTGGTTCTGCTGCTCCGAGACACCACCGTTGGCGAACTGTACGGAGGGCTCGTACCCGGCCTCGGTCAGGCCGTCGTTGAACAGGGTCTCGGCGAGCACCCAGTTCTCGGAGGTCTTCTGGGGAAGCGCGACGCCGATGGCGGCACCTTCCTCGAACCCGGCGGCCGCTTCGCCGCCGCCCTCGGTTCCGGTGCCCGGGTCTTCACGACCGCAGGAGGTCAGCGCCAGCGCTGAAATTGCGGCGATGGTTGCAAAGGATTTTGCGAAGTTGCGCATTCCATTTCTCTTTCTTTAGCATTTTGCTGAGGACGGGCGTCGGCGACGCCGCGTTGGGAGGGCACGGGGGCCCATTCGGTCAGGAATTGTGGGTAATGACTTCCTTGGTTCCGACGGCTTGCTCACTGTCGGGGCTTCGGACCTCGCTCGGAGCATCCGGTTTGGAGCGATTTCCGAAGTTCCGAGTGAGAAGACCGGTGATGGACGGCTTCCCCTGGCTCTTGTTGTAGACATCGAAGGCGACGGCGATCAGCAGCACGAGGCCCTTGATGATCTGCGTCATGTCGGCGCCGATTCCCAGTAGCTGCAGGCCGTTGTTGAGCACGGCCATCACGAGGCCGCCGATGATGGACCCCACCACTGTGCCGACGCCGCCGGTGACCGCGGCTCCGCCGATGAAGACGGCGGCGATCGCGTCGAGTTCCCAGCCCACGCCGTCGAAGGGGCCGGAGGCGGTGGAGCGGCCGACGAAGATCATTCCTGCGAGCGAGGCCAGGATGGACATGTTCATCATGACCAGGAAGTTGATGCGCCGGCTCTTGACTCCTGACAGCTCGGCCGCATGGCGGTTCCCGCCCACTGCGTAGACATGGCGGCCTGCGATGGTCTTGTTGGAGATGAACCCGTAGACGATCACGAGGACGCCCAGGATGAGGCCCGGTACCGGGAAGGAGGTGCCCGGGCGGCCGGTGGCGAAGAGGTAGGTGGCGTACAGGATCGCGGCGGAGACCAGCACGATCTTGAGGACGGACACGCCCATCGGCGGAACTTCCGCGCCCACGCGCTCGAGGCGGCGGCGGGTCTTCAGCTCGTTGTAGATGACGAACGCCACCAGGACGAAACCGATCAGCAGGGTGAGGTTGTTGTAGCCGGTGACCGGCCCGACCTCGGGGAGGTACCCGGACCCGATGTACTGGAACTCGGGCGGCACTGGAACGGTGTTCGATTTGCCGACGAACTGGTTGGCGCCGCGGAACAGCAGCATGCCGGCCAGGGTCACGATGAACGCGGGTATGCCCACGTAGGCGACCCAGAAACCCTGCCACGCCCCGATCACGACACCGAGGGCCAGCCCGACGAGGATGCCCAGGTACCAGGGGATGCCCCAGTCCCGGATGGCGATGGCGACCACGATGCCGGCGAACGCCGCGATGGATCCGACCGACAGGTCGATGTGCCCGGCGATGATGACCAGGACCATGCCGATGGCAAGGATGAGGATGTAGGAGTTGCCGTTGAAGAGGTTCATCATGTTCGCGGACGTCAGCGTTTTTCCGCCGGTCTGCCATTGGAAGAAGATGACCAGCGCGATCAGGGCGAAGATCATCCCGAACTGGCGCGTGTTACCGCCGAACAGTTTCTTGAGTGAGTCCATGTCGATTGTCCTTGGGGAGTTCGGTCAGGCGGATTTTCTGCTGGCGGTCATGAGTTTCATGAGGGATTCCTGGTCGGCGTCTCCTCGGGTCAACTCGCCGGTGATCGCTCCCTCGAAGATGGTGTAGATGCGGTCCGAGAGACCAAGCAGTTCGGGGAGCTCGGAGGAGATGACGATGACGCCCTTACCCTGGTCCGCGAGTTTCTGGATGATGCCGTAGATCTCGTATTTGGCGCCGACATCGATTCCGCGGGTGGGTTCGTCGAGGATCAGCAGATCGGGATCGGTGAACATCCATTTCGCCAGCACCACCTTCTGCTGGTTTCCCCCGGACAGTTTCGAGACTCCCTCGTTCACGCTGGGTGTCTTGGTCCTCAGTGACTTCCGGTACTCCTCGGCCACCTTGAATTCCTCGTCCTTGTCTACGACCAGGCCGCGGGTGATCTTCCGCAGATTCGCCGAGACGGTGGTGGACTTGATGTCGTCGAGGAGGTTGAGCCCAAGCGACTTCCGGTCCTCCGTGACATAGGCGAGCCCGGCTTCGATCGCCTGCGGCACGGACTTCAGGGATACTTCCTTGCCGTCCTTGAAGATCTGACCGGACTTGAAGTTGCCGTAGGAGCGGCCGAAGACGGAGCGCGCCAGCTCGGTCCGCCCTGCGCCCATCAGGCCGGCGAAACCGACGATCTCGCCCCGCCTCACCTCGAAGCTCGAGTTCTTGCACACCATCCGGTCCGCGACGGTGGGGTGGCCCACCGTCCAGTTGCGGACTTCGAAGAAGGTTTCCCCGATCTTGGGTGTGTGGTCGGGGAAACGCGATTCCAGGGACCGGCCCACCATGCCGCGGATGATGCGGTCCTCGTCCACGCCGTCGTTCTTCACGTGCAGTGTCTCGATGGATTTGCCGTCGCGGATGATGGTGATCGAATCGGCGATCTGCTCGATCTCGTTGAGCTTGTGGGAAATCATGATGCAGGAGATCCCCTTGGAGCGGAGGCCCGCCATGAGGTCCAGCAGGTGCTGTGAATCGGCTTCGTTGAGTGCGGCCGTGGGCTCGTCGAGGATGAGCAGCTTCACCGACTTGCTGAGCGCCTTGGCGATTTCGACGAGTTGCTGCTTGCCGACGCCGATGTCCTTGATCTTGGTGGTGGGGTCCTCGCTGAGGCCGACGCGGGCCAGGAGCTCGAGGGCGGAGCGGTTCACCTTGTCCCAGTCGATCACGCCGAAACGGGTGGGTTCGTTGCCGAGGAAGATGTTCTCCGCAATCGACAGTTCCGGGATCAGCGCGAGTTCCTGGTGGATGATGACGATCCCGGCTGCCTCGCTGGACCGGATGTCCCGGAACTGCATCTCCTTGCCCTGGAAGACGATCTGCCCCTGGTAGTCCCCGTAGGGGTATAGCCCTGAGAGGACCTTCATGAGGGTCGATTTTCCGGCGCCGTTCTCGCCGCAGATCGCGTGGATCTCGCCGGAGGTCACCTCCAGGGACACCTCGGAGAGGGCTTTGACTCCTGGGAATTCCTTGGTGATCGATCGCATCTCAAGGATGGTGTGGTGGTCCATGGCAGCCTTCCGCGGTGACAGCATCGTCTTGGTGCAGGCCAACTTCGACCCGAAAGAATTGAACACTACTAATTGTCTTGGCGTCAAGGCTTGAACGCAAGGAGCGTCAAACGAGACGGAAAAGTTACAGGGGAGCGAGGGCCCGCGTGGTCAGGTCGGGTTGCGAGAGCACGACGGCGGCACCTCCGAGCGCTTCCGCGCGATCCCCGAGGGACGACATGCGCACCGTCGTGGTTTCGCCGATGATCGGAACGGCATGGCGGCGGAGCCCGCGGCGGATCGGCTGGAGCAGAATTTCGCCGAGCTCGGTCAGCGGCCCGCCCACCACCACCAGTTCGGGATTGATGAGGTTCGCCACATGGGCGACTGCCCGGCCGATGGCGAGGCCGGCGTCGTCGATCACTCGCAGGGTCGCGGTGTCGCCGGTGAGGGCTCTGGTGACGATGTCCTGCGTGCTCACCGTGTCGGTGGTGCCGCGGCTGAGCAGCTCGATCATGGTGGACGTCGATGCGACGGTTTCGAGGCACCCCCGGTTCCCGCAGCGGCACACGAGGCCGTGCTCGCTGATGGTGGTGTGGCCGAGCTCGCCCGTGATGCCCACGTTGCCGTAGAACAACGCACCGTTGAGGACGAGGCCGGCACCGATCCCGGAACCGATCTTCATGAACATGAGGTTGTCCACCGAGCTGTGGGGGCCCCACGCCACCTGGGCAAGGGCTCCGAGATTGGCGTCGTTGTCCACGAACACGGGGACTTGAAGCCGCTCGCCGAACGTTTCCCGGATGTTGATGCCCACCCACTCGGGCAGGATGGCCCCCTGAACCACGGTTCCGGTCCGACGGTCGATCGGGCCGGGGATCCCGATGCCGGCACCGAGTAGCGCCGCGCGGTCGAGCCGCCCCCGGTCCAGGAGTTTCCCCAGCAGATCCGCTGCTGCCTCGACGCCCTGGGCGGCGCTATGGCCGAGGGGTAGCGGCGTCGATTCCTCCTGGAGCACCCGGTAGTCGAGCCCGGCGAGTACCACCCGGATGTGACGACGGCCGATGTCGATGCCGGCTGCCACCGAGCCGTTGTCGTTGAGGATGACCGACAGGGCACGGCGCCCCGAACTCGTGGTCGGCATCGTACTGACCAATCCGCCGAGGGCCATGATCTTCACGATGTTGGAGACCGTTGCGGTGGAGAGCCCTGTCTGGCGGGCGAGTTCCGCCTGGGTCTGGGGTCCGCTGCTGACGAGTGCCCGGATGATCCGCTGCTGGTTCTGTTCGCGAAGTGCCGGTTGTGAACCCGGCCTTGACGGCAGGCCGCCAAAGGGGTACCTCGCCGGCGAGGTGGCATCTACGGGCATGTACTAAAGGGTGCCCCAAGCCACCGTTGTAGTCAAGAAGTTAACGCATCCCGGTGCTTCCCCGCGGTGATGAGGTACCTTGCGGCGTTGTCCTTCACCCCGGCGACCTCGTCGTCCGTGAGTTCGCGGCGGACCTTCGCCGGCACTCCGGCCACCAGTGAGCGCGGCGGCACGATCGTCCCCTCGAGGACGAGGGCTCCCGCCGCGACCAGCGAGTTCTTCCCGATCACGGCTCCGTTCATGACGGTGGCGCTCATGCCGATCAGGCACTCGTCCTCGATGGTGCAGCCGTGCACCACCGCCGTATGCCCCACGCTCACGCCGCGGCCGATCATCGCAGGAAAACCGGGGTCGGCGTGCACCACCACGTTGTCCTGGAGATTGCTGCCTTCGCCGATGCGGATGGGGGAGGTGTCCGCGCGGATGGTCACTCCGTAGAAGGCGCTCGAGCCGGGCTCGAGGACGACATCGCCGATGATGGAGGCGGTGGGAGCCACGAATGCTGAGTCGGAGATGCGCGGTGTCTTGCCATTGATCGGAATCACGTATGCCATGGCGCCAGCCTAGTTGAAAACGATGGTCCTGGTTCCGTCGAGCAGCACGCGGTGCTCGGCATGCCATTGCACGGCCTGCACAAGGGCGCGGCCCTCGAGCTCCCGCCCGATCTCCGCAAGCTGGCCGGCGGTGCGGCCGTGGTCCACGCGGGTGACTTCCTGCTCGATGATGGGTCCCTCGTCGAGGGCCCCGGTGACGTAGTGCGCCGTGGCGCCGATCAGCTTGACCCCCCGGGTGTGCGCCTGGTGGTACGGGCGGGCGCCCTTGAAGGAGGGAAGGAAGGAGTGGTGGATGTTGATGGCACGGCCCCGGAGGTCGCTGCACAGTTCGTCGCTGAGGATCTGCATGTACCGCGCAAGGACCACGAGCTCGATGGAGTGTTCTCCGATGAGCGCCCTCAGGGCTTCCTCGGCGGCGTCCTTGGTGGAAGCGGTGACCGGGATGTGGTGGAACTCGATCCCGTAGAAGGCAGCGAGTCCGGCGAGGTCCGGATGGTTGGACACGATGACGGGGATATCGATCGGCAGGGTGCCCGACCTGTGCTGGAACAAAAGGTCGTTGAGGCAGTGCGCAGCCTTCGACACCAGGATCAGGGTGCGGGTCCGGGCTCCCTCGGCAGCAAGCGAGAACTCCATCCCGAATTCCTCCGCCACGGCCGTGAGGTGGCCGCGCAGCACCGCTTCGTCGGCGTTCGTCACGAAGGCGACCCTCAGGAAGAAGGTGCCGGTATCCGGGCTTCCGTACTGCTGCGATTCGGTGATGTTGGCGCCGGCTGCCACCAGTGCCCCTGATACGCCGTGGACGATTCCGGGCCGGTCGGGGCATGAGAGGGTGAGCGAATACGAGCGGGTTTCAACGGGAGATGTCACAGCGCAAGGTTACCCGCGCCGACCGGCAGCCGGGATCCGGCAATTCCGCCCATGGCAGCCAGCGCCGCGGCCCGGCCCGCGCGCGTGGCCCCGAGGGTGGACGCCGAGGCGCCGTACCCCACCAGGAACAGGCGCGGCTCCCGGAGCACTTTCACACCGTCCATGCGGATGCCGCCGCCGGGCTCCCGCAGCCGGAGTGGGGCAAGGTGGTCGAGCGCCGCACGGAATCCGGTGGCCCACAGCACGACGTCGGCCTCCTCGGCGCTGCCGTCCGCAAAAATAACGCCCCGCTCGGTGAGGCGCTGCAGCGGGCCGCGCGAGGAGAGGACCCCGGCGTCGATCCCCGCCTGGTACCGGGGTGTCAGTGGGAGGCCGGTCGCCGAGACGACGCTCGACGGCGGAAGGCCGGCCCTCGTGCGTGTATTCACTTCCGCCTCGACGGTGCGGCCCCACTCGGGGTCGAACGCACGCCGCGTGAAGCGGGGCGGTGTTCTGGTGGACCACAGGGTGTCCGCTCCGGCCTCCGCCAACTGGAGCAGGAACTGGACCGCCGAGGTGCCGCCGCCCACCACGAGGACACGACGCCCCGAAAAGTGTCCGGCCGAACGGAAGTCCCTCGTATGGAGTTGTTGCCCGGTGAACGTCTCCCGCCCGGGGTAGGTCGGCCAGTAGGGGCGCGTCCATGTGCCGGTTGCGCTGATGACGGCATCCGCCTGCCAGGAACGGCCGTCACGGACCGTGACCTCCAGCCCGCCGTCCACCCGCCGCACGCCCGAGGCCTGTGCCGGTCGAAGGACCGGAATGTCGAAGTGGTCCTCGAATCGGGCGTAGTAGCGGCTCACCACGCTGGAGGCGGGCTCCTGCGGGTCCGGTGTGCCGAGCGGCATGCCCGGGAGGTCGTGCAGGGCGTGTGCGGCATCGAAAGTGAGTGAGGGCCAACGGTGGCGCCAGGCACCGCCTGGGCCCTCGTTGGAGTCGAGCACCACGAAGTCCTGGTGCGGCACGAGGTTCTTCCGCAGCAGGGAGTAGGCGCTGCTCAGGCCGGCCTGGCCTGCGCCGATCACGACTACCCGTGCCTTTCGTCGTTCCTCCACCGCGGTTCTTCCTCGATTCCCTGACGTGTGCCCCGGCTCCGTGCCTGGCGTTCTGCCACTTCCGATTGAACCTCCTCGGCCGCCGCGCTATTCCGACGCACGCCGCGTCACCGCCCGTCATGCCGGGGTTCCCAGTGGCGGCAGGGGTTGCCCTGCGGCTAGCATGAGAGGCGCCGGATCCGGCTCGAGGCGAACAGCCGACGCCGGATGTGCTCGGTATTGCGGACGGCTGACCGACGCTCGCGACTCCCACAGAAGGATCAATACGTGACCACTTCGCCCTTATCGACACCCGCACTGAACCGGGTGACCGATTCAGTGACCAATGCGCCACTGGCCGAGGTGGATCCCGAGATCGCGGCAGTGCTCCGGGATGAGCTGGCCCGCCAGCGCGACACCCTGGAGATGATCGCCTCGGAGAACTTCGCTCCCCGCGCGGTCCTCGAGGCCCAGGGGTCCGTGCTCACCAATAAGTACGCGGAGGGCTACCCGGGACGCCGCTACTACGGCGGCTGCGAGCACGTCGATGTCGCGGAGAACCTCGCGATCGAGCGCGTGAAGTCCCTTTTCGGCGCCGAGTTCGCCAACGTCCAGCCCCATTCCGGTGCGCAGGCCAACGCCGCGGCGCTCTCCGCCATGATTCAGCCCGGCGACAAGATCATGGGCCTCTCGCTGGCGCACGGCGGCCACCTGACGCACGGCATGAAGCTGAATTTCTCGGGCAAGCTCTACGAGGTTGCTGCCTACGGTGTCGAGGAGGACACCCACCGGCTCGACATGGAGCGCGTGCGTGAGCAGGCGCTGAGGGAGAAGCCGCAGGTTCTCATCGCCGGCTGGTCCGCCTATCCGCGTCAGCTGGACTTCGCCGCGTTCCGGTCCATCGCCGATGAGGTGGGCGCACTCCTGTGGACCGACATGGCCCACTTCGCGGGCCTGGTCGCTGCCGGTGTGCACCCCAACCCGGTTCCGTACTCCGATGTCGTCACCTCGACCGTGCACAAGACCCTCGCCGGTCCGCGGTCCGGCGTCATCCTGGCGAAGAAGGAGTGGGCCAGGAAGATCAACTCCAATGTGTTCCCCGGCCAGCAGGGCGGCCCCCTCATGCACGTGATCGCGGGCAAGGCGACAGCGTTCAGGATCGCCGGTTCGCCTGAATTCAAGGAGCGCCAGGACCGCGTCCTCGAGGGCGCCAGGATCATCGCGGAGCGCCTTACCGCGTCCGACGTCGCAGAGCACGGCGTCTCGGTGCTGACCGGCGGTACCGACGTGCACCTCGTGCTTGTCGACCTGCGGAACTCGGTCCTCGACGGCCAGCAGGCAGAGGATCTCCTCCACTCGGTCGGAATCACCGTCAACCGCAACGCCGTCCCGTTCGATCCACGCCCGCCGATGGTCACCTCGGGGCTGCGCATCGGAACGCCGGCACTGGCCACCCGCGGTTTCGGGGCGGCCGAGTTCACGGAGGTGGGGGACATCATCGCGGGCGCCCTGATTCCGGCGGCCGACATCGAAGCACTCCGCGCAAGGGTGACCGCCCTCACGGTGGACTTCCCGTTGTACCCGGGCCAGGAGGAATGGTAGACGACGTTCCGGCAGGCGCGCCGGCCTCGCGGGCGGCGGCATCGACTGCATATGACATCCCCGCCTCGGAGTGTTGCTTCACCGGCTGCTGCGAGCGCGGGAAAGCCTTCCTTCTCGAACAACTTGAAACCGGAGACCACCCATGAGCACCACCACCGCACGCATCCTCGACGGTAAAGCCACAGCAGGCCGAATCCGGGAAGAGCTTGCCGAGAGGGTCGGTGCACTCAAGGCGCGAGGCATCACGCCGGGACTTGGAACGGTCCTCGTGGGGGACGATCCCGGAAGCCACTCGTACGTGGCTGGAAAGCACCGCGACTGTGCCCAGGTGGGCATCACCTCGGTACGGCGGGACCTGCCCGCCACCATCTCGCAGGAAGAGCTTGAAGCGGTCATCGACGAGCTGAACGCCGACCCCGCCACCACCGGCTACATCGTGCAGCTCCCCCTGCCCGCGCACCTCGACACCAATGCCATCCTGGCGCGCATCGACCCCGACAAGGACGCCGACGGCCTCCACCCCACCAACCTCGGCAAGCTCGTGCTCAACGTCAACGCACCGATGGACTCGCCGTTGCCCTGCACCCCGCACGGAATCGTTGAACTGCTGCTGCGCCACGACGTCGCACTCAAGGGTTTGAACGTCCTCGTGGTGGGCCGGGGCGTGACGGTGGGTCGCCCGCTCGGCCTGCTGCTCACGCGGAAGGCCATCAATGCCACGGTGACGCTCGCCCACACCGGAACGGCGGACCTCGCCGACCATCTCGGTCGGGCCGACGTCGTGATCGCGGCCGCGGGTATTCCGCACATGATCAAGGCAGCTCAGCTGAAGCCGGGCGTGATCGTGCTCGACGTCGGCGTCAGCCGGGTCGAGGATCCGGCCACGGGCAAGGCGGCGCTGACGGGTGACGTCGAACCTGCTGCGGGGGAGGTAGCCGGCTGGCTGTCCCCGAATCCCGGCGGCGTGGGGCCCATGACGAGGGCGATGCTCCTGGCCAATGTGGTGGAGGCAGCCGAACGTCAGTAGCATCCCTGCGGGCCGCGCAGCGACACGACGGGACCAGACTCCCATTGGCTAGTCCCAATCGCACGAGTGGCCTAGGCTGGGCGGGTGCCACACAACATCCTCGAACAACCGGTCATCTCCGCCCGGGACCTCAGCAAGCACTACGGCGAATTCCGGGCGGTGGACGGAATCTCCTTCGAGGTTCCCGCGGGGGAGTCGTTCGGGCTCCTCGGCCCCAACGGCGCGGGGAAGTCCACCACGATGCGCATGATCGGCGGCGTCTCCCAACGGACCTCGGGGAGCCTGGCGATTATGGGGCTGGACCCCGAGCAGCACGGACCCGAGGTGCGTGCGCACCTCGGAGTCGTGCCGCAGCAGGACAACCTCGACGAGGAACTGCGGGTCCGTGACAACCTGATCGTCTACGGCCGTTACTTCGGCCTCCCGCTGAGCTACCTCAAGCCGAAGGCCGACGAGCTCCTCGAATTCGCCCAGCTGACCGACAAGGCCTCCGCCAAGGTGGATTCGCTCTCCGGTGGCATGAAGCGCCGGCTCACGATCGCCCGTTCGCTGATCAACGAGCCGAAGATCCTGCTGCTCGATGAACCGACCACCGGGCTCGATCCGCAGGCGCGGCACATCCTGTGGGACCGGCTGTTCCGGCTCAAGGAATCCGGTGTCACACTCATCCTCACCACCCACTACATGGACGAGGCGGAACAGCTGTGCGACCGCCTCGTGGTGGTGGACAAGGGCCGCATCATGGCCGAGGGCTCCCCGGCGAGGCTCATCAAGGAGCACTCGACGCGTGAGGTGCTCGAGCTGCGCTTCGGCTCGGAGCGCAACACCACGGTGGCCGCGGAGCTCGGAGGCATCGGGAAGCGGCTCGAGGTGCTGCCGGACCGCATCCTGATCTATGCGCACGACGGCGAAGCCGCACTCGAGGAGGTCACCTCCCGCGGGCTGCGCCCCGTGACCTCGCTGGTTCGGCGTTCCTCCCTCGAGGACGTGTTCCTCCGGCTGACGGGCAGGACTCTCGTTGAGTAGGGAGCCTTCGAACAGGAATTCGGTGAGTGGAAATCGGCCATGGGAGGGATCAGCCGGTTCGACGACGGCGACCACCTCCCCGGGCGCACCGGCCCTCCGCGCCCATGCGCCCGCTGTTTCCGCCGTGCGTGCCCGGAAGTTCGGTTCCTGGTACTACGCCGAACACGTGCTGCGATCGATGAACAGCTACCGCTGGACCCTGCTTGCCTCGAGCGTCGGCACTCCGGTGATGTATCTGTTCGCCATGGGTGTGGGCCTCGCGACCCTGGTCGACCGACAGGCCGGGGAGGCCTTCGGCGGCGTGGGATATCTCGCCTTCCTCGCTCCGGCACTGCTGGCCTCGGCAACGATCATGACCGCAGCCACCGAGTTCACCTACCCCGTCATGGACGGATTCAAGTGGCGCCGCGTGTACTACGGACCGCATGCCTCGCCACTCGGCACGCACCAGATCGTCAACGGGCACATCCTCGCCGTCGGCCTGCGGCTACTGCTGACCACCGCCATCTACTTCGCGATCGTCGCGGCCTTCGGCGCCTCGCCGTCGCCCTGGGGTTGGGCGGCCATTCCGGTGGCCGTGCTGTGCGGGCTGTCCTTCGGCCTGCCGCTCATGGCATACGCGGCGAGCGTCGAGGAGGACAAGGGGCAGTTCGCCCTGGTGATGCGGTTCATCGTGATGCCGCTGTTCCTCTTCTCGGGAACCTTCTTCCCGCTTGACACGCTTCCGGTCTTCCTCCGGTGGATCGGCTGGATCTCCCCGCTGTGGCACGGCACGGAGCTGGGGCGGACCCTGACCTACGGGTATGCCCAGCCGCTGGGACTCGTTCTGGTCCATGTGCTCTACCTGATCGTGCTGGCGTTCCTCGGATGGCGCCTGGCGCAGAGGACCTATGCGCGGAGGCTGGGCAAATGACCGACCAGTTGTCAGCGGAGGACTACCGGGTGACGCCGGTGAACCGCCCCTTCAGCGGATTGTATGCAAGGAACGCGCGAGCCGTGATCTCGCGTGGGCTGCTCGCGACGCGAAGCAGCAACTGGCTGATCATGGTGTCCGGCTTCTTCGAGCCGGTGCTCTACCTGGTCTCGATGGGCGTGGGGCTGGGAGCGCTGGTGGGAACCGTCGTCGGGCCCGGAGGGCAGGAAATCAGCTATGCGGCCTATATCGCGCCCGCGCTGCTGGCTGTCTCGGCGATGAACGGCGCCGTCTATGACAGCACCTGGAACGTCTTCTTCAAGATGAACTTCGCGAAGCTGTACCAGGGCATGCTCTACACCTCGCTCGGGCCGCTGGACGTTGCCATCGGTGAAATCTTCCTGGCACTGCTTCGCGGTGCGATGTATGCCACGGGCTTCACCGCCGTGATGGGGCTGATGGGCCTCATCACCACACCCTGGGCGCTACTCATGGTTCCCGCAGCCGTGCTGGTCGCTTTCGGGTTCGCTTCCTTCGGCATGGGAATCACGAGCTTTCTGAAGACCTTCCAGCAGATGGAGTGGATCAACTTCGTCATGCTGCCGATGTTCCTGTTCTCGGCCACGTTCTACCCGCTGAGCGTGTACCCCCAGATGATCCAGTGGTTCATCCAGGCGCTGCCGCTATGGCACGGGGTTGAACTCCTGCGCCAGCTCAGCGTTGGAATCTTCACCCCGGCAACCCTGATCCATGTGGCCTACTTCCTGGGCATGATCGCGTTCGGTATGTTCCTCACCACCGTCCGGCTGCGGAAGCTCTTCCTCCGGTAGGACGCCCAACAGATGGAGATCCGATGAGCATGGCCCCGCGCACGGACCGGCAGCCGCCTGCACCGCATACTGCCGACAGCCACGATGTGCTCCGTGTGGTCGGTGCACGTGAGAACAACCTGAAGGACGTGCACCTGGAGATCCCGAAGCGCCGGTTGACTGTGTTCACCGGTGTCTCCGGTTCGGGCAAGAGTTCGCTGGTGTTCGGCACGATCGCCGCGGAGTCGCAACGGATGATCAACGAGACCTACAGTGCCTTCGTGCAGGGTTTCATGCCGACGCTGGCGCGGCCGGACGTGGATGTACTGGAAGGCCTGACGACGGCGATCATCGTCGACCAGGAGCGGATGGGCGCGAATCCCCGCTCCACGGTGGGCACCGCCACCGACGCCCATGCGATGCTGCGTATTCTCTTCAGCAGGCTCGGGCAGCCGCACATCGGGCCCCCCACCGCGTTCTCCTTCAACGTCCCGACGCGCAAGGCGAGCGGAGTGATGAGCACCGAGAAGGGCGGCAGGGTCGAGAAGAGCGTCGTGCAGAACGCGGTCTACCTCGGCGGCATGTGTCCGCGATGCGAGGGGATGGGGTCGGTCTCCGATGTCGACCTGTCCGCGTTGTACGACGACAGCAAATCGCTCGGTGAGGGAGCGCTCACGATCCCCGGCTACAGCATGGACGGCTGGTACGGCCGTATCTTCAGCGGCGCCGGCTTCAAGATGGACAAGCCGATCGCGAAGTTCACCAAGAAGGAGTTGCAGGACCTGCTCTACAAGGAGCCGACCAAGATCAAGGTCGAGGGCATCAACCTCACCTACGAGGGCCTGATCCCGAAGATCCAGAAGTCGATGCTGTCCAAGGACGTCGACGCGATGCAGCCCCACATCCGGGCCTTCGTGGAACGCGCCATCACGTTTCAGGCCTGCCCGGAGTGCGAGGGCACGCGGCTCAGCCGGGAAGCCAGGTCCTCGAGGATTCGGGGCAGGAACATCGCCGACCTGTGCGGAATGCAGCTCAGCGACCTGGCCGAATGGGTACGCGCACTCCGGGAGCCGTCGGTCGCGCCGCTCCTGGAAGGCCTGCAGCACCTCCTCGACTCCTTCGCCGGAATCGGGCTGGGCTACCTCTCCCTCGACCGGCCGTCGGGAACCCTGTCCGGTGGAGAGGCACAGCGCACCAAAATGATCCGCCACCTCGGCTCGTCGCTCACCGACGTCACCTACGTCTTCGATGAGCCCACGATCGGCCTGCACCCCCACGACATCGAGCGGATGAACAACCTCCTGCTGCAGCTGCGGGACAAGGGCAACACCGTGCTCGTCGTGGAACACAAACCCGAGACCATCGCGATCGCCGACCACGTCGTCGACCTCGGCCCAGGAGCGGGCACGGCGGGTGGAACCGTCTGCTTCGAAGGTACCGTGGAGGGGCTGCAGGCGAGTGACACCACCACCGGCCGCCACCTCGACGACCGGGCGGCGTTCAAGGACTCCGTGCGTTCGCCCGCCGGCACATTGGAGGTCCGCGGGGCGACAGCGCACAACCTCCAAGACGTTGACGTCGACATCCCGCTCGGAGTGCTCTGCGTGCTTACCGGCGTCGCCGGCTCCGGAAAGAGCTCGCTGATCCAGGGGTCGGTCGCCGGCCGCGACGGCGTGGTGGTGGTCGACCAGGGCGCGATCCGCGGTTCGCGCCGGAGCAATCCGGCGACCTACACCGGACTGCTCGACCCCATCCGCAAGGCGTTCGCCAAGGCCAACGGCGTGAAACCGGCACTCTTCAGCTCCAACTCCGAGGGAGCCTGCCCCGCCTGCAACGGCGCCGGCGTCATCTACACCGAGCTGGGCGTCATGGACACCGTCGAATCCACCTGCGAGGAGTGCGAGGGCAAGCGGTTCCAGGCGTCGGTGCTCGAGTACACGCTGGGAGCCAGGAACATCGCCGAGGTGCTTGCGATGTCGGTGGCCGAAGCGGAGGGGTTCTTCGGTGACGGCGCGGCGCCCGCACCGGCTGCACACAAGGTCCTCGGCCGGCTCGCCGACGTCGGGCTCGGCTACCTCAGTCTCGGCCAGCCGCTCACCACACTGTCCGGCGGCGAGCGGCAGCGGCTCAAGCTCGCCACCCAGATGGCGGAGAAGGGCGACATCTATGTCCTCGACGAACCGACCACCGGACTGCACCTCGCCGACGTCGAGCAGCTGCTCGGGCTGCTGGACAGGCTCGTCGACTCCGGAAAGTCGGTTCTCGTGATCGAGCATCACCAGGCGGTGATGGCCTCCGCCGACTGGATCATCGACCTCGGCCCCGGCGCGGGCAACGACGGCGGGCGAATCGTCTTCGAAGGCACCCCCGCCGACCTCGCCGCCGCCCGCGCCACTCTCACCGGCAAGCACCTCGCAGCCTACGTAGGCACCTGACCGGGGCGCCGTGCACTTCAATCAGGGCGTGCAGGACGCTGGCAGGAAGCACGGTGGCGGGAAGGTGAGGTCCGCACCATACTGGGAGGATGATCGGATTCGTTTCTTCCACTGTCTTCGACTGCGCCGATGCCGACCGCCTGGCCACCTTCTACGAGGCGGTGCTCGGCATGACGAGGGTGGAGGACAATCCGGACTGGATCACCATCCGCACGCCTCCGGACGGACCGGCGCTGGCCTTCCAGCGCGTCGAGGATTACACGCCGCCCCGGTGGCCGGGCCAGGTCGTGCCCCAGCAGGTGCACCTGGACATCCGCGTGGACAGCCTAGATGTCGCCGAGAAGAAGGTCCTAGCCCTCGGCGCCGTCAGCCTCGACGCGGGAACCGATACGTTCCGGGTCTACCTTGACCCCGCCGGGCACCCGTTCTGTCTTGTGCTCGACTGAGTACTGCTCAAGAAGAAACCGGCCGGCGCCGGGGCGGGAAAGCCCCGGCGTCGGCCGGTTCACCTAGCTGTCAGTTACTGACGGGGATCAGACGTCGGCGCTACGACGGCGTACGACGTAGGTTCCGCCGGCTGCTGCCGCAAGGAGGAGTCCGCCACCGAGGGCGAGCATGGCGGTGTTGGATCCGGTTTCCTGGGCGACGCCGGTGTCGGCTCCGCCGGCAGGCATGTCACCCATCTGGGACTCGACGAGGGTTCCACACAGTGCCGGTGAGGTGGCACCGAGGGGGAGTGAGGGCTCCAGGTCGCTGGGTGCGCTGAAGGCCTCTGCAGTGCCGGTGGCCGTGGCGGGGTCCAGGCCGTGGACGACGACGACGGCGGTGCCGGCGGCGAGAGCCTTCTGGGTGGCCTCATCGAGGGTGATCGTGCGGTCGATGGTGTAGCTGCCACCCTGGCCGCCGAGGGCGAGGTTCAGGCCCTCGGCCGGGGTCGTTGCACCGGAGGTGGTCAGTGTGGTGAGGATTCCACCGTAGGAGGCAGCACCGTCGGTGGTGCTGAGGATTCCGTCGCCGTTGGCGTCATCAGCGGGGGTCGGGCAGGTGCCCTGCGCTCCGCCGTGGATGTGCTGGACGTGGGGGTACGGTGCGTCCATGAAGGTCTCGGCGAGACCGGAAACCTGCAGCTTGACCTTGGCCTGGTCGCCGGTGACGTCCAGGGTGATCGTTCCGGAGCCGGTGGTGCCGTTGAGCTGGCCCAGGGTCGAGGAGTAGGTTCCGTCATGGGCGGCCATGGCGGGTGCGCCGGCCATAGCGACAGTGCTGAGGGCCAGGGCTGGTACTGCGAGGAAGCGCATCTTCTTGTTCATCGGGAATCCCTCCATAGTGCGAATGGTGCGCGCTGCGGGTGCGCGCGTACCGGTACTTCGGCGTGACCGCTGTCACGGATGGGTGGATGGGAGAATTCTTTTATTTCCCTGACCGTTCGCCTGCGGTGGACGGCTACACGGATTGTGCCTGTTGTTTGGGAGACTGGGGGAATGCAGTCATTGGGAAGCACCGGGCGGCCGGCGGGCCGGGGAATCAGTATGCGAATGGGCAGTGCCGGTATGGCGGTCATGCTGGTGGTGTTCCTGGTCGCCGTCGTCTTCGCAGCGAACGAGAACGACGTCGTCGGATGGCTGGTGGTGATCATCTCGCTCGGCTGGCTGCTCGTGTTCAGTTTCGTGGTGTTCAGCCTCCGCTCAGCCGCCCGGCGGGCAGCCGTGAAGATCAACGAGGCCCACCGTTCCGGCATGGGTACCGCTGGAGGGCAGGATGCCCGGGTGTTCGACGAAGCCACCCTCGTGCGGGACAAGAAGCTCGACCACAGTTTCAAGATCGTCCAGGTCCAGGTGGGTGTGGTCCGCGAATACCTCGGCAGCGATGAGGTCATGGTGGAACGCGCCCTGGAGACCATCGAGATCACCTCCCATAACGCCCGGTCCATGATGAAGGGGAACGACGACGGTCCGGTGGAGGGCACGGTCATCGATTGACCCCGGCCGCTGCGGCGCACATGCCGTCCAACAGCGATCACCGGAGGCCGCGGGGTAAGGTTGATCAGGTGAGTCTCGCTTCCGATACCTTCGAAAAACCCCTGCGGGTCGCGTCCGTGAACGTCAACGGAATACGCGCCGCCTACAAGCGGGGCATGCAGGATTGGCTCCTCGACAGGGACGTGGACGTCCTCTGCCTCCAGGAGGTGAGGGCACCCGACGCGGTGGTCAGTGCGCTGCTGGGCGATACCTGGCACGTGGTGCACGCCGAGGCAGAAGCCAAGGGACGGGCAGGGGTGGCGATAGCATCCCGGCTGCCGTTCTCCGCAACCCGGGTGGGGATCGCCGATGACTACTTCGCGACGGCGGGCCGCTGGGTCGAAGCCGACTTCACCGTCAAGGGGAGCACCCTGACGGTCGCCAGCGCCTACGTCCATTCGGGCGACGTCGGTACGCCGAAACAGGACGACAAGTACCGTTTCCTCGACGCGATGAGCGCGCGCCTCCAGACGCTGCGCAATTCCTCGGACCACGCCCTCGTGGTCGGAGACCTGAATGTGGGGCACACCGTCCGCGACATCCGGAACTGGAAGGGAAACCTGAAAAGCGCGGGCTTCCTTCCGGAGGAACGGAAGTACTTCGACTCCTTCTTCTCGCCGGAGGGAGGCTACGTCGATGTCCACCGGAACCTCTCGGGTGACGTCGATGGTCCCTACACCTGGTGGTCCTGGCGCGGAAAGGCCTTCGACAACGACGTCGGCTGGCGGATCGACTACCACCTTGCGACCCAGCGCCTTTCCGACGCCGCAGTGAACGCGGTGGTGGACCGGGCGGCGAGCTGGGACACCCGCTTCTCCGACCACGCGCCGCTCGTCGTCGACTATTCGATCTAGGGAATGGAACTCAGCCATATGGTCCTCCCCGCACCCCCTGCCCGGGCGCGCATCCTCTCCGGGATGCAGCCGTCCGCCGGCTCGCTCCACCTCGGCAACTACCTCGGCGCACTGGTCCACTGGGTCCGCATGCAGGAGGACTATGACGCCGTCTTCTTCATTCCGGATCTGCACGCGATCACTGTTCCCCAGGATCCGGTGGAGCTCGCAGCACGCACCCGCAGCACCGCCGCCCAGTACATCGCGGGGGGAGTCGACGTCGAGAAGGCGACTCTGTTCGTGCAGTCCCACGTTCCGGAGCACGCCCAGCTCGCCTGGGTGCTGAACTGCATCACGGGCTTCGGCGAGGCATCACGCATGACGCAGTTCAAGGACAAGGCCTCGAAGCAGGGCGCCGACAGTGCCAGCGTGGGGCTCTACACCTACCCCATTCTCCAGGCAGCGGATATCCTGCTGTACCAGCCCGAGGGGGTGCCTGTGGGGGAGGACCAGCGCCAGCATGTCGAGCTGAGCCGCGACCTGGCCCAGCGCTTCAACACCCGCTTCGGGCAGGCATTCACCGTGCCGAAGCCGTTCATCCAGAAGGAATCAGCGAAGATCTACGACCTGCAGAATCCGACGTCGAAGATGTCGAAGTCGGCGTCGTCGCCTGCCGGGCTGATCAACCTCCTCGACGACCCGAAGGTGACGGCGAAGCGCATCCGGTCCGCGGTCACCGACGCCGGCACGAGCATTCGGTTCGATGCCGCCGAGAAACCGGGCATCTCCAACCTGCTCACCATTTTCTCGGGCCTCTCCGGCCGCAGCATTGCCGAACTGGAAGCCGACTACGAGGGCCGGATGTACGGCCATCTGAAGGTGGACCTGGCCGATGTCGTCGTCGAGGCCCTCGGTCCGGTGCGGATGCGTGCCCAGGAGCTGCTGTCCGACCCCGCGGAGCTCGACCGGCTGCTGGCCAAGGGCGCGGCAAAGGCCCGTGGGATCGCATCGGCAACACTCGCCGACGTGTACGCGAAGGTCGGGTTCCTCCCCGTTGCCGGAACTGTTGCCCGATCTGCTGCCGGAATCACCTCCGGCGCGGGAGTGCCCTAGCGATGTGCGCCTCCACCTACCAACCGCTCGACTCGTCGGCCGACGCAGAATCGGAACAGCGGCCCGATCTGAGCTGCGTGGGGATCACCATCCCGATTCCGCAACCGCTCGCCACCGAGCTGGAGAAGTGGAGGGCCTCCTTCGGTGATCCGATGGCCGTCCTGGTGCCGCCCCACATCACGCTGATCACCACGACGCCCGCCATGGACTGGCAGGGCACGATGGAGCATGTGCGTGCGGTGGCGAAGGCGCAGAGCACTTTCACCGTCACGCTGAAGAGCACAGGGTCCTTCCGTCCCGTGTCGCCCGTGGTCTTCCTCAAGGTGGACCAGGGATTCGAGGAGTGCGTCGGACTCCACGAGAAACTGCAGGCCGGCCCGTTGGAACGAACCCTGGATTTCCCGTTCCACCCCCATGTCACCGTGGCCCACGACGTCAGTGACGCCGGAATGGACGCCGCCGTGGAGGAACTGGAGTCCTTCGAGGCGTCGTTCCAGGTCCGTAGTATGGGGCTGTACGAGCACCAACCGTCCGGCTCGTGGAAGCTAAGGGAAGAGCTGAACTTTGGCGAAGACACTGAAGGTAGCGAAACCTCCGGTAGTTGAACAGCCCTCGCCGACCGACCGCCACGAGCTGAACCGGAAGGTCCTCGAAGCACGCCAGAACCTCGGGCGGCTTCGACGGGAGGGCGCGGGTCGCGGTTCCCGCGGCGTCGCCGGGCTCCTCGTCGTCCTGGCGCGGCTCTTCGCCCTGAAGCCGGTGCGTGTGCTGCTGCTGTACACGCGGAACAGGGGTCCGCTTCTGGCCGCAGGGGTCGCGTACCGGATGTTCTTCGCCATCGGCGCGCTGCTCGTGGTCGGTTTCTCGACTCTGGGCCTCGTGATCTCCGGGAACACCGAGCTCCAGCAACTCATCGTCGACACCGTCGATTCGACCACTCCAGGGCTGATCAGGACCGAGGACGGCCCGGGCGGTCTGGTCAGCCCAGAAGACCTGTTCGGCGCCACGAACGGCTACGGGCTGGCACTGGTGGTGTCCACCACGGTGATGGTCTTCACCTCGCTCGGCTGGATTTCCGGAGTGCGGCAGGGCATGAGGAGCATCTTCGGGCTGGAGCCGGTGTGGTTCCACCCGATCCTCGTCCGGGTGAAGGACGCCGGGATCCTTCTGGTCCTGGGAGTCGTACTCGTCATCACGACCGGCGTGGGCGTGGTCGTGAACACGGTGCTCGACGTCGTGCTCGAGTGGCTGGGTCTCACCGAGGCGGCCCGCCCCCTCACACAGCTCGCCGGCTTCGTGGTGATGATCCTGCTCGATACGGCCGTCGCAGCGATCCTCCTCCATTCCGCGTCCCGGATCGACATGCCGGGCGGCGTCCTTCTCCGGGGGGCGTTGCTCGCCGGAGGGGGAAGCACCATCCTGCGCACGTTCAGCACGCAACTGCTGGGCAGCGGGGTGGAACGGAACCCGTTGCTCCTGCCCTTCGCCGTGATCCTCGGCTTGTTCATCTGGTTCTTCCTCCTCAGCCAGATCTACCTCATCGCTGCGGCGTGGTGCGCGGTAGGTGCCGCCGATGCTGCCGCGGATGCCGAGCGCAGTACCGCCGAAGCCAAGGCGGGAACCCTGCGCCAGCAGAGCAGGCGCGCGGCCCGCAAATGACGGCGGGACGGACGCGCCAATGAAAGAAGGAGGTAGTCCACCTGGCGTGGACTACCTCCTTCCGGCTACTCCGACAACGGGAGCCGGTCCTCTAGACCTTGCGGGTCAGGATGGCCTGCTTAACTTCCGAAATGGCCTTCGTCACCTGGATGCCGCGCGGGCAGGCTTCCGAGCAGTTGAAGGTGGTGCGGCACCGCCACACACCCTCCTTGTCATTGAGGATCTCGAGCCGCATGTCACCAGCGTCGTCGCGCGAGTCGAAGATGAAACGGTGCGCGTTGACGATCGCCGCCGGGCCGAAGTACTGGCCGTCGGTCCAGAAGACCGGGCACGACGACGTACACGCCGCGCACAGGATGCACTTGGTGGTGTCGTCATAACGCTCCCGCTCCTCGGCGGACTGCAGCCGCTCGGCGCTGGGCTCGTGGCCCTTGCTGATCAGGAACGGCATAATCTCCCGGTAGGACTGGAAGAACGGCTCCATGTCCACGATCAGGTCCTTCTCCACGGGAAGACCCTTGATAGGCTCCACGAGGATGGGCTTGGAGGTGTCGAGGTCCTTCAGGAGTGTCTTGCACGCCAGGCGGTTGCGGCCGTTGATGCGCATGGCATCGGACCCGCACACACCGTGAGCACAGGAGCGGCGGAACGAGACGGAACCATCGAACTCCCACTTGACCCTGTGCAGGGCGTCGAGCACCCGATCGGTGCCGTACATGGTCAGCTTCCACTCGTCCCAGTGGGCGTCATCCGACACCTCGGGGTTGTAGCGGCGTACTTTCAGGGTGATGTCGAAGGTAGGGATTTCCCCACCGCCGCCCACGCCCGGGGCCAGCTCGACCTTCGAGGCCGGCTCTTTCTCAACGGTTTCGGTGCTCATTAGTACTTACGCTCCATGGGCTGGTATCGGGTGAAGACCACCGGTTTGGTCTCAAGGCGCACGCCGCTGGTTCTCACTGCGCTCGGGTCCTTGTAGGCCATGGAATGGGTCATGAAGTTCTCGTCGTCGCGTTCCGGATAGTCCTCGCGGAAGTGGCCTCCGCGGGATTCCTTACGGTGCAGGGCAGCCGCCGTCATGACTTTCGCCATATCGAGCAGGAAGCCGAGCTCCACAGCTTCGAGGAGATCCAGGTTGAAGCGCTTGCCTTTGTCCTGGACGGAAATGCGGGTGTAGCGCTCCTCGAGGCCATCGATCACTGCAAGGGCTTCGAGGAGGGTCTCTTCGGTGCGGAACACCTGGACGTTGGCGTCCATGATGTCCTGGAGTTCCTTGCGGATCAGCGCCACGCGCTCACCGCCTTCGGAACTGCGCGCGGTGTTCAGCAGCGCCTCGGTGTCGGCGAGCGGGTTGTCAGGAATCTCCACGAAGTCGGCGGTCTGCGCGTACTCGGCGGCAGCCAGGCCCGCACGCTTCCCGAACACGTTGATGTCGAGCAGCGAGTTGGTGCCGAGACGATTGGATCCGTGGACCGACACGCAGGCCACCTCGCCGGCGGCGTAGAGGCCCGGCACCACGGTGTTGTTGTCCGAGAGCACTTCGGCCCTCACGTTCGTCGGAATGCCGCCCATCGCGTAGTGAGCGGTAGGGAAGACCGGTACAGGCTCGGTGTAGGGCTCCACACCGAGGTAGGTGCGTGCGAACTCAGTGATGTCGGGAAGCTTCGCGTCGATATGCGCGGGCTCGAGGTGGGTCAGGTCAAGCAGGACGTAGTCCTTGTTGGGGCCCGCCCCACGTCCCTCGCGTACCTCGTTCGCCATCGACCGGGCCACGATGTCGCGGGGAGCCAGGTCCTTGATGGTCGGTGCGTAGCGCTCCATGAACCGTTCGCCCTCGGAGTTGCGGAGGATTGCTCCCTCTCCGCGGGCTGCCTCGGAGAGAAGGATGCCGAGGCCGGCAAGGCCGGTCGGGTGGAACTGGAAGAACTCCATGTCCTCGAGGGGGATGCCGCGCCGGAAGGCGATGCCCATACCGTCCCCGGTCAGAGTGTGCGCATTCGAGGTGGTCTTGTAGACCTTGCCGACGCCGCCGGACGCGAACACCACCGACTTGGCCTGGAAGATGTGGAGTTCACCGGTGGCCAGGTCGTAGGACACGACGCCGGCAACGCGTTTCGCGATGCGCGTGACGCCGTCGACCGTCTCCTCCTGGTCCACCATCAGGAGGTCGAGTACGTAGTACTCGTTGTAGAACTCGACGTTGTGCTTGACGCAGTTCTGGTAGAGCGTCTGGAGGATCATGTGGCCGGTGCGGTCGGCCGCGTAGCAGGAGCGGCGGACCGGTGCCTTGCCGTGGTCGCGTGTGTGCCCGCCGAAACGCCGCTGGTCGATCCGGCCCTCGGGAGTGCGGTTGAAGGGGAGTCCCATCTTCTCGAGATCGAGGACGGCTTCGATGGCTTCCTTCGCCATGATCTCAGCAGCATCCTGGTCCACCAGATAGTCGCCGCCCTTGACGGTGTCGAACGTGTGCCATTCCCAGTTGTCTTCCTCGACATTGGCGAGGGCGGCGCACATTCCGCCCTGTGCGGCGCCCGTGTGGGACCGCGTCGGGTAAAGCTTGGTCAGTACCGCCGTTCGCGCGCGCTGACCGGATTCGATCGCTGCGCGCATGCCGGCGCCGCCGGCGCCTACGATGACGACGTCGTACTTGTGGACCTGCATGCTGGTCGCTCTTTCTGTTGAAGACAAAGTCGGGGAAAGCCTGGGAGGGAAGGGACCGGTTTGACGGCGAGGTGCCGCGGGTGCGCCCGCGGAACCAGGGTCACCGGGCCCGCGGCCATCGAGAGGGTGCTCGCCTAGGAGGGGCAGTACTCCGCAACATGGGCGACGCCGTCGATCACGGGGCAGGGATCGAAGGTGAAGATCACCAGGGTGCCGAGGACGACGATCACGACGGTCGATGCGTACAGGACCGACTTCAGCACCATGCGCGTGGAGTTCTTCTCCGCGTAGTCGTTGATGATCACCCGGACACCGTTGGTGCCGTGGAGCATTGCGAGCCACAGCATCGTGAGGTCCCAGATCTGCCAGATCGGGTCCGCCCACTTGCCGGCGACGAAACCGAAATCGACCTGGTTGATGCCGTCCCCGGCGACCATGCTGGTCCAGAGGTGGACGAAGATCAGGACCACGAGGATGGCGCCGGAGAGGCGCATGAAGAGCCACGCGATCATCTCGAAGTTGCCCCGGGAGGAACCGGTCCGGGAGTACTCGGGAGCGATCCTGCCTGAGCGGGGGCTTTCAATGATGGGAACGGCCACGGCTTCTAACCTCCGAATACGTGCGAGAGATGGCGGATCGAGAACGCGATCATGGTGACGGCCCACAGGCCGACGACGCCCCACAGCATCTGGCGGTGGTAGCGGGGCCCCTGCTTCCAGAAGTCCACGGCGATGATCCGGAGCCCGTTGAAGGCGTGGAACACGATCGCCGCGACCAGGCCGAGCTCGCCGAGTCCCATGAGGGGGTTCTTGTAGGAAGCAATAATCGCGTCATACGCTTCGGGTGAGACACGCACCAGGGATGTATCCAGGACGTGCACGAGGAGAAAAAAGAAAATCACTACCCCGGTGATGCGGTGCGCCACCCAGGACCACTGGCCTTCGCGGCCGCGGTAGAGGGTGCCTGCTGGTGTCAGTGTCTTCGACATTGAAATAACCTCCCTGCGACGCAGCGGCGTTAGCATGTCGTCCACGCAGGGATGACGCCGGTGCGAGAGCACTCTATAAGATAAGGATAATCTAGGCCGACGGTCGCCCGCGTTCAATTTAGGCCCTCCTACACTGTGATGTTGTTTACATTGCGACGGCTGCATGCAGCCGTCTTCCATCCGGTGTCTGGAGCCGCGTTTGAAGTCGTGCGTTAACGTGGAAGTGATGACTACTGAGAGGGCTGCTGCCCAAGACTCCGACAGCGTGCTCAACCGGTTCTACGGCGTGATACCCGCGGGGGGTACCGGTACGAGGCTCTGGCCGCTCTCGCGCGCCGCGGCCCCGAAGTTCCTCCACGACCTCACGGGTTCCGGAAGTACGCTGATCCGCGCCACCTACGACCGCCTCCGCCCCCTGTGCGGCGGGCGGACCATGGTGGTGACCGGTATCGCGCACCGGCGCGCAGTGCTCAAGCAGCTGCCGGAGATCGAAGATCGGGACCTGGTGCTCGAGAGCGAGCCGAAGGACTCCGCTGCGGCGATCGGCCTCGCGGCGGCCATCCTGCACCAGCGGGACCCGGACACCATCATGGGGTCTTTCGCCGCGGACCAGGTGATCACACCGGTCGAGGTCTTCCAGGAGGCGGTGCGTGAAGCAATCCATACCGCGGCGCAGGGCTACATCGTGACCATCGGCATCGAACCGACCCACCCGTCCACCGGCTTCGGCTATATCCGCGCCGGCGCCGCACTCGACGTACCGGGTGCCCCCAGCGCGCACGCCGTCATCGAGTTCGTCGAGAAGCCTTCCGAGGAGGTTGCCCTCGGTTACCTCGAAAGCGGAAGCTACAGCTGGAACGCGGGAATGTTCGTGGCTCCCGTGGCACTGATGCTGAAGCACCTGGAGGCGAATGAGCCGGTGCTCTACGAGGGACTCACCGAGATCGCGGCCGCCTGGGACACCCCGCGGCGCGTGGAGGTGGCCCGCCGGGTCTGGCCCGGTCTCCCGAAGATCGCGATCGACTACGCTGTGGCGGAACCGGCGGCGGCCGCAGGCGATGTCGCCATGATCCCTGGTGCCTTCAGCTGGGACGACGTCGGCGATTTCGCGGCGATCGGGCGGTTGAACCCGGCTACCGAGAATCGGGAGCTCACGGTGATGGGGGAGGGCGCGAGGGTGTTCTCGGAGAACGCCTCGGGCATCGTGGTGTCGGACACCAAACGGGTCATCGCGCTGATCGGCATCAAGGACGTCGTCATCGTGGACACACCGGATGCACTGCTGGTCACCACCAAGGAGCACGCCCAGGAAGTCAAGAAGGCGGTGGAGCACCTGCGGGCCAGCGGCGACACCGACGTCCTGTAGCGCGCCGGTAGGCTGTAGCGGTGCAGACTACTCGCTCCGACGGAGCCGTCCCCCCAGTCGGCGTGTGGCTTGCGCCGGTGCTCGAGGAACTGATCAGCTTCCGCCGGGATCTCCACGAGCACCCGGAGCTCTCCTATGAGGAGCACCGGACCACCGACCGCCTGGTGGAGCGCCTCGAGCAGGCAGGACTGACGCCGAAGAGGCTGGAGAACACAGGGCTCTACGTCGATATCGGCGACGGTCCGTTGCGGATCGGGCTGCGGGCCGACATCGACGCCCTGCCGATCATCGAGGAGACGGGCCTGCCCTACAGCTCGGCCACGACCGGGGTGGCCCACTCCTGCGGCCACGACATCCACGCCACGGTCATGCTGGGTGTGGCGCTGGTCCTCGCCTCGATGCACGAGGAGGCTCCCCTCGCCGGATCGGTCCGCGTGATCTTCCAGCCCGCCGAGGAGATGATGCCGGGCGGCGCCCTCGACGTCATCGCCCAGGGCATCCTGAACGACGTCCCCCGCATCCTCGCACTGCACTGCGACCCCCGCATCGACGCAGGCCAGGTGGGCACCCGGATCGGAGCCATCACCTCCGCCTCCGACACCGTGCGTGTCGAACTGGCCGGCCGCGGCGGGCACACCTCCCGACCACACCTCACCGAGGATCTCGTGTTCGCGCTCGCCACCATCGCCGTCAACGTGCCTGCCGTCCTTTCGCGGCGCATCGATGTACGCAGCGCCGTGTCGGTGGTGTGGGGCCAGATCCACGCGGGATCCGCGCCGAACGCCATCCCCGCACACGGCTTCCTGTCGGGAACACTCCGCTGCCTCGATGGAGAAGCGTGGGAATCGGCGGGTGAACTGCTGGACAGCGCAGTGCGGCAGGTCGCAGCACCCTTCGGCGTCGAAGTGAAGCTCGAGCACATCCGCGGAGTGCCTCCGGTGGTGAACTCCGAGGCCGAGACCGGCCTGCTCGAGGCCGCGGCGCGCGCCGAACTGGGCGACGACGCCGTCGTGCTGACTCCGCAGTCCATGGGCGGCGAGGACTTCGCCTGGATGACCCAGGAAGTGCCCGGCGCCATGATGAGGCTCGGGACCCGCTCGCCCGGCGGGGAGACCTTCGATCTCCACCGGGGTGACTACGCACCCGACGAGCGTGCCATCGGCTACGGGGTGCGGGTGATGGCTGCCGCGGCCCTCCGTGCGGTGCTCGGTCTGCGCCACTGAATCCCGTCAGCCCCGGTCCGTGGATTGATAACGAATCCCGAACGATCGGCGGGAGGTCGGCGCGTTCCGTTAGTGTTCCACCTCACCTGCCCCTAGAGTATTCGCATACGCGCTGCACCGACGGTGTCGCAAGCGCCACAACCGGTTTTCGTGAAAACAGAGCTTCCAGTACCTCCGGGGAACTGGGGACGGACACTCACTGGAACCGTCCGGGTGGCATATCTCTTTTCCTGGAGGAACATTGAAGAACTCACTGCGCAAATTCCCGCGCGGCACCAGCCTGTCGGCCGCCGTCCTCGGCGCATCAGCCCTCGTCCTCAGTGGTTGCGGTGCACCACCGGCCGAGGAGGCTCCGGGAGCCACGGCCGCTGCCGGGACCGATTACCTCGGATGCATCGTCTCCGACTCCGGAGGATTCGACGACCGCTCGTTCAACCAGTCGAGCTACGAAGGACTGAAGCAGGCCGAAGCGGACCTCGGCATCCAGATCAACCAGGCCGAGTCCCAGGCCGAGACCGACTTCGGCCCCAACGTGGACAGCATGGTGCAGGGCGGCTGCGACATGACGGTCACCGTCGGCTTCCTGCTGGCCGATACCACCAAGGCCGCGGCCGAGGCCAACGTCGATGCGAACTTCGCCATCGTCGACGACAACTCGATCGAGCTTCCGAACGTCAAGCCGATCATCTACGACACGGCGCAGGCAGCCTTCCTCGCCGGGTACGCCGCTGCGGCCACCTCCGAAACCGGCAAGGTGGCAACGTACGGCGGAATCAACATCCCCACCGTCACCATCTTCATGGACGGCTTCGCTGACGGCATCGCCTACTACAACGAGCAGAACGGTGCAGAGGTCGAGCTCCTCGGCTGGAACAAGGAAGCCCAGAACGGTACCTTCATCGGCAACTTCAACGACCAGGGCGCCGGCAAGACCAACACCCAGAACTTCATCAACGAGGGCGCGGACATCATCATGCCCGTCGCCGGACCCGTGGGCCTCGGTACGCTCGACGCCGTGATCGAAGCCAACGCGGCCGGCGGAAACGCCCGGGTGGTCTGGGTGGACTCCGACGGCTACGAGACCGCCGGCAAGGGTGAGGAATTCATCCTCACCTCGGTCATGAAGCTCATGGGCGACGCCGTCGAGGAAGTCATCAAGACCGACGTCGAGGGCAACTTCGACAACGCCCCCTACGTCGGGACACTCGAGAACGGCGGAGTTGCACTGGCTCCCTTCCACGACCAGGAAGCGAATGTTCCCGAAGACCTGCAGACGCAGCTCGACGAGATCACCGAGCAGATCATCTCGGGCGAGATCACCGTCGAGTCCGGGGCAAGCCCCCAGCAGTAAGTTCAGCAGAAATCGCCGAACCGCTTCCCACCCGCGGATGAATCCGCAGGGAGGGAAGCGGTTCGTTTTTGCCGCCGGTGGGTTCACCTCCCGCAGAACCGGTATCCTTCACCTGAATTGATAAGCAAAGAACAGGCTGGTTGGGTTGTGAAACTCGAACTCAAGGGCATCACCAAACGATTCGGAACGCTGGTCGCCAACGATTCCATCGACCTCGTGGTGGAGCCGGGGCAGGTCCACAGCCTGCTCGGAGAGAACGGAGCTGGCAAGTCCACGCTCATGAACGTCCTCTACGGACTGTACGACCCCTCCGAAGGGGAAATCCTCGTCAATGACGAACCCGTGACCTTCCGGGGTCCGGGGGATGCCATGGCCGCCGGAATCGGCATGGTGCACCAGCACTTCATGCTGGTCCCCGTGTTCACCGTCGCGGAAAACGTGGCGCTGGGCAACGAGACCACCAAGGCCGGCGGGATGCTCAAGCTGCAGGAGACCCGCACACGGATCCGGCAGATCTCGGACCAGTACGGGTTCGACGTCGATCCCGACGCGGTGGTCGAGAACCTTCCCGTCGGCGTCCAGCAGCGCGTCGAGATCATCAAGGCACTCGTGCGCGACGCCGAGGTCCTGATCCTCGACGAACCGACGGCCGTCCTCACCCCCAGGGAAACCGACGAGCTGCTCGGGATCATGGGCCAGCTCAAGGCGGACGGCAAGTCGATCGTCTTCATCTCCCACAAGTTGCGCGAGGTCAAGGCGGTCTCCGACGTCATCACCGTCGTGCGTCGGGGCAAGGTCGTGGGGACAGCAGACCCAGGGGCTCCCACCACGGAACTCGCGTCCCTCATGGTGGGCCGCTCGGTCAGCCTGACGCTCCAGAAGGAGCCCGCCAGGCCGGGGGAGGTGTCCTTCAGCGTGAAGGACCTCGTTGTTCAGGCAGCCAACGGCCAGCGCGTGGTGGATGGGCTGAGCTTCGATGTGGCGCGGGGGGAGATCCTCGCCATCGCCGGTGTCCAGGGCAACGGCCAGACCGAACTCACGGAAGCCATCCTGGGACTGCAGGACCACGTTCACGGCTCCATTCTGCTGCAGGGGCAGGAGCTCCTGGGCCGGAGGGTCAAGGATGTCATCCGGGCCGGAGTGGGCTTCGTTCCCGAGGACCGCAGCGTCGAGGGCCTCGTGGGAAGCTTTTCCGTCGCCGAGAACCTGATTCTGAACCGCTATGACCAGGCGCCGTTCGCCAAGGGGCTTTCGATGTCCTCCGCGGTCATCGAGAAGAACGCCGACGAAAAGATCGCCGAGTACGACGTGCGGACGCAGTCGGCCGCGGCGGCGGCGGGAACGCTCTCCGGCGGCAACCAGCAGAAAGTGGTGATGGCGCGCGAACTCTCGCGTCCGCTGAAGCTGTTCATCGCCTCCCAGCCCACCCGCGGCGTCGACGTCGGTTCCATCGAGTTCCTGCACCGGCGCATCGTCGCCGAGCGCGACAGCGGCACCCCCGTCATCATCGTCTCGACCGAACTCGACGAGGTGCTCGAGCTTGCCGACCGCATCGCCGTCCTGTACCGGGGCCGGCTCATGGGCATCGTGCCCGGAACCGTCTCACGGGACGTCCTCGGCCTGATGATGGCCGGCATGCCGGGCGACGAAGCGCTGGCGCAGGCCAACAACATCCAGGGAGAAAAGCAGTGAGTGTGCAGGAAAGCCAGCCGATTGCCGGATCGCAGCCGGTGATGCACCGGATCATGACGGGAAATGCCCTCGTGGCAGTGCTCGCGGTGCTGATGTCGCTGATCCTCGGCGGCCTGTTGATCGCACTGACGGATCCCGAGGTGGCCTCCTCGGCGTCGTACTTCTTCAGCCGTCCGCAGGACACCCTGTCGGCTGCGTGGGCCGCCGCCTCCGGTGCGTATCTCGCCCTGTTCCAGGGTTCCGTCTTCAACTTCGAGGGTGAGACGTTCACCCGCATGATCTATCCGCTGACGCAGACGCTCACGGTGGCCACGCCGCTGATCTGCGCCGGCCTCGGCGTGGCCCTGGCCTTCCGGGCCGGCCTGTTCAACATCGGCGCGCAGGGGCAGATCCTGATCGGCGCAACCTTCGCGGGCTGGGTCGGGTTCACCCTCCACCTTCCCGCGGGCATCCACCTGCTGCTCGTGATTCTCGCGGGAATGCTGGGCGGGGCGCTCTGGGCCGGGCTGGTGGGCGTCCTCAAGGCTCGTACCGGCGCCCATGAGGTGATCCTCACGATCATGCTCAACTATGTTGCCGTCAACCTCGTGCTGTACTTCCTCAGTACCCCCGCGTTCCAGCGACCCGGGTCGACCAACCCCATCAGCCCCCAGCTCGATGCGACGGCGCTCTACCCGCCACTGCTCGGACCTGAGTTCAGGCTGCACTGGGGCTTCGTGGTGGCAGTCCTGGCAACGGTGTTCGTGTGGTGGCTGCTCAACCGTTCAACCGTCGGGTTCGAGCTCCGGGCGGTGGGAGCCAACGCCACCGCGGCGCGCACCGCCGGCATCAGCGTCAGCAAGGGCTACATCCTCGCCATGGCGATTGCCGGCGCCCTCGCCGGGCTTGCAGGTGTGGCCCAGGTCTCGGGAACCGAGAAGGTCCTCACCTCCGGTGTCGCGGCGAGCTTCGGCTTCGACGCGATCACCGTCGCGCTCCTCGGGCGGTCGAGCCCCTGGGGCACCTTCGCCGCCGGCCTGCTCTTCGGTGCCTTCCGTGCAGGGGGAGTCACCATGCAGGCCTCGACGGGAACCAGCATCGATATCGTGCTCGTTGTGCAGTCCCTGATCGTCCTCTTCATCGCGGCCCCGCCACTGGTCCGGTCGCTGTTCCGGCTCCCGGTCCCCGGTGCGTTCCCCGCGCCGAAACGCAGCAAGGACCGCACGAGCGCAGCCACTGGAGGCACAGCATGAGTACATCAGCAACAGCGGCGCCCGTCCGCGCGGACACCGCCTCCGGATCCCTCCGAAGCTGGAAGAACCCCATCCTCCTGTCGGTGCTCGCGCTGCTGGCGCTGCTCGTGTTCGCCCTCGGGGCGCCCGCCAATGACGTCACGTTCCGCCTCTCGGACCCGGGCGACGCCCTCGTGCTGCCCGATCTCGTCCTGTCCGCACCGCTGATCGGCTGGTTCACGGCACTGGGAATGCTCGCACTCGCGGCCTTCGCCGTCGTTCGGACGCGCCGCGGCGAACCTGCTCCGCGCTGGCTCCTCGCGGCGTTCGCCGTGCTCTTCCTGATCGGCTTCCTCACCTGGGTGGTCGGCAGTGCACGGACGCCCAACGTAGCGCTGTACGGCCTGCTGGCCGGGTCGGTCACGCTCGCGGTGCCGCTGATCTTCGGTTCCCTCTCGGGTGTCCTGTGCGAGCGGTCCGGCGTCGTGAACATTGCCATCGAAGGCCAGCTGCTGTTCGGTGCGTTCGCCGCGGCCGTCGCTGCGTCACTGTCCGGCAGTGCGATCATCGGGCTCATCGCGGCTGCGGTGGCCGGTGTACTCGTCTCCCTCGTACTGGCGGTCTTCAGCATCCGCTACCTCGTGAACCAGGTGATCGTGGGGGTGGTCCTCAACGTCCTGGTCTCCGGGCTCACCGGCTTCCTGTTCTCCGCGGTGCTCAGCGAAGACTCCGAAACGTGGAACAGCCCGCCCCAGCTCCCCGTCCTCAGCATCCCCGGCCTCTCGGAGATCCCCATTCTCGGGGCGATCCTGTTCGAGCAGACCATTGTCGGCTACCTGATGTACGTTGCGGTGGCCGTGGTGTATGTGGCATTGTTCCGTTCCCGTTGGGGCCTGCGCACCCGCGCGGTGGGTGAACATCCCAAGGCGGCCGATACCCTCGGCGTCAACGTGAACCGCCTGCGCTTCACCAACGTGCTGCTTGCAGGTGTGGTCGCCGGCGTGGGTGGCTCCTTCTTCACGCTCGTGCTGGTCTCCGGCTTCGGGCGGGACATGACGGCAGGGCAGGGCTACATCGCCCTCGCGGCGCTGATCTTCGGGCGCTGGAATCCCATCGGTGCCTTCTTCGCCGCGCTCCTCTTCGGATTCGCCACGAACCTCACCAACGTGCTGAGCCTGCTCGGCACTCCCGTGCCGGACCAGTTCCTCCGCATGCTTCCCTACGTGGTCACCATCTTCGCCGTCGCCGGCCTGGTCGGCCGCTCTCGCGCTCCGGGGGCCAGCGGCATCCCCTACATCAAGGGCTAGGACCGGACCATGACGGAAACCGGAATTCCCTGGGCGAAGCTTACTGCAGCAGCCACCGCCGCAATGGAGAAGGCCTACGTGCCGTACTCGAACTACCCCGTCGGTGCTGCGGCACTGATCGACGACGGCCGCATCATCTCGGGCTGCAACGTCGAGAACGCTTCCTACGGGCTCACGCTCTGCGCCGAGTGCGCACTGGTCAGCAGCCTCGCGATGACCGGAGGCGGCCGGATCGAGGCGTTCAGCTGCGTGGACGGGGCGGGCAACACGCTCATGCCCTGCGGACGCTGCCGCCAGCTGCTCTATGAGTTCCGGGCGCCGGGGATGGTCCTGCTGACCGTCAGCGGCATCAAGACCATCGACGAGGTGCTGCCCGACGCCTTCGGCCCGCAGCACCTCGCCTGAGAAAACCTCCCATTCCCTCTCGAACAGGTAATTTTCATGACTGAAGCATTCGACGCCGTCGACATCATCCGCATCAAACGGGACAAGGGCGTCCTCAGCCCCGAACAGATCGACTGGACCATCGACGCCTACACGCGCGGTGCCATCGCCGACGAGCAGATGGCTGCGTTGAACATGGCGATCCTGCTCAACGGCATGGATCGGGCCGAGATCTCCCGATGGACGGCGGCCATGATCGCCTCGGGGGAGCGGCTGGACTTCTCGGCACTCGGCAAGCCCACGAGCGACAAACACTCCACCGGCGGGGTGGGGGACAAGATCACCCTTCCGCTGGCCCCGCTGGTGGCGGTGTTCGGCGTCGCAGTGCCCCAGCTTTCAGGCCGTGGGCTCGGCCACACCGGCGGCACGCTGGACAAGCTGGAATCCATCCCGGGCTGGCGTGCGCACCTCAGCAATGAAGAGATGATGAGCCAGCTCGCCGACGTCGGCGCGGTGATCTGCGCCGCCGGAACCGGTCTGGCGCCCGCCGACAAGAAGCTGTACGCCCTGCGCGACGTCACCGGGACCGTCGAGGCGATCCCCCTGATCGCGTCCTCCATCATGAGCAAGAAGATCGCCGAGGGCACCGGCTCACTGGTCCTCGACGTCAAGGTAGGCAGTGGTGCCTTCATGAAGGATGTCGAGCAGGCACGGGAGCTGGCACGCACGATGGTGGCGCTCGGCAAGGACGCCGGAGTGAACACTGTCGCCCTGCTGACCGACATGGGAACGCCGCTGGGCCTCACCGCGGGAAATGCCATCGAGGTCGAGGAATCGGTCGAGGTGCTCGCAGGCGGCGGACCGTCCGACGTCGTCGAACTCACCGTCCGCCTGGCCGAGGAGATGCTCGCCTGCGCTGGAATCCACGACGCCGACCCCGCGGCGGCGCTCCGCGACGGCAGGGCGATGGACGTCTGGAACCGCATGATCGAGGCGCAGGGCGGCGACCCCCGCGCAGCGCTTCCCCAGGCCCGTGAATCCGAGGTTCTCCTCGCCCCGGCCGACGGCGTGCTGATCGAGCTCGACGCCCTCGCCGTCGGAGTGGCCGCATGGCGCCTCGGAGCCGGCCGCGCACGCAAGGAGGACGCCGTACAGGCGGGCGCCGGAGTCCGGATGCATGCCAAGCCCGGAGCCGTGGTGCGGGCAGGCGAGCCGTTGATGACCCTGCTCACCGACACTCCTGAGAAGTTCGACCGTGCGCGCGAAGCGCTGGCCGGCGCCGTCACGATCGCCCCCGAGGGGTTCCGTCCGGCACACCAGCTCATTCTCGACCGCATCTCGTAGTAGCGGTTTCCTGCCGGGTTCCGGGAACCTGTCAGGGGTTTACCTGATGCGGGCGGTCCCGTTCCGGCCGGAGAATTGGTGGAACCCGTTCCCCCTCCGGCGAACGGGCGCGGAACCGACACAGAGGAGCCCGGCGCGTGGACGTTTGGAACGCTGTCACCACCGGCCTCAGTGATCTGGTGGTCGCCGCCGCGGAACAGCCCTGGGTGTACCTGCTGGTCTTCGTGTGCTGCACGGTGGACGGGTTCTTTCCACCGTTCCCGAGCGAATCGGTGGTGGTGGGCCTCGCCTCCCTGATCATCGCCCAGGGCGTGCCCAACCCCTGGATCCTCATCGCAGTGGCCGCCGGAGGGGCGTTCGCGGGCGACAACATCGCCTACGCGATCGGCAGGGGCATCGGGACGCGCCGTTTCCGATGGATGCGCAGCCCACGTTCGCAGCGGTCCTTCGAGTGGGCAGGCTACGAAATGGAAAAACGGGCGGCGTCGTTGCTTCTGGTGGCGCGTTTCGTGCCCATCGGTCGGGTGGCGGTCAACCTGACAGCGGGCGCCACCGGGTACTCCCGGAAGCGGTTCGTGGCACTCACGGCCCTTGCCGGTGTCGTCTGGGCAGCGTATTCGGTGGGCATCGGCGCGCTTGCCGGTGCCTGGTTCGAGAACAACCACCTCCTCGGCGTGGTGGTCGCCGTGACGGTGGCAGTTGTGCTCGGGCTGCTGGTGGACCGGATCATCACGCTCCTCCGGGGCTCCAAGCCTGCTCACGCAAGACCGGGGGGATCCGTTGCAGCGGCAGCGGGAGCCCTGGCCGTTGTCGCGGAGACCCCGCCCGTACCCGTGGAGTCGGGCCTCGCGTAGTCTTGGATCCGTGACTCCAACCCAGCCGAATCCAGTGTCCGACACCGCCATCGACATCGCCACGCTTCCCAAGATCTCCCTCCACGACCACCTTGACGGCGGCCTTCGCCCGGCCACGATCCTCGAGCTGGCAGCGGAGATCGGGCATACCCTGCCGGCACAGGATGCCGAGGCGCTCGGTGTTTGGTTCCGCGAGTCGGCGGACTCAGGATCGCTTGAGCGCTACCTCGAGACGTTCGACCACACCATCGCTGTGATGCAGACCCGCGAGGCATTGATCCGTGTGGCTCGGGAGTTCGTCGAGGACCTCGCCGCCGACGGTGTGGTGTACGGGGAGGTCCGCTGGGCACCCGAGCAGCATGTCGCCGGAGGGCTGAGCCTGGACGACGCCGTCGAAGCAGTGCAGGAAGGGCTTGAGGCAGGTGCCGCGGCATCGATCGCCGCGGGCCGGGTCATCCAGGTGGGCCAACTGATCACCGCGATGCGGCACGCGGACCGCAGCCTGGAAATCGCCGAACTGGCCGTCCGCCACCGCGGCAGGGGCGCCGTCGGATTCGACATCGCCGGGGCGGAGATCGGGTTCCCGGCCGCACGCTTCGCCGAGGCCTTCACCTACCTCGCGAGTCACCAGTTCCCCGCCACTGTCCATGCCGGTGAAGCAGCAGGGATCGAGAGTATCGTCGATGCGCTGGTGCACGGCCGCGCCCTGCGCCTCGGCCACGGCGTCCGGATCGCCGAGGACATCGAGATCGACTACAGCGACTCCGAGAACGACGCCGGCGACGCCAGTCCCGGCAGAATGGACGGCGACGACACCGACGTCGGGATCGCCAACCTGGGCAGCGTGGCGTCCTGGGTCAGGGACCGCGGTATCCCCCTGGAACTGTGCCCGTCATCCAACCTCCAGACGGGGGCGGTCGAGGCGTTCGGTGACGACATCGAGAGCCACCCGTTCGATCTGCTGTACCAGCTCGGCTTCAAGGTCACGGTCAACACCGACAACCGGCTCATGAGCGGTGTCACCCTCACCGGTGAGTTCGAGCTGCTGGTCGAGACGTTCGGTTACGACCTCGGGGACCTCCTCGAGCTGACGCTCAACGCTGTCGACGCCACCTTCCTGCCGCTCGAGGACCGCGAGGCGCTTGCCGAGCACGTGGCGTCGAGTTTCGACCGGGCCGCAGGCCAGGCGTCGTAGGGCTGACCAGGATGAAGCAGCCGGTCGACCAATCCGTCGACCGATCCGTCGACCAGCCGGTCGGCGCGCTGGTCGGCGAGCCGGTAGACCCGCCGGTCGGCAAGCCGGCGGACCATGCAGGTCCGTTCCCGCAGCCGGGCCCGGCGCTCGACCGTCTCCTCACTGTGGTCGGCCAGCTGCGGCAGTACTGCCCCTGGACCGCCGCGCTCACTCCGACGAGCCTTCGGCAGTACCTCGTGGAGGAGTGCTACGAGCTCGTCGACGCGGTGGAGCAGGTGGAGGCTGAACAGGCAGGGCAGCAGGTTGCCCCCGAGTCCGGCAAGGAGGCTTCGCTCCTCGATGAGCTGCGTGGCGAGCTCGGTGACGTTCTTTTCCAGGTGGTACTGCACGCGGAGCTCCAGCACGAACGCGGCACCTTCGGGCTAGGGGCTGTGGTGGAGGGGCTCACCGCCAAGCTGGTGCGACGCAACCCCCACGTCTTCCGTGCCGACGGCTCCGTGCGGGAGCACTTTCCTGCGACGGTCGGGGAGGTCGTGGCCACGTGGCAGGCGGTGAAAGCCATTGAGAAGCCGGACCGCAAGCCCTTCGACGGCATCCCGAATCACCTCCCCGCGCTGGCACTGGCCGCAAAAAGCGTGTCGCGGGCAGCGTTCACGGGAGCCGCCCCACCGGTCCAGCCGCACGTCCCACCGGCCGTCCCACCAGTCCTTCCGACCGACCAGCCGCACGTCCCGCCGGTCCAGTCGGCCGACAAGCCGCACGTCCCACCGGCCGACCAGCCGCACGTCAGGACGGCGGAGGAGTTCGGAGACCAGTTGCTCGCCCTCGCGGCAGCCGCCGTCGGGCAGGGAATCGATCCGGAGCTTGCGCTGCGGAGCGCCGTCCACCGTTTCCAGGATCGTGTCGCCGGTCCGTCCTGAACCCGCCTGTCGAAGGTGCCGCGCAATCCGTCGTTGCGCCGTTCGGCGCCGAAGCCGGGCTTGAAGCTTCCGGGTCAGGTCAGCAGCTCGGCGTCGGGCTGCTGGCCAGTCCCGGGTGTGTCGGATCCGGCGCCTCTCGGCGTCGGTGCTGCTGATAACCGGCGTGTTGCCTGACGACACACGGTCCGGCCCCTCGAACGCGCGAGAAGTGGTGCGTTCCGGCGTGGAAGTCCCATTGGGTAGTGCCTTCAGGCCCGTCCGGCGGCGGCGTGAACTAGGCTTGCAGTGAGATCCCCCTCCAGACACTCCAACGAACAGGAGCACTTCCATGGCAATTATCGACGCCATCCACGCAAGGGAAATCCTCGACTCACGCGGGAACCCTACGGTCGAGGTCGAGGTACTGCTCGACGACGACACTTTCGGCCGCGCAGCAGTCCCCTCCGGCGCGTCCACCGGAGCCTTCGAAGCCAACGAGCGCCGCGATGGTGAGAAGGACCGCTACCTCGGCAAGGGCGTCCTCCAGGCCGTGGAAGCTGTGATCGAGCAGATCCAGCCGGCACTGCTCGGGTTCGACGCCGCCGACCAGCGCGCCATCGACCAGGCCATGATCGACCTCGACGGAACCGAGAACAAGTCGAACCTCGGTGCCAACGCGATGCTGGGGGTGTCCCTTGCCATTGCGCGCGCGGCCGCTGAGTCCTCCGCCCTTCCGCTCTACCGCTACCTCGGCGGACCCAACGCGCACGTCCTCCCCGTGCCGCTCATGAACATCCTGAACGGTGGGTCCCACGCGGATTCCGACGTCGACATCCAGGAGTTCATGATCGTTCCACTGGGCGCGCAGTCCTACTCGGAGGGCCTGCGCTGGGGCGTCGAGGTCTACCACGAGCTGAAGGCGGTGCTGAAGGAGAAGGGCCTCGCAACCGGCCTCGGCGACGAGGGCGGCTTCGCGCCGAACCTGCCGTCCAACCGCGACGCGCTGGACCTCATCACCACCGCCGTCGAACGGGCAGGCTACACGCCCGGCACGGATATCGCTTTCGCGCTGGACGTCGCCGCCTCCGAGTTCTACAGCGATGGCGTCTACACCTTCGAGGGCAAGTCGCTCAGCACCGCCGAGATGAGCGCCTACTTCGAGGAACTGGTCCGCGACTACCCCCTGGTGTCGATCGAGGACCCCCTGGATGAGGACGACTGGGAGGGCTGGAAGGCGCTCACCGAGGCCATCGGCTCGAAGGTGCAGATCGTCGGCGACGACCTGTTCGTCACCAACCCCACACGCCTTGAGCGGGGTATCCGGAACCAGACGGCCAACTCGCTGCTGGTCAAGGTGAACCAGATCGGTACCCTCACCGAGACGCTCGACGCCATCTCCATGGCCCAGCGTGCCGGGTACACCACCATCACCTCGCACCGGTCCGGTGAGACCGAGGACACCACGATCGCCGACATCTGCGTGGCCACCAACGCCGGCCAGATCAAGACCGGCGCCCCTGCCCGCTCGGAGCGCGTGGCGAAGTACAACCAGCTGCTGCGCATCGAGGAGGAGCTCGACGACGCCGCGCGGTACGCCGGCCGCAGTGCCTTCCCGCGTTTCACTGCATAGTTGAACCGGCGGGCGGCTACCCTCGTAGGACGGGGTTCGACAGTGGATCCCGTGCAGCGACCATCCGAGGAGTAACATGACCGCCCGCCGCCCCAAGGTGCCGCGCGCTGTCCGTCCCTCGCCACCGGCGGGGGACCGGACGGGCGGGGAGCCGCCCAACGGCCATTCCGCGAACTCCACCGTGCACGGTCACCCGAAGGCCGGGTCCCCGGGGCGGAAAACGGTGGCGGCCCGGCCGGCGTCCCGGCTCGAACCGCAAAATCCGGCGTCTCGGGAGCCCGAGCGGGCGGTGCCGCAGCGTGAGAAATCGGTGCCGCAGCAGGAGCGTGCCGTCTCATCGTCCGAAGCGCGAGCCGCGGAGCGCACGCAACTCGCCGGAGCTATTCGCCGCAGCCCTTCGGGGTCGACGAAAAGGCCGAACCGCGTCATCGAACCCGCGGAGGATGCCAAGCCGATTCCCGCGAAATCGTTCTCCGGCCGGCTGCTGGCCCTCGCCGTCGTCCTCGTTGCCGTCACCGTTCTCCTTGCTCCCTCGCTCAATACCTACCTGCAGCAGCAGGCGGAGCTCGATGCACTGCGCCAGGATATTGCGCGCCAGGAGCAGGTGCAGGCCGACCACGAGACGGAACTGGCCCGCTGGGACGACCCCGCGTATATCAAGCAGCAGGCACGCGACCGCATCTTCCTGGTCATGCCGGGGGAGACCCGCTACCTGGTCAAGGGCGGCCAGGGGATCGAGGACGCCTCCGCTGCGGGATCGGACGCGAACCCGGAGGACCTGCCCTGGGTGGACTCCCTGTGGAGCACCGTCTCCCGGGCGGCGACCGACTGACCAGATCGACGTGGTACAGCCGATGCACCAAGACGCACCAAACAACAGCCTGCGCACCGCGCAGGCGCAGGAGGGAAGGATCCGCGTGAACGAGCAGGGCCGGCGAACCCCTACCCAGCACGATCTCGACGTTCTCAGCAGGCAATTGGGCCGCCCCGTCCGCGACGTCGTCGAAATTGGTGCGCGCTGCGTCTGCGGCAACCCGCTGGTGGCCACCACTGCGCCCCGGCTGTCCAACGGCATCCCTTTCCCCACTACCTACTACCTCACGCATCCGGTGGTCACCGCCGCCGTCTCACGCCTCGAGGCCGAGGGCGTCATGAGCGACATGACCTCCCGGCTGGGTACCGAGCCGGAACTCGCTGAGAAGTACCGGGGCGCGCACGAGGCCTACCTGGCCGTGAGGCGGGAGATCGGGAGCCGCACCGGCACAGGGGCGGTCCCGGAGATCGACGGCGTTTCGGCGGGCGGTATGCCCACGCGGGTGAAATGCCTCCATGTCCTCGTGGGGCATTCCCTCGCAGCGGGACCGGGAGTGAATCCGCTCGGTGATGAGGCGATCGACGGGATCAGGCAGTGGTGGACGGCGGACACCTGCTTCTGCGACGGCGCCTGGGACACCGCAGGCGCCGTTCCCTCCACCGACCTCAGCCGGCACAGGAAGACGCAGGGCCTTTCCGCCGACGAACTCGAGCGGAAGCGCGCCGCGCGCCGCACCCCATCCCAGGAGGACTGATGCGCACAGCTGCCATCGACTGCGGTACCAATTCCATCCGGCTGCTCATCGCGGATATCGATGGGACCGGCGCCCTGACCGACGTCGAGCGCCTCATGCGGGTGGTGCGCCTCGGTGAGGGCGTTGACGCCACCGGACGTCTCTCCGACGCGGCGCTCGCGCGGACCTTCGCGGCGGCCGAAGACTATGCCGACCTCATCGCGCGGCACGGCAGTCCTGCGGTGCGGTTCGTGGCGACGTCGGCTTCCCGCGACGCCGAGAACCGGGAGGACTTCATGAGGGGCATCCGTGCGCGGCTCGGAGTCGACCCCGAGGTCATTTCCGGCGCGGAGGAGGCGGCACTGTCCTTCACCGGGGCAGTGAGCGTGCTGGGCACTGCGGAGGACGAAACCGTCCTGGTGATCGACCTCGGCGGCGGCAGCACCGAATTCGTCGCAGGTGACTCCTCAGGAGTTCTGGCTTCACGGAGCATGGACATGGGCTGCGTGCGGTTCACGGAGCGGTTCCTCCACGGCGACCCTCCCACCCGTGCCGAGATCTCGGCCATGGAGGCGGAAGTGAAGTCGCTGATCGACGTCGCCGCTGCGGATGTGCCGCTCGGGACGGTCACCACGCTGGTCGGCGTGGCCGGAAGCATCACCACCGTCACCGCACACGCCCTGAAACTTCCCGAATACCTTCCGGAGCGGATCCATGGAGCAGTGCTCAGCACGGCCGAGGTCCAGGCAGCGTCTGCGGACCTTCTGCACAGCGACCGCGCACGGCGGGCAAGCCTCCCCTACATGCACCCGGGCCGTGTGGACGTCATCGGTGCCGGAGCGCTCATCTGGAAGTGCATCGTCGAAGCGGTAGCCGAGGCAACGGAGGGCCGCGTACGAGGCGCCACTGCCAGTGAGCACGACATCCTCGACGGTATAGCCCTCAGTATCGCCAGGCGCGGGAAATGACGGAATGACGCGCCCGTTGCTTCCCGGACAACGCAGGACGCATGGTGGCGGGGTGCTACGCGCTGCCGCGGTCACGCTGGTCGCCGCTGCCCTGACGCTGCCGCTTGGTGCCCTGCCCGCCGTTGCCGACGAAGTGCGGGAAAAGCAGTACTGGCTCGAAAGCTATGGCATCACCGATGCCTGGGCCACCACCCAGGGCGAAGGCGTCAAGGTGGCCATCATCGACAGCGGGGTCGACGGCACGCACCCGGACCTTGCCGGAGCGGTGACGGGCGGCACCGACGCCTCCGGGGCCGGGAGCCCGGGCGGGCAACTCGGCATCGGAGAGGTGCCCGTCCACGGCACCCTGGTGGGAACGCTGCTGGCCGGCCGCGGGCATCAGGGGCTGGCGCCGGTGCTGGCGCCCGGTCCGGAGCCGACGGCGACGTCGTCGCCCGCGCCCGAACCCTCCGCGCCCGCACCTACCGCCGGATCCGCAGCGCCGGGATCCACAGCCGAAGCCGGACCGGGCCCTGAACCATCGGTTTCCGGGGAAAGCCCTGCTCCGTCGACATCCGGCCCCACCGCGGACGCGTTCTCCCCGGAGCCCGTACCGCCTCCGGCGGAGCAGGCACCAGGACCGCTCAGCGTCTATGGCAGCGGGCCGGACGGAATTGTGGGGGTAGCGCCGAAAGCGGAACTGCTGGCTGTGTCAGTGTGGATCGACGGGCCGAACAGCGGGCCCAACCCGGCCGGTGTCGGCATCAACGATCAGATCCCGACGGCGGTGCGGTGGGCTGTCGACAACGGCGCCAAAGTCATCAACATGTCGCTGGGAAGCACATCCACCACCTGGCCGGAAAGCTGGGACGAGGCGTTCCTGTACGCAGAGCAGCAGGACGTGGTGATCGTCGCTGCAGCAGGTAACCGGGCGGGCGGTCTCATCCAGGTCGGTGCGCCCGCGACGATCCCCGGTGTCCTCTCCGTCGCCGGACTCGACCGGTCGGGTGTGGCAAGCCGCGAGGCTTCCTCGGAGGGCATCAGCATTGCGGTCGCGGCGCCCTCGGAGGACCTGGTGGGAGGCCTTCCCGGGGGAGGGTACGCCGAGTGGTCCGGCACCTCCGGGGCGGCACCCCTCGTCTCCGGAGTAGCAGCCCTCATCCGGTCGAAGTATCCGGAGCTGAGCGCGGCACAGGTGGTCAACCGGATCGTCGCCACAGCCCGGGACACGGGTGCACCCGGGTTCGATACCCTCTACGGTTACGGCGTCCTTGATGTCGCTGCCGCGGTCAACGCCGACATCTCCGTGCCTGAGGCGAACCGCCTGGGAAGTATGGCCGACTGGATCCAGGTATACCGAAGGAGCGAAGGCGGCAGTGAGACACCCGCTCCCGGGCCTGAGGCCGAGGAAGCAGCACCGGACATCCCCGAGCCGCCGGTCCCTCAGGCGGAAGAGCCGGGCAGCGTTCCCGATAACCTCGCGGCGACGGTCGTCCTCGGGTTCACCGCACTGTTCGCCGTCCTGCTCACGGCAGGGACGGTCCACGTGCTTCGGACACGTCGGAAATGAACCCGGGAACCGGACGGCGATGACCGCCGTCCGGGGCCCCGATCAGCCGCCTTGGAACCCCTGCACACTTAGTGAAGATTTTCACAAAGTCCGGTAGCATCGAAGCATGGCACTGAACCCTCACTTTTCGGATCGACCGCGCGTTCTTGTTGTCGGCGGCGGGTATGTCGGACTCTATGTGGCTCACAAGCTACAGAAGAAGGTCAAGTCCCGTGGCGGCATCGTGACGCTCGTGGATCCGCTGCCCTACATGACCTACCAGCCCTTCCTCCCGGAGGTTGCAGCCGGGAGCATCGAGCCGCGCCACGCGATCGTCTCCCACCGGGTGCACCTGCCCCAGACCGAGTTGATCTCGGGCAAGGTCACCGGCGTCAACCATGCCGGCCGCACCGCGACGATCGAACCGGCCGGCGGCGGCGAACCTTTCGAGATCGGCTACACCGACGTCGTCGTGGCCGCGGGCTCCATCACCCGGACCTTCCCCATCGACGGGTTGAAGGACCAGGGAATCGGGCTGAAGACCATCGAAGAGGCTGTGGCCCTTCGTAACCAGGTCCTGGAGCGCATCGAGATCGGCTCGTTGATGCCGGACGGGCCCCAGCGCGAGCGAGCGCTGACGTTCGTCGTCGTCGGCGGAGGATTCGCCGGTATCGAAGCAATCACCGAGATCGAGGACATGGCGCGCGACGCCGTGAAGAAGAACAGCCGTCTGGAACGTTCGGACCTCCGGTTCGTTCTCGTCGAGGCCATGGGCCGCATCATGCCGGAGGTGACCGCCGAGCAGGCGGTCTGGGTGGTGGAGCACCTGCGCTCGCGCGCCATCCAGGTCATGCTCAACACCTCGCTCTCCAGTGCGGTGGATGGACGCCTGAAACTCATCAACATGCCTGACAAAACTCCAGCGGACGAGTTCGAGGCCGGCACCCTGCTCTGGACCGCCGGCGTGCAGGCCAACCCTGTGGTCAACTCCACCGATTTCCCCGTGGACGAACGCGGCAGGCTCCGGGCCAACCCGGAACTCCGGGTTGCGGGTGACGACGGCCCGATCCAGCACGCCTGGACCGCCGGCGACGTCGCTGCCGTACCGGACCTCACCGGCGGCGGGGTGGGAGGCTTCTGCGTCCCGAACGCACAGCATGCAGTACGGCAGGCGAAGCTCCTCGCGAAAAACATCCTTGCGCAGAACTACGGCGTGGGCGAGGTCAAGGAATACCGGCACACCAACCTTGGAGCCGTTGCAGGCTTCGGCACGTTCAAGGGCGTCGCCAACATCATGGGCTTCGGCATGCGCGGCTTCCCGGCGTGGATGGCGCACCGCGGGTACCACGGTATGGCGATGCCGATGTTCGAGCGCAAGGCCCGAGTCATCACCAACTGGAGCATGAGCTTCATCTTCGGGCGCGATCTGGCTCCGATCTCGGACCTTCAGACACCGAAGCGCCAGTTCCGGGAGGCGGCCACACCACCTCCGAAGAGGGACACGGCGCTGCAGAGCACGCCGCCTACGCCCGCAGGCAAGGCGGCCGCAGGCAAGGCAGGCGCGCGGGCCTGAGGGTCTGAAAGCCAGGCAGGACGACGGCGGCCCCGCCCGGGCGGAGTCGCCGTCGTCGTACTGCGTTCGGCACCTGTATCACCGAATCGCCAGGGGTGCTGCGCCCGCGATATTCTGGACGGGCACGGAGCCCCAGTAGCCCAATGGCAGAGGCACCAGACTTAAAATCTGTTCAGTGTCGGTTCGAGTCCGACCTGGGGTACCGGCGGCACGAAGCCGCCTAATCGCACAAGTGATGAAACAAGGCAGGATACTGTCCAATTACTGGTGTCAATACTTCTTTACAGGCTTTGTGGTGAGCGTTACAAGGATGTAACACGATTCCCTTATTTTCGTTCCGATTTTGCACTAGTTTTTCTACATACCAGGAACACCTGGTGACTGCAGCAAAGGCAGAAAGCCTTTCGGTCGAGGAGAACAATTCATGATCGCAACACTTAACTCAGTGCGCTTTGGCACTGGGCAGAATGCCCCGCGGGCGGCGAAAGTCGCTGCCCTGGGCCTGGGGATCGCACTCCTGGCCTCCGGCTGCGGCGGATCCTCCGCACCGGAGAGTGAGGCCGAAGCGAGTGAGGCTCCTGCATCCGAGGCGGCAGCGGGAGCACTGGCCTGCCCCGAGAGCGAAGGAGGACAGGCTGCGGAACCGAATCCCAAGGGGGATCCCGCAGCTGTTCCTGCAGCAACCACCATCAGCGACCAGCCGCTCAAGCTCGGGTCAATCCTTCCGACCACCGGAACACTGGCGTTCCTCGGTCCTCCGGAGATCGCCGGCGTCAACCTCGCCGTTCAGGAAGTCAACGAAGCCGGAGGTGTCCTCGGCCAGGACATCACCATCACCCACCGCGACTCGGGTGACACCACCACCGACATCGCCACCCAGTCCGTGACCGATCTCCTGTCTCAGGACGTCAGCGCAATCGTCGGCGCGGCCTCCTCCGGAGTCTCCAAGACCGTGATCAACCAGATCACCGGTGCGGGCGTGGTTCACTTCTCGCCGGCCAACACGTCGCCTGAATTCTCGACCTGGGACGATCAGGGGCTCTACTTCCGCACCGCTCCCTCAGACGTCCTGCAGGGGCGCACGCTCGGCAACTACATCATGACCTGTGGTGCGCAGACCGTCGGCATGATCACCCTCAACGACTCCTACGGAACCGGTCTCCAGACCAATATCCAGGAAACCGTCGAAGGAGCCGGCGGCGAGGTCATCGCCAACGAGATGTTCAACACGGGTGATTCGCAGTTCTCGAGCCAGGTCGATGCCCTGGCTGCTGCAGCGCCGGATGCCATCGTCCTGATCACCTTCGACGAGGCCAAGAGCATTGTTCCGCTGCTTGTCGCCAAGGGAATCGATCCCACTACGGTGTTCCTCGTGGACGGTAACACCTCCGACTACAGTGCCGATCTCGAGCCCGGAACCATGGAAGGCGCCCAGGGAACCATTCCTGGTCCGTTCACGGGAGACGAGTTCAAAAACGCGTTGGCCGAAATCGACCCCGCACTCACCAGCTGGGCCTACTCGGGCGAAAGCTACGACGCCGTCAACCTGATCGCCCTCGCATCCGAGGCCGCAGGAAGTGTTGAGGGCGCCGCAATCGGCGAGCAGCTCGAGGCCGTGTCCAAGGACGGGGAGAAGTGCTTCGACTTCGCCGCATGCGTCACGCTGCTTCGCGGCGGCGGGGACATCGACTATGACGGCATCTCAGGACCGGTCTCCTTCGACGAGAACGGCGACCCGACCGAAGCCGCCATCGGTATTTACGAGTACGACGGCAACAACGTACCGCAGCCCAGCCGGTCCGAACTCGGCCAGCTGTAACATCCTGTAGTACCTGCGCCCCCAGAAAGGCCCCGCCCGCACCCCGTAAGGGGTGCGCTGGCGGGGCCTTTCTGCGTGCAGGAACCGAGGACCCGGATAGCCCGGCGTCCTGTGTGCGGCACTCATGGGGGTTCGGTGGAAATTCGGCGCGGGGCGGCGAAACCGGTGCTAGGGGCTGGTGGGTGGCTGGCGGGCGACGGCGTAGGAGGGCTCGCGGAGGCGTCTTGCCCAGTCGTAGGTGCCTGCCCCCGGCAGGGGATTGAGGACCGCGTCGAACCGGGAATCCTCCTCTTCGCCGAGAAGGTCGAGGCACAGGGACAGGATGCCGAATTGATGCCACGGTCCGCGCGGGTGCGCGTAGTACAGTCCCAGGGTCCACGTCCCACCGCCCAGCTTCCGCTCAAAGCCCTTCAGCGAGGCAGGGAGGGCCTCGGAACCCAGGGCGCGTGCACCGATCAATACCGGCCCTTCCGAGCCCCGGTAGGGAATGATCGTGGTGAGTGGTGCCCGGTCCGCCCTCAGCCTCGGGGACAGCACGAATCGTCCCGTGCGGGACCATCCGGTGGAGGACAGCAGCACGTCGCCCCCGGAGGGACCTACGGCGTCGGGCCTGCCGAGGGCGCGGGAGTCGGACTCGCCCGCGCCGAGGGCGTCAGGTCCGCCCTGAAGGCGGAAAGCGAGCCCGACGACGTCGGGCAGACCGTCAGGGAGGCCCACCGAACGCGAGATGCGGGCCGTCACCGTACTGGTGCCGGGAGTGTCCACCCAGGAGATGCCGCTGGCCCCGGCCGAAGGTCTCACTTCGACGGTCCCCGTCAGGCGTAGCCCGCGGGAGTGGATGGGCCTTTCCGGCCGCACTTTCTTGAGGGCGCGGAAGATTGCCGTCAGGCCGTGACCCGCTGCGCTGGTCAGTAGCTGTGCCATGAACGCCCGTCCTGCCGTGCGTGGGTATTATTGGTTCACGCGGTATCCGCGAGCGTGCCGAGGTACAGCTGGATCACCTTCGGGTCCTTCATCAGTTCACGGCCGGTGCCGGTGTAGGCATCCCTGCCCTGGTCCAGGACGTAGGCGCGGTCGCAGATCTGCAGGCAGCGTCGCGCATTCTGTTCGACCATGATCACCGACACCCCGGCCCGGTTGATCTCATGCACCCTCAGGAACGTCTCGTCCTGCTTGACGGGGGAGAGACCCGCCGAGGGCTCATCGAGGAGGAGCACTGCCGGCTCCATCATGAGCGCGCGGCCCATAGCGACCATCTGGCGCTCTCCGCCGGACAGGGACCCGGCGCGCTGCGCACGCCGCTTGCCCAGCTCGGGAAAGAGGCTGACGACGAACTCGAAGCGCTTCTTGAAGTCCTTCGGGCGCTGGTACATCCCCATTTCGAGGTTCTCCTCGATGGTGAGCGTCGAGAACACGTTGTTGTTCTGCGGCACGAAGCCGACGCCCTGCGTCACCAGCCGGTTGGCCTTCAATCCGGTGAGGTCCTGTCCGCGGACCACCACCTTTCCTGAGTGCACCTTCACCAGGCCGAACATCGCCTTCAGCAGCGTCGACTTTCCTGCGCCGTTGGGGCCGATGATGCCGATCAGCTCGCCCTTCCGCGCCTCGATGCTGCAGCCGTTGAGGATGTTCACCCCGGGAAGGTAGCCGGCCACCAGGTCGGTGACCTTGACCACTGAATCGGCGTCGTAATCGCTCGTGGTTGCTTCCCGGCTCATGGTTTCTTCCGATCAGTGTCAGTGTCAGTGTCATTGTCAGCAGGGTTGGGGTCAGCAGGCCCAGCGTCGGGATGGGCCTGCTGGGGGGTGGTGCTGTGGCCGTCCGAAAGGTTTCCCGTGCCGGACAGCTCGATGATCCGGTGCCCGAGGACGCCCTCCTCGTCGGTGCCGACCACGGACGCGTCGTCGAGTGCCAGTTCCTCTTCGAGGCGTTCGATGCCGGTGGAATCACCGAGGTCGACGTCGTGGTGGGCGCCCAGGTAGGCGTCGATCACGGCCTGGTCCTTCATCACGACATCCGGCGGGCCCTCAGCCACCACCTTGCCCTCGGCCATGACCACCACCCAGTCCGCGATGTGGCGGACCATGTGCATGTCGTGCTCGACGAACAGGACAGTCATGCCCTCGGCCTTGAGGTTCTTGATGTGGTCGAGCAGCGACTGCGTCAGTGCCGGGTTCACTCCTGCCATCGGCTCGTCGAGCATGACCAACCGTGGGCGCACCATGAGGGCGCGGGCCATCTCGAGCAGCTTGCGCTGACCGCCGGACAGCGACGCCGCGTAGTCGTCCTTCTTCTCGTCGAGCTTGAACTTGGCGAGCAGGACGTCGGCCTGCTCGGTGATCTCACGCTCACGCTTGCCCCAGATGTTCTTGAACAGTGCCTTCGCAAGGCTTTCGCCGGGCTGGCTCGCCGCACCCAGACGCATGTTCTCCATCACGGTGAGCTTGCCCATGACCTTGGTGAGCTGGAAGGTGCGCACCATGCCCATACGGGCCACCTTGTAGGACGGGACCTTGGCGAGCGGCTTGCCGTCGTACTCCCAGTCGCCGCTGTTCGGGACGTCGAAACCGGTGAGCAGGTTGAAGAGCGTCGTTTTTCCGGCACCGTTGGGGCCGATCAGGGCAGTGATCCTATGGCGCGGGATCTCGAGGTACTCGACGTCGACGGCGTTGATTCCGCCGAAGCTGCGGGTCACGTTCCTCGCGACGACGATAGGGTCGGTCTTCCGGCAGCCCGGTACCGCCTCCCCGGTGGCGATGGGGCTGGTGTCGCTCATGAAATCGTGCCCGGACCCGGATGCGGATGCGGTGTTCGACGTACCCGCTGCTGTCGCGCCGTGTGCGCCGTCGTCGGCCCGGTGGGCCGGGCCCTTCGGTGCGCCGGCGGAATCGTTGGGATTCTCGGTCATGCGAACGCCAGCTCCTTCTTGTTGCCCAGGACACCCTGAGGTCGAAACACCATGAGCAGCATCAGTGCCACGCCCACGAGGATGTAGCGCAGCTGGCCTGCCTGCACGTTCGAGAGGAAGGTGATGGCACCGACCTCGATGGCCCCGTAGAGGAGCCCCTGGGTCAGGGAGAGGACGACCCAGAAGATCATCGCCCCGATGACGGGTCCGAGCACTGTTGCCATGCCGCCGAGCAGGAGGCAGGTGTACAGGAAGAACGTCAGTTCCGTCGCGTAGTTGGCAGGCTGCACGGCGCCGCGGGGGAGGGTGAAGATGATGCCGGCGAGCGAGCCCAGGATGCCGCCGATCACGAGGGCCTGCATCTTGTAGGCGTAGACGTTCTTGCCGAGCGAGCGAACGGCGTTCTCGTCCTCGCGGATGCCCTTCAGTACACGGCCCCAGGGGCTGCGCATGAGGAGCCAGACGAGCAGGCAGGCGAGGATGACGACGCTCCAGCCGACGACACGGATCCACAGGTCGCGGCCGCTCATGGCGAGCGGGCCCACGTTGTAGCTGTCGTTGAGGAAGGGATTGAGATCGTAGAACCCGCCCTCGAACGCGGCAAGGCCGTTGGCCGAACCGGTGACGTTGGTGAGGCCGTTGGTGGTCACGATGTAGCGCACGATCTCCGCCGCCGCGATGGTGACGATCGCCAGGTAATCAGCCCTCAGCCGGAGCGTGGGGATTCCGAGCACGATGGCGAAGATGACCGATGCAAGGAGCGCCACCAGGACGGCGACGGGAAGGGGGGCATTGAACGTCAGGGTCGAGATGGCATAGCCGTACGCGCCGACCGCCATGAAGCCGGCCTGGCCGAAGTTCAGCAGGCCGGAATAGCCGAAGTGCACGGCGAGCCCCAGGGCTGCGAGTGCGTAGGCCGCCGTCGTCGGGCTGATCATTTCACCGAAGGCGTTGAGAAGTATGTTTCCGAAATCCATGGGAGCCCCTAACCTATGCGCTCTTTGCGGCCGAGGATACCCTGCGGCCGGAACAGGAGCACGAGAATCATAATGAGAAGCGCGCCGACATACTTGAGGTCGGCTTCGAGCCAGAGGGTCGAGATCTCGACGAACAGGCCCACGATGATGGAGCCGATCAGGGCGCCGAAGACGGTTCCCAGTCCACCGAGGACCACTCCGGCGAAGATCAGCAGGAGGATCTGCTGGCCCATGTTGTAGGAGACGCCGGGCCGGTAGTAGGCCCAGAGGATACCGCCGAGTGCGGCGAGCATTCCGCCGATCACCCAGACGATGCGGATCACGCGGTCGACGTCGATACCGGACGCCGCGGCGAGCGCGGGGTTGTCGGCGACGGCGCGGGTGGCCTTGCCGATGCGGGTGCGCAGGAGCAGGAAGGCGACGAGCAGGATCACCACGAGGCTGACGATCAGCGACGTCAGGTTGTTGCGGGAGATGGAGACCGAGCCGATGTCGATGATCGCGCTCTGTGATCCAGGCAGCTGCTGCGTCGCGCCGCCGAAGTTGAACTGGATGATGTAGCGCAGTGCCAGTGCCAGGCCGATGCTGACGATCATCATGGGAACCAGCCCGGTACCGCGCCGTCGGAGCGGCTTCCACAGGCCGGCGTCCTGCACGTAGCCCAGCAGCCCACCGCCCAGGACGGCGAGGAGAATGGCCACCGGAGCGGGCAGCCCCATGGCGGCGAACCCGAAGGTCAGGACGGCGCCCAGGGTCACCATCTCGCCGTGGGCGAAGTTGGTGAGGCCGGTGGTGCCGAAGATGAGGGAGAGGCCTACCGCGCTCAAGGCGAGGAGCAGGCCGAAGCTGAAGCCGGCAAGGGCCCGCTCGGCCAGCGTGGTCCAGATGCTCGTGGTCGTCGCCACGATGCCTTCGCCGAACAGGAACAGCGTGCTGGCGGTGGAGGTCCCCGCGAAGGTCACATCGCGCGGGTTTTCCTGCCCCTCGGCCAGGGCTATGCCCTCGGGAAGGGTGTCCTCGTCGATTGCCACCTCGTAGGTGCCCTGCTCGGGTACCCCGATGGTCCAGGATCCGTTGGCGCCTGAGGTCGCCTCGCCCTCGAAGCCGTTCCCGGTAGCGGTGACCGTGACGTCGGCGATGGGGCCGTCAACTCCGCGAAGGACGCCGCTGATGCGGTTCTCGAACTCCTGGGACTGGACGCTTGACGATACTGCTGCAGGCTGGATTGCCGGGACGGGCGGCTGGAACGCCTGCGCCGAGGGAGCGCTGAGGAGCACGGTGGCAAGGAAACCGAGCACAAGAAGCAGCATCCTCCCGATCCGTGCAGGCGTCGGTTGGGTAATCAAGATTGGAACCTCCACGGTCAAGGCTGGCCCGGCGATATACCGCCGGGCGTAGGAGCATGTGACCATAGTCACTGTGCGGTCGCTTCATGTTACTCGGACGATGTTTCGCCAGATGCCAAATAAGCCGTTCGAAGGTCGCGATTGGGTAACAACTGGGTTACTCAGGGCCCTGAGGAATTGACTTTCCCGCCCCGGTGGGTGGGGAACAAAAACGCTCGTTCCACGTTGATATTGGTAGAGTTTGTTTCAACGCTCGGCCCCCTATCGGAGGACAATACATAATGGCACTTGGCGGTAATCCGGTTTTCAACGGAAAGAACTTCCGTTCCGCTGCACGCGGCAACAATTCAGCGGCCTACGGTTCCACGATGCTGGCCGGCCAGACCGCGGCCAGCCAGCAGCAGCTGGAGCAGATGTACAACCAGCCGTCGGCTGGGCCCGCGCAGATGGGCCGCATGACGTTCGACGACGTCATCGTCAAGACCGTCCTCTGCATCGGTGTGGTGCTGCTCGGCGCTTCGGTGCCCGCGTTCTTCCTGCCGGGGCTCGCTGTTCCGCTCATGATCCTGGGCATGATCGGTGGCCTGATCCTCGGTCTCGTCAATTCGTTCAAGCGTGAACCGGTTCCGGCCCTGATCCTTGCTTATGCGGCGCTCGAAGGTCTGTTCGTCGGTGGACTCACCATGTTCCTCGAGGCCATGTACCCCGGTATCGCGCTCCAGGCCGTCCTCGGCACTGTCACCGTTTTCGCAGTGACCCTCGCCCTCTTCAAGAGCGGCAAGGTCCGTGCCACACCGAAGGCCATGAAGTTCTTCATGATCGCGATGATCAGCTACGCGGCCTTCTCGCTGATCAACCTCGGCCTGATGGTCTTCGGCGTCTCAGATAACGCTTGGGGACTCCGTGGAGCCGACATCCCGGGGACGAACATTCCCTTCGGTGTTGTCATCGGCATCTTCGCCATCGGCCTTGCTGCCTTCTCGCTGATCATCGACTTCACGTCGATCAGTGAGGGTGTCCGGAACGGCGCACCCCAGAAGTACTCCTGGACGGCTGCTTTCGGCCTGACGGTGACGCTGATCTGGCTCTACGTCGAGATCCTCCGCCTCCTCGCCATCCTGCGCGGCGACGAGTAGTTCCCGGTCCCTCGGGGCGGACTGACCTCCGGCGGCCGTTGCGGTATCCAGGGTTCCTGGATGTCGCAGCGGCCGCTTTCTCGTTGAAGGGAAGCGCCCGACGACCGCCGTCAAAATCGACAGACGCCTTCGATGACGACGAACGCGCCGGATGAAACCGGCGTGTTCGTCTGAAATCAGTGTGTTCGTCGTTGTCCGGCGCGCCGTGTGCTTCATGCAACCGGGCGCTGCAGGCGTTTGCCGTACCGGTTCTGCAGGTGCCGTCTCTTTCCGGGCCGATGCGGGTGATGCTGCCCAGCTTTCGGCGGCGAACCACCGTGTCGCGACGGAACACGCCGGATATGCCGGGGTCTGGCGCCACAAGCCGAACAGTTCGATCAGCCCGGCGGCAGGGGTCAGGCCACGCGTCCCGCTCCGGACGCCGGGAGTACCGGGAAAATCACCGGTGCGGTGAAGCCGGCGCTCGCGAAAGCGCGGGTGACGGCGTCGGCCACTGCCGCGGAATCCTCGAACCGCACCAGAGCAATCGCGGCCCCGCCGAATCCGCCTCCGGTCATCCGGGCGCCGAGAGCGCCTGCGGAGACCGCGGTGTCGACGGCGGTGTCCAGTTCTGCGGATGAAATCTCGAAATCGTCCCGCATGGAGGCGTGGCTCGTGTTCAGGAGCTGCCCCAGCGCGGCCGGCCCCTTGTCGGTAAGGACGTCCACGGCATCCTGCACCCGGGCGTTCTCGGTCACGATGTGGCGTACCCGCCGGAAGGTCTCCTCATCGAGAAGACCGGCGGCTTCCGCGAGATCGCGCACCGAGAGGTCCCTGAGCGCCGGGACCCCCATCAGTTCCGCCCCCAGTTCGCAGGAACGGCGCCGCGCGGCGTAGCCACCCGTGGAATGGGAGTGGCTGACGCGGGTGTCCATCACGAGAAGCTCCAGCCCTGAGCCTTCCAGGTCGAACGGGACGAGGCGGGACTCCCGGGATCGGCAGTCCAGGAACACCGCGTGCCCGGCCTCGCCCAGCAGTGATGCGGACTGGTCCATGATCCCGGTCGGCGCACCGACCATGTCGTTCTCGGCGAGCTGCCCGATGGCCACCAGCTCACTTCGGGACAGGTTCGCTTCGGAGAGGTCGTTGGCGGCCACTGCGACGGCACACTCGAGCGCCGCCGAGGAGGAAAGGCCCGCCCCGACGGGCACCGAGGAATCGATCAGGAGATCCAGGCCCGGGGACCTGTACCCCGAGCGCTCGATCGCCCACAGGACGCCCAGCGGATAGGCGGCCCATCCTTCGACCTTTCCAGGGGCGAGGGTATCGAGGTCGGCCTGGACGACGTCGTCCGGGGCGAAGGTCGAGCAGACCCGCACGGTGCGGTCGGAGCGGGAGCGCGCAGCCACTGCCGTGGAGTGGTTGATGGCGAAGGGGAGGACGAAGCCGTCGTTGTAGTCCGTGTGTTCACCGATCAGGTTGACGCGGCCGGGCGCAGACCAGATGCCTGCCGGCTCGTCGCCGAAGCGCTCGGTGAACGCTGCGGCGAGTTCGGATGCTGGAAGGTTCATGGAAGGTCCTAACGGGAGGTTGCCGGTGTGGCGTTGCGCAGTCGATCCGCAACCAGTTCGGGCGTGGTGTCGTTGATGAAAGCGCCCATGGCGGCTTCGGAGCCGGCAAGGAACTTGAGCTTGTCCTCTGCCCGCCGCGGCGACGTGAGCTGCAGGTGCAGGTAGCTCGCGGGACGCAGCCGGGCGTCGAGGGGTGCCTGCTGCCATGCGGCGATGTAGGGGGTGGGGGTGGAGTAGAGCGCGTCGACGCGTCCCAGGAGGTCGAGATACACCACGGTGAGTTCGTCCCGCTCCGCCGGGGTGAGGGCAGCGATGTCCGGAACCTGCCGGTGCGGTACGAGGTGTACCTCGAGCGGCCAGCGCGCCGCGAAGGGAACGAAGGCACTGAAGTGCTTTCCCTCGATCACCATGCGCTCGCCGGATTCGCGCTCGGCGTCCAGGGCCGACCCCAAAAGGGTCCTGGTGCCGCGGGCGGCATCGTGGAAGGCCACTGCCTGTTCGCCCATCACCGCTGCCCGCGGAGGGATGAACGGGTAGGCGTAGATCTGCCCGTGCGGGTGGAGGAGTGTGACGCCGATGTCCTGGCCCCGATTCTCGAAGCAGAACACCTGCCGAATGCCGTCCATCGCCGACAGTGCCTCGGTGCGGTGGGCCCAGGCATCGATCACGGTGCGCGCACGCTCCGGTGACAGGGAACCGAAGGAGCCCTCGTGGGAGGAGTCGAAGGCCACCACTTCGCACCTGCCGAACGCCGTCGTCGTCGTCCCCCAGGCGGCGTCCCCCGGCAGGGACCCGAGGTCCGGCCCGAAGGAGGAGAAGCGGTTCTCGAACACCACTACCTCGTAGTCCGAGGCTGGAATCTCGGAGGAGTTCGCCTCCGTGGTGGGGCACAGCGGGCACTGGTCAGCAGGGGGGAGATGCGTGCGGGTCTGGCGGTGGGCTGCGACGGCGATCCATTCGCCGGTCAATGCGTCGTAGCGCGCGGTGCCGGCGCCGCCCCTGGGCGGGAGCCCTCGCCGGTCCGCAGTGGCGGCGGTGTCGCGGTGCAGCGCGGCCGAAGCCTCCGATGCGTCGAAGTAGATCAGCTCCCGCCCGTCGGAGAGCGTGGTGGGAGTGACGTGGGTCCCGGGGCGGTTCCGGGAACGGGTCGGGTGCGGTGCATCGGGTGGCTGGGTCACGGGGAATCTTTCTCGCTGGACTGGTCGATGGGGTGCAGGCCGGGCTCTGTGGGGGGAGACGTGATGGCAGTTCGCGCCGCATAGCGCGGGTCGGGGGAGCTGTCGGTGATGATGCCCGCAACGGCGTCGAGCCCGGTGATGCGCGCCAGGCTGACGACGTCGAACTTGGTGGAGTCCGCCAGGATGAGCAACTGGCCGCACTGCTCCGCGAAGGACTGGTTGGTGGAGGCTTCGGCAAGATTCGGTGTGGTGATGCCGGCCTTCACGTCGACGCCGTGTGCCCCCATGAAGCACAGGTCCGCGTGGAGTCCCCGAATAGCAGCTGTTGCGAGCGGCCCCACGAGGGCTTCCGACGGCGAGCGCTCGCCGCCCGTCAGCAGCACCTGCTGGCGGGGTGCCGGTCCCGGGGAATCCGACGACGGCCGCAGGCGGTGCAGTTCTTCGGCGAAGGGAAGCGAGTTGGTGATCACCGTGAGGTCCGCGACCCGCACCAGGTGCCGCGCGAGTTCGAACGTGGTGGTGCCCCCGGTGACGGCGATGGTCATACCCGGCAGCACCAGCGCGGCGGCTGCTGTGGCGATGGCGCGCTTCGCGGCGCCCTGCCTCCCGCTGTTGACGGAGAACCCTGCTTCGGCGGCGCTGAGGCGCCGCGTTGCTCCTCCATGGACGCGTTGCAGCGAGCCCGCTGCAACGAGTACATCGATATCGCGCCTCACGGTCATCTCCGATACGCCGAGCCGGAGGCTGAGGTCGCTGACGCGGACGGCCGGCCGCATCTCCAGTTCACCGAGAATCGCGGCGTGACGTTCGGCTGCCAACACGAGCGTCACCTTCTCCCATAACCGCACTAAATCAAACAAAATATAACAATATCCTACCCGGTCGTTCCTGAACACCCCGGCATTCGGACAGGTAGCATCGGCTTTATGACTGCCGTTTCCGTTCCCGCGTCGGGAACCAACTACACCCTCACCGCAGGTGCGGCCACCGCCGTCGTCGCCTCGCTCGCCGGCGCGCTGCGCTCCTATCGTGTGAACGAAATCCATCTCACCGAGACCTGGGCGGATTCCGCGATCCCTCCCGGTGGTGCCGGAATCCTCCTCGCCCCGTGGGCCAACCGCGTGGACGGCGGCGTCTGGCAGTTGCACGGCGAGGAACAGCGTCTGGACATCACCGAGCCGGGCAAGGGCAACGCGACCCACGGGCTGCTCCGCAACACCGGTTACCAGGCCGTAGCGGTCTCCGGAAGCTCGGTGCGGCTGCAGGCCGAGATCTTTCCCCAGCACGGCTACCCGTTCCACCTCCTGCACACCGCGGAGTATTCCCTCAGCGAGGAGGGACTGACCGTGACGCAGTCGCTCGAGAACCTTTCGGAGACGGCCGCACCCTTCGCGCTGGGTGCCCACCCCTACCTGAAGATCTCCGACGTGCCCACCGAGGACCTGACGCTGACGCTGCAGGCCGACTTCCGTTTCGAGACGAACGAGCGCTCGATTCCCACGGGAAAGGTCCCGGTTTCCGGACAGTTCGACCTCCGCCGAGGGCAGCGGATCGGCGACGTCGAGTTCGATGCAGCATTCTGCGGCCTGGCACTGAGCGGCGGCAGGCATGTGCACGTGCTTTCAGCTCCGGACGGGCGGTCGGTGGCCCTGTGGGGTGATGCGTCGTTCTCCTTCGCGCACGTATACGTGAGCACCATCTACCCCGGCGTCGCCAAGGCGATCGCCGTCGAGCCGATGACTGCACCGGCCGATGCGTTCAACTCGGGAGAGGGGCTGCGGTGGCTGGAACCGGCGGGCAGGTTCACTGCGCAGTGGGGTATCGAGCCGCGTCTCGAATAGTCCTGCGAGGGTGCTTGTGTGGAAAGATTGGCCCATGCCGCGACTTTCTGGAGGACGACCCAGGCGTGCCCTGCAGCGCGCCATCTCCCAGCGTGTCGCAGCGATGAGCGATCCGGTTCCACCGGTGCCCGCAGGCCTCGTGCGGGGGGCCGTGCGGGTCCCGGCGCTGGATCCGGCCGGAACCGGTGCCAGTCTCCGAACGTCCTCCAGGCCCGGACGGGACGACGTTCCCTATGCCCTCAGGGTGGCTGCCTCCTGGTCGTGGCGACTCGGTATCGTCTTCGTGGTGGTCGGCGTCCTGGTCTGGCTCCTCGGCCGGGTCTCCCTCCTCGTCATACCGCTGATGATCGCGGGCCTCCTCGCCTCGTTGCTGACACCGGTGACCGACGCGCTACGCCGTCGCGTCGGCAACGGATCCGCCGTCGCACTCACCGTGGTGGGGTTCCTCGTCCTGGTGGGCCTCGCGCTCTCCTTCGTCGGTCAGCAATTCGCCGTGGGTTTCAACGGTCTCTGGGCGGAAGCCCGGACCGGCACGGAGCAGGCGCTCACGTGGTTGTCGCAGGGCCCCCTGCAGCTGACGGCGACGCAGATCAACCAGTACCTGCAGGACGTCGGCGACGCGCTCCAGAACAACAGCGGCTCGATCGTGAGCGGGGCGCTGTCCTTCGGCACCAACGCGGGACAGTTCGCCGCGGGGGTGCTGCTCACCCTGTTCGCGCTGATTTTCTTCCTGGCCGACGGCGCCCGCATCTGGCGCTTCGTCGCCGGCCTGGCGCCGGCCCGCGCGCGCGCGGCCGTGGACGGTGCAGGGCGGCGGGGCTGGAGCTCGATGGCGAGCTACGTCCGGATCCAGATGCTCGTGGCGTTCGTCGACGCCGTGGGGATCGGCGTCGGAGCCGCGATCATCGGAGTGCCGCTTGCGCTGCCGCTGAGCGTGCTGGTGTTCCTCGGCTCGTTCATCCCGATCGTGGGAGCCCTCGCCACAGGTTCGGTCGCAGTGCTCCTCGCCCTCGTGGCCAACGGCTGGGTCAATGCACTGATCATGCTGGCCATCGTGCTGGTGGTGCAGCAGGTGGAGGGGCACATCCTCCAGCCCCTGATCATGGGGCCGGCAGTTGCCCTCCACCCCCTCGCCGTGGTGCTGGCGGTAGCCGGGGGCACGCTTGTGGCAGGCATCCCGGGCGCCCTTTTCTCGGTACCACTGCTCGCCGTGGCCAATACCGTCATCCGGTATATAGCCCACCGGGCCTGGGAGTACGACCCTGCGCTCACACCCCCGGGTACGTCAGGCGCCAGCCTGTCCCCCCACACCCTCCAGGAAGAGATGACAACGTGACCGAGCAAACCGCCCTCGCCGACAAGGCGGCGCTACCGCACCTGCCCGTCACCCTCGACGACGTCAAGGCCGCACAGGCGCTGCTGGACGGTGTGATCGCCCATACCCCTATCGAGGAGTCGAGGGCGCTGGGTCGGTTGATCGGCGCCAATGTCTCCTTCAAATGCGAGAACCTCCAGCGCGCGGGCTCCTTCAAGGTGCGGGGTGCCTACACCCGGATGGCGAAACTCTCCGAGGCGGAGCGCAAGCGCGGCGTCGTGGCTGCCTCCGCCGGAAACCACGCGCAGGGCGTCGCCGTCGCGGCCAGCCGCCTCGGCATCCAGGCGCGGATCTACATGCCGCTCGGTGTGGCGCTGCCCAAACTCGCCGCGACCCGCGGACATGGAGCCGAAGTGGTGCTGTTCGGCCACAACGTCGACGAGGCGCTGGCCGAAGCGAAGCGGTACTCCGACGAGACCGGGGCAGTCTTCGTGCATCCCTTCGACAACGTGGATGTGGTGGCGGGCCAGGGGACCATCGGACTGGAAATCCTCGAACAGGTGCCCGACGTCGACACCATCCTCATGGGGGTGGGAGGCGGTGGGCTGCTGGCCGGAGTGGCTGTCGCGGTGAAGGCCAGGGCACGCGAACTCGGCAGGACCATCCGGATCATCGGCGTGCAGGCAGAGAACGCCGCGGCGTACCCGCCGTCGCTCGCTGCCGACGCCCTGGTGCCGCTCACCAAGGTATCGACCATCGCCGACGGCATTGCCGTCGGCCGCCCGGGCCAGCTTCCGTTCTCGATCATTCGGGAGCTCGTCGACGACGTCGTGACGGTGAGCGAGGATTCCCTGGCGCGCGCACTCATCTTCCTGCTCGAGCGCTCCAAGATGGTGGTGGAGCCGGCGGGCGCCGTGGGTGTCGCGGCACTGCTCGACGGAAAGCTCACCGAGGACGGCGCGCTGCCGGGCAACACCGTGGTCATCCTCTCGGGCGGGAACATCGACCCGATGCTCATGCTCAAGGTGATCCAGCGCGGACTGGCAGCAGCAGGTCGCTACCTGGTGGTCCGCATGCTGCTGGACGACCGCCCGGGCTCCCTGGCCACGATCTCGCGAATCATCGCCGAGTCCGACGCCAACGTCACGGGCGTGGACCACACGAGGGTGGGCGGGTCGATCAGCATGGGCGACGTCGCGATCACCATCAACATGGAGACCAAGGGCGACGAACACTGTGAGCAGGTCCTGAGCAACCTTCGCGCTGAGGGCTTCCAGCCCGTTGTCATCCAGGGCTGACATGCTGGCACACCGGGCACGGACGGGCCTGCTCGCGGTAGGCATGCTGGTGGCGGTCCTCTGGGCCGTCTTCTTCGTCAACCTGCTGACCGGCCACGTGTTGACCGGTCACCTCGCCATTGAACCGCGGCGTGTTCGCGGGCTGGATGGAATTCTCTTCGCGCCGCTGCTGCACGGCGGCCTGCCGCACCTGATCAGCAATTCCCTGCCGTTGCTGGTGCTCGGTTTCCTGACATTCCTTGACGGACTCCGACGCTTCGTCGTGGCACTGGGAACCAGCTGGCTCGTTTCAGGGCTCGGCGTGTGGATCCTCGGCGGCGGACTGACCATCGGCGCCTCCGGGGTGGTCTTCGGTCTCTTCACCTACCTGATCGCCCGCGGTTTCTACAACCGGAACGTGCTCCAGATCCTGCTTGCAGGGGTGGTGTTCCTTGCCTACGGCTCGATCCTGTGGGGCGTGCTCCCGGTCTTCGGCTCCAACATCTCCTGGCAGGCACACCTCTTCGGTGCGATCGGAGGGGTTACCGCCGCCCTGATCCTGAAAAGGCGGCCTGCCCCTTCCGGGACAGACCGCCTTCTCCGCTGACGCGCCTACCCGAGGTAGGGCGTCGCTGAGATGATCTCCACTGTGATGTTCTTGCCGTTGGGCGCCGTGTACACCACTGTGTCGCCGGCCTTCTTGCCCTGGATGGCGGCCCCGAGCGGGGACTTCTCGCTGTAGACGTCGATATTGGCATCTCCAGCCACTTCGCGACTGCCGAGCAGGAAGGACTCCACGTCACCGGCAATACTGGCCTGCACCATCATCCCGGGTTCCACGATGCCGTTGTCCTCGGGAGCTTCACCGACATGGGCGCTGTCGAGGAGGGCAGTGAGCTGGCGGATCCGGGCCTCGGACTTGCCCTGTTCCTCCTTGGCAGCGTGGTAGCCGCCGTTCTCCTTGAGGTCGCCCTCGGATCGTGCCTGCTCGATACGCGCGACGATCTCGGTGCGGCCGGGGCCTGAGAGGTGCTCGAGTTCGGCCTTGAGCCGGTTGAAGGACTCCTGCGTGAGCCAGGCAACGGGTGCGCTGTTTGTGGACACGGGACATCTCCTTAGGTTTGTCCGGCACCGCGGAATGCGGTCCGGCACACAAGCAAACACCCCACCTCATTGCTACCGTGCGGGGACGGTTCGCCGTTGAGACGGGGCAGGACGTATCCCTCTATTCTAGTTCGGGTGCAGAGAATACCCAAGATGGGGTGTACTGCGCTCCGGGACGGTCAGTCGGTGACCAGCCAGCACGCGTTCACTCCGCCCGAAACCCCGGGGGAGTCGGTGCGCAGTTCGGCGCGGTGGGCCGTGGTCTGGCCATTGTTGACGCCGTCGGTCTCCGCATTGGGGCCGATGGTGACCACTTTCCAGCCCACCACCGCGTAATTCTCGCTCAGTACCTGGACGGCGCATTCCGCAGCGGCATCCGCGGGTTTGGTGAGTTCGAAGTCGACGCTGGCGCGCAGGTCGCCCGAGATGCTGAACCCGACATCCTTCGACGAGATGCGGGGATTACCGCTGGTCAGTGCGAAAACAGCGACGGCGGCGACGCATGCCAGAAGCACGGTGACCACCAGGAGGCGGAAGGGCCGAGCCGGTTTGACCGGCTTGGGGGGACCGTAGCGATTGGCTACTCTTGGGGTAGGCGTGTACGCGGAACTCACCTCCGCTATTTTACCGTCGATCCACGGACTCCAGTGACCTCTGTGGAACCACCAGCCGAATACACCTCCCAGGAGCCCTCGTTGCCCAGCACGGATTCCCCGACCGCGTCCTCCAGCGGCTTCCGACTACTCGCAGTCCATGCGCACCCCGACGACGAGTCGAGCAAGGGATCCGCGACGATGGCGAGGTACGCAGCGGCCGGAACGGCCGTGATGGTGGCCACCTGCACCGGCGGGGAGCGTGGTGACGTCCTGAATCAGGCCATGAGCGGGGACGCACATGCCCGCCGGGATCTCGCAGGGCTCCGAAGGATCGAGATGGCCGGTGCCGTCGCAGCGCTCGGGGTCCAGCAGAGGTGGCTCGGGTTCGTCGACTCGGGACTGCCGGAGGGGGATCCGCTGCCGGACCTGCCGTTCGGCTGCTTCGCCCTGCAGCCCCTCGAGCGCGCCGCCGCGCCCCTGGTGAAGCTCGTCCGAGAATTCCGCCCGCACGTGATCCTCAGCTATGACGAGAACGGTGGCTACCCGCACCCCGATCACATCATGGCGCACCGGGTGACGGTCGAGGCGTACGAGGCCGCCGGCGATCCCGACCGCTATCCCGGTACGGGTGAGGCGTGGCAGGTGGACAAGCTCTACTACGACCGCGCGTTCAACCCCGAGCGCTTCCGTGCCCTGCACTTCGCGCTCGAGGAGGCCGGGTTGCAGTCGCCCTATGCGGAGCGGATAGCCCAGTGGCTCGAAGCCGATCCCGAAGGCCACCAGCCGCCGGTTCCAACGCATGCCACGACCACGCAGATCGAGTGCAGCGAGTTCTTCGCCAACCGCGAGCAGGCCCTGCTGGCACACCGCACGCAGATCGATCCGACCGGGTTCTTCTTCGCCGTCACCCTTGACCTCCAGCGGAAGGTCTGGCCCTGGGAGGACTACTCGCTCATTTCCTCGCGCGTGGGGACGTCCCTGCCCGAGGATGATTTCTTCGCCGGCATCGCCGACGCGCGCTAGTTCTCTCCGGCAGTTCCGTCCAACGTAGAATCGACAGGAACGGGCCGCCCGCCCGCAGCTCTTCCCGAAAGTGGTGCACCTGTGCTTTTCCCGCTGACCCTGGCCGCAGCGACGGCTCCCTCCGACGAACCGGCATTGCGGGAGGGTCTGGACCCCGCCTCGGTGACGCCGGGCACGCTCGGGTTCCTCGCAACGCTGTTCGTGGTGATCGGGGTGTTCTTCCTGATCCGCGACATGACCAAGCGCATCCGCCGCGTGCGGTACAACTCGATGGTCGAGGACGCGCGGCTGCAGGATGCGGGAGCCCCGGATTCGACGGACGACGACGGCGGTCGCGGCAGCGGAAGTGGCGGAGGCCCTTCCGCCCGGCGGAGTCCGGACTCTCCAATAGGCCCCGGTCAGGGCACGCACCCGGCCTCCGGCGCCCCGCAGCAGGACACCCGCCCGGTTCCCGACGGCAAGCACGGCCCGGACGCCCGGTAACCACGCCGGGCAGGCTTGACGCCAGGCAGGCTTCTCGCCAGGCAGGCCACGCCGGGCTGGGTCCGCGCCGGTGACAGGCAGCCGCAGGTTCCCTGCCGGCCTCAGGTTCCCTGTACGGGGTTCAGGACGGCCATCACGATCGCGATGTAGTGTGCCGCGAAAGCCGCAACGGTGAAGGCGTGGAAGAGTTCGTGGAACCCGAAGACGAGCGGACTGAAGTTGGGTCTCTTGATGCCGTAGAACACGGCCCCCGCAATGTAGAGGGCGCCCCCCACGCAGATCAGGATCGCTGCGGGGATGCTCGCCGCAAAAAAATCGGGCAGGTAGAACAAAGCGGCCAGCCCGAGGGCCACATAGATCGGCACGTACAGCCACCGGGGGGCCGAGACCCAGAGATTGCGGAAGAGGACGCCCGCAATCGCCCCGCTCCAGATGATCCACAGCAGCAGAGTCGCCTTGTCCCGCTCGAGCAGGGCCCAGGCGAGCGGGGTGTAGGAGCCCGCGATCACCAGCATGATGTTGGTGTGGTCGAGGCGCTTGAGGACCACCCGGGTCCTCGATTTCCAGTTGCCCCGGTGGTAGACAGCACTGACACCGAACAGCAGTGCACCGGTCAGGGCGTAGATGGTGGAGGCCACCTTGAGGCCGGTGGTGGGGGCAAGCGCGATGAGCACAATTCCGGCGGCGACGGCGAGGGGCGCGGTGCCCGCGTGGATCCAGCCCCGCAGGGCGGGCTTGCTCTCGAGGACCTCCTCGGTCTTTTCGACGACGTTCTTCCCTGAACTTCCCATAACCGCACCGGCACCCGTGCCGGGTTCGGGCTGGTGCGACGGCGGAAGCGCGGAGGATCGCGAGGTCATGAAAAAATTCTAACCCAGCAGCCAGCAGGTTACCCGGAGGTAACAACGCCCGCGGGAGTCCCTTTCCAAAATCCCCGGGCACAGCCGGTACCTTAGGAGGGGTGACGTGGAAATTTCCCGAGTTCCTCTACAGCTACTACGAGCGCAGGCTCCAGCGCTCGCTGTCCCCTGAACGGATTCCGCACCACATCGGCGTGATGGTGGACGGCAACCGGCGCTGGGCCAGGCTTGCGGGGGCCCCCACGAGCCACGGGCATCAGGCGGGAGCCGACAAGATCCACGAGTTCCTCGGCTGGTGCGAGGAACTCGGCGTCGACGTCGTCACCCTCTACATGCTGTCCACCGACAACATGGGGCGCCCTCCCGAGGAGGTGGAGCAGCTGCTCGACATCATCGCGAACACGCTCGACCGGCTCGGCGAGAGCAACCGCGTGCGTGTCCAGCCGGTGGGAGCGCTGGACCTCCTGCCGGACAACCTTGCGGGGAAGCTCACGGCGCTCGCCGGGCAGACGGAAGGCATCGACGGACTTCACGTGAACGTGGCGCTCGGGTACGGTGGGCGGCGCGAGATCGTGGACGCGGTGAAGGAGTTGATGCTCGACTCGGCGAAGGCGGGAAAGTCGCTCGAGGAACTCGCCGGGGAACTGACGGACCAGCACATCTCGGCGTTCCTCTATACCCGCGGGCAGCAGGACCCGGACCTCGTGATCCGCACCTCCGGGGAGCAGCGCCTTTCGGGTTTCCTCATGTGGCAGAGCGCGTACAGCGAGTTCTACTTCTGCGAAGCGCTGTGGCCCGATTTCCGGCGCGTGGACTTCCTGCGGGCATTGCGGGATTACGGTCGGCGGCAACGACGCTTCGGCTCCTGAGGGCATTCCCGGCCCGTCCTCGCACTCATTCCCCGACACGCAGGAGCACATCTGCAAAGTCCGGGGGGACAGCGTATTGTCGGTCCATCAGCCGGTGTCAATGCCGGTAATGGGGAGGCCATCGATGACGCCGACCGTGCTCACCAGCACGTCGATTCCTTCGGGGAAGCCATGCCCGGCGTCGAGGCCGAACCGCCCCACACCCCTACTAGTTCGGGGTGACCGTGCCCCGGAGTGGAGTTTCCGTGGCTGCTACTGATCTCACCCCGTCTGCGCGAAGCAGGGGAAACCGCACCTATGTGATCGACACCTCCGTGCTGTTGTCCGATCCGCGGGCCGTCCTGCGGTTCGCCGAGCACGAGGTGATCCTTCCCGTCGTCGTCATTTCCGAACTCGAGGGCAAGAGGCACGATCCCGAGCTGGGGTACTTCGCCCGGAAGGCGCTGCGGCTCCTCGACGACCTGAGGGTGGAGCACGGCGGACTGGACCGGGCCATCCCCCTGGGAGAGGAGGGCGGGACGCTGCGGGTCGAGCTGAACCATGTGTCGCCCGAAGTGCTCCCGGTGGGCTTCCGCAGTGGGGACAACGATTCGAGGATTCTCGCCGTGGCGCAGTACCTCGCCGGAGAGGGCCGCGACGTGACCGTGGTGTCCAAGGACCTGCCGATGCGCGTCAAGGCCTCGGCCATGGGCCTGCAGGCGGACGAATACCGCAGCGAGTTCGTGAGGGACTCCGGCTGGACCGGCGTGATGGAGCTGAAGGTTTCCGTCGAGGAGGTCAACGCGCTGTACGAGCACCAGCCGGTCCTCAATGCCGCCGCCGCGGAGCAGCCGATCAACACCGGACTCATCCTGCTGTCGCCGCGCGGCTCCGCCCTCGGCCGGGTGGGTGCCGACAAGCAGGTCCGGCTGGTACGCGGGGACAGGGACGTGTTCGGTCTGCACGGGCGGTCCGCCGAACAGCGTCTGGCCATCGACCTGCTGCTCGATAAGGAAGTGGGCATCGTCTCCCTCGGTGGCAGGGCAGGAACGGGGAAGTCGGCGCTGGCGCTGTGCGCCGGACTCGAGGCGGTGCTGGAGAGGCGGGAGCACCGCAAGGTGGTGGTATTCCGCCCCCTCTACGCGGTGGGTGGCCAGGAGCTCGGTTATCTGCCGGGCAGCGAGAACGAGAAGATGAATCCCTGGGCGCAGGCCGTCTTCGACACGCTGGGTGCGCTGGTCTCGACCGAAGTGGTGGAGGAGGTGATGGACCGGGGCATGCTCGAGGTCCTGCCGCTGACCCATATCCGCGGGAGGAGCCTGCACGACTCGTTCGTGATCGTCGATGAGGCACAGTCACTCGAGAAGAATGTCCTCCTGACCGTGATGAGCCGGATCGGGCAGAACTCGAAGATCGTGCTGACCCACGATATCGCCCAGCGCGACAACCTGCGCGTCGGCAGGCACGACGGAGTCGCGGCCGTGGTGGAAATCCTCAAGGGCCACCCGCTGTTCGGCCACGTCACCCTCACACGGTCGGAGCGCTCGCCGATCGCCGCCCTCGTGACGGAACTCCTCGAGGGCACCGACATGTGACGCCCGGCACCGGAGTGTCCAGTACGGTGGGACGGTGATCAGCGCGCTGGCGGGTTACCGGGGCGATGCCCCGGCTTCGTTCCTCCTCCTGGCCGCGGCGCTGACGGGTTTCGTGGCCGTAGGTGTGCGGTTGAGTATCATCGATGCCCGGACGCACCGCCTGCCGAACCGGATCATCCTCCCGTGCTATCCGACCGCCGCGGCGCTTCTCGCCGGAGCGGCCCTGATGGCCGGGGAACCGCACCGGGTGGTGTCCATGGCGGGCGGCGCCGCCGTCCTCTGGGTCGCCTACCTCGCCCTGCACCTGGTGCCTGCCGCAGGCCTGGGGTTCGGGGACGTGAAGCTCGGCGGGCTGCTGGGGCTGTACCTCGGTTTCGTCGGATGGCCGCTGGTGATGGCAGGCGCTGCCGCCGGTTTCGTTCTCGGCGGGCTGTGGAGCCTCCTGCTGGTTTCGGGGCGGCGGGCAGGCTGGCACGCGTCGGTCCCTTTCGGTCCGTTCCTGATCGGCGGTGCGGCGATCGCCCTGGCTGCCCTAGGGTGAGTTAATGCCCACACCCCAGTTCGTCCTCGACCTCCGGGAAAAAATCGGCTCCGCGCCCCTCTGGCTCCCCGGAGCCGGTGCGGTGGTCTATGACGACGCCGGACGCGTGCTGCTCGGCAAGCGGGCTGATACCGGCCAGTGGACCATCATCACCGGCATGGTGGAGCCGGGTGAAGAGCCGGCGGTCGGGCTCAGGCGCGAGGTCCTGGAGGAGACGGGGGTGGAGGTCGAGGTCGAAGTGCTCCTCGGCATCGGCGTCGTGGGGCCCGTCACCTTCCCCAACGGCGACGTGGTGACGTTCCTCAACCACGATTTCCGCTGCCGCTTCGTCAGCGGTGAGGCGAGAGTCAACGACGACGAATCCAGCGACGTCAGGTGGTTCCCGCTCGATGAACTACCGCCCCTCAACGCACGGCACCTCGAGCTGGTGATCACTGCCTCCACTGCTGACGGCATCCCGCACTTCATACGCTGACGCGCTGTGGCGGGCGCGTACCGGCGTTCGGCCAGGATGAATCGGCACGTGCCAGCGATGAGGCGACGGACGCACCGGCATCGATCGGTGCGTCCGTCGTTTCGGCGCGGCTGTCCAGGAGGAGGCGCGGCGGTGCAGCGCTGTCGAGCTACGCCTGGGGAGGACGCGTCATCGATAGCACGTCGAGTGCCGAATCCAACTGCTCCTCGGTCAGCTCCCCACGCTCCACGAAACCGAGGGCGACGACGGCCTCGCGGACGGTGAGCCCCTCGGCCACTGCCTTCTTCGCGATCTTCGCCGCGTTCTCGTAGCCGATGTACTTGTTGAGCGGGGTGACGATGGAGGGGGACGCCTCCGCAAGGAACCGTGCGCGTTCCACGTTGGCCGTGATGCCGTCGATCATGCGGTCCGCCGAGACGCGGGTGGAGGTACTCAGCAGCCGGATGGACTCGAGGACATTCCTTGCGATTACCGGAATTCCCACATTGAGCTCGAAGGCACCGTTGGTCCCGGACCACGCCACCGTGGCGTCGTTGCCGACCACCTGCGCGCACACCATGAGAACTGCCTCGGCGATCACGGGGTTCACCTTCCCGGGCATGATCGAGGACCCGGGCTGCAGGTCGGGAAGGGCGATCTCGCCGAGGCCGGTGTTGGGGCCGGATCCAAGCCAGCGCAGGTCGTTGTGGATCTTGGTCAGTGACACGGCGATGGTGCGAAGCATGCCCGAGACCTCGACCAGCGAGTCGCGGTTCGCCTGGGCCTCGAAGTGGTCGCGGGCCTCGGTCAGCGGCAGTCCGGTGTCCGCGGCGAGCAGTTCGATGACGCGCGCAGAGAACCCTGCCGGGGTGTTGATCCCGGTTCCGACGGCAGTGCCGCCAAGGGGCACTTCAGCGACGCGGGGGAGTGAGGCTTCGATGCGCTCGATGCCGTAGCGCACCTGTGCCGCATATCCGCCGAACTCCTGGCCGAGGGTCACCGGGGTGGCGTCCATGAGGTGCGTGCGGCCGGACTTCACGACGGTGGCGAACTCCTCCGCCTTGCGCTCGAGCGCCTCGGCGAGGTGCGCGAGGGCGGGAATGAGATCGTTGGTCAGGGCTGACGTCGCCGCCACGTGCACGGACGTGGGAAAGACGTCGTTGGATGACTGTGAGGCGTTGACGTGGTCATTCGGGTGAACCGTCGTCGCGCTGCCGGCAGTCTCGAGGGCGCGGCTCGCGAGGGTCGCGATGACCTCGTTCGCGTTCATGTTCGAGGACGTCCCGGAACCGGTCTGGTAGATGTCCACGGGGAAGTCGCCGTCGTACCTGCCGTTGGCGACGTCCTCCGCAGCAGCCTCGATGGCTCGGGCACGCTCCTCGTCGAGCACTCCCAGTTCCGCGTTGGCCGTCGCGGCGGCCTTCTTGATCCGGGCCAGCGCCTCGATGTGGGAACGTTCCAGGGTGGTGCCGGAGATGGGGAAGTTTTCGACGGCACGCTGGGTCTGCGCCCGGTACAGCGCATTCACCGGGACACGCACTTCCCCCATGGTGTCGTGCTCGATCCGGTACTCGGTCTCCTGGGAGGTCGAAGCGGAATCGACGGCGGGGGAAATGGAATTCGAGGCTGATGCAGGCGTTGGAGTCATTCGCCAATTCTCGCCTCCGGAGCTACAGTGCGCCAAATCCCGAAACAAGCACCGCCTTACCCTCGTCGAGGCGGTAGGAAACCCCGACGACGGCGGCCGAGCCGCGCTCCACGGCGTCGGAAATGACGCGGGAACTGTCCACCAGTCGCTTCGAGGTCTGCTTGGTATGTTCGATGGCCGTTGCATTGACGTCGAGGATGCCCGAGCGGCGCGCCGTCAGGACGGACGGAGTGATGCGCTCAACGAGGTCCCGCAGGAAACCGACGGGCATGTCTCCGGTTTCCACGGCGTCCATGGTGGCGGAGACGGCGCCGCAGTTGTCGTGCCCGAGGATCACGATCAGCGGGACATTCAGCACGCTGACGCTGTATTCGAGCGAACCGAGGACGGCGTCGTCGATGACCTGCCCGGCGGTACGGACCACGAACACGTCACCGAGGCCGAGGTCGAAGATGATCTCGGCCGCGAGGCGCGAATCCGAGCAGCCGAAGATGACGGCGAACGGGTTCTGGTCATTGACCAGCGACGTCCGGCGGGAGGCATCCTGGTTCGGGTGCGATGCGTTGGCGGCCACGAACCGGGCGTTGCCCTCACGCAGCCGCAGCCAGGCCTGGGCGGGAGTCAGTTGCTTCTTCACGCACTCACTCTATCGGCGGATCACGGGGCTTCCGCAGTTGATGACGTCCGCACGGCTTCCGCCGCGGCATTGTCCTCGATCTTCTCCAGCGTCGCCCCGCCCAGCACGTCGAACTCGGCGAGCTCGGCTTCCCCGTCCAGGATGATGGTCTTCCCCTGGAATTCGGTGGTGAGCGCCGTGTCCCCGTCCGGACTGTCCAGCAGCTCCCACTCCACCCCGTTGATGACCCGCGTTCCCGACACCTGCGCCTTGTCGAGCCGTTGGGATATCCACGTGGGGTTGGCCTGGTCGGTCTGGGTCAGCTGGATGAAACCCCGGTTCGCGCTCAGGTAGCCGACTTCCCAGTAGTTGACGCCGTCGCCGGCTCCGCCGGTCCAGCGGGCGAAGTTGGAGGTCCATCCCTCGGGAAGCTCGGGCGCGGCCGGAAGATAGCCGGCGTCGCCCGCTGACTGCCGGGCCACCATCTCCACGTTGACGTCCCGCTGGTAGGTTTCGGCGGTGTAGGTGGGGTTGAGGAAGTAGACGGGAAGAACGACGGCCAGAGTCACCCCGATGGCGATGAGCATGCCGATCACCGTGGAATTGGCCCGCTTCGCCTGCGCCGGTGTGAGCACCGGCCGGACGGCCGGCTCGCCGCTCGGGGAGGTTGCACCGTCCCCGGAAACTGCTTCGTCGTCGCTGCCGGTTCTGCTGTCCCGGTCCTGGCCGCCCCGTGCCCGCTCCTGATCATCCACGCCTCCATTTTCCCCTACGGCGGGCGGGCGGCCTAACGGACAAAGCCCGCCGGCCGGGAAGTGTGTCCAACGGCACGGAGGTCGGAGGAGTACGCCAGCACTAGAATAGGGTGCGGGGACCCTGCTTCGGCTCCCCGCCAAGCACCACCACGAACTTCGACGATGAGGATTGACGTGTCCCAAAACCCCGAGAACGCCCGGTATTCAACACTTTCGCCAGCCCTTGCCGTGGGAGATGACGAGCCGGACCGCAACCTGGCACTCGAACTGGTCCGGGTGACGGAGGCCGCGGCCATCGCGGGTGGCCACTGGGTGGGCTTCGGGGACAAGAACCTGGCCGACGGCGCCGCGGTCGACGCCATGCGGTCGCTGCTCTCCACCGTCCACTTCAACGGAATCGTGGTGATCGGCGAAGGCGAGAAGGATGAAGCGCCCATGCTGTTCAACGGTGAACGGGTCGGCGACGGAAGCGGCCCGGAGTGCGACGTCGCCGTCGATCCGATCGACGGAACACGCCTGACCGCCCTGGGCATCAACAACGCGCTCGCCGTCCTGGCGGTCGCCGAGCGCGGTACCATGTTCGACCCGTCAGCGGTGTTCTACATGGAGAAGCTCGTCACCGGCCCTGAAGCAGCCGACATGGTGGACCTCCGCCTGCCCGTCAAGCAGAACCTGCACCTCATTGCGAAGGCGAAGAACCGCAAGGTCAGCCAGCTCAATGTGATGATCCTCGACCGCGACCGCCACAAGCCGCTGGTCGACGAGATCCGCGCGGCCGGTGCACGCACCAAATTCATCATGGACGGCGATGTCGCCGGCGCCATCGCCGCGGCCCGTGAGGGCACCGACGTCGATGCGCTCATGGGTATCGGCGGAACACCCGAGGGCATCGTTGCCGCCTGTGCGATCAAATCCCTCGGCGGAGTGATCCAGGGCCGGCTGTGGCCCACGAGCGATGACGAGAAGCAGAAAGCGCTCGACGCCGGCCACGACCTGGACCGCGTGCTCTCCACCAACGACCTCGTCACGAGTGACAACTGCTACTTCGCCGCGACGGGAATCACCGACGGCGACCTTCTCCGCGGGGTGCGCTACAGCAAGGACAAGGTCCTCACGCAGTCCATCGTGATGCGCTCCAAGTCGGGAACCATTCGCGTGGTGGACGGCGAGCACCAGGCCCACAAGTGGGAGACCTACGCGCGCCTGCGGTGATCCACGGACCGCACGTTCGGCCGGCCGTTCGTTCGGCCGGCCCCGCGGCAGCTGCATACCGCACACGTCGTGACCCGCCGGCAGCTGCATACCGCACACATCGTGACCCGGCCGCAGCGGAGCACGGCACACGTCGCGACCCGGCAGCAGCGGAGCACGGCACACGTCGCGACCCGGCACCGCCGGATCGGGTCGCGTGTTCAGCGCGGGCGTCGGGTGATGATGCGCGCTGCGGTGGCGGCCGTGGCCCGCGCGTAGCGGACGGCCGGGACCACCGCCTCCCGCAGGCCGCGGGCCATCGAGTACGCGCGGTACATGAGCGCGTTGACCGGCAGGTCCCAGGAGCCCGGGTACTCTACTTCGTATCCGCCGAAGGAGCGTTTGAAGCGAGAGAAACCGGCCCACGGATGTTCGGGCTGGTCGTCGGCGGAGACACCCCACAGGTCGAATCGGGTTCTGCCGGTGGCCTTGGCGTCCATCATCATGGTCACCACGAGCGGTATTCCCGCGTTGAGGCTGCGATGGGCCGCGTCGGCTGCCGCGTGGGCATAGACCCTGGTGGTGTCGGTGTCGTAGGAGAGCGCCGCAGCAATCGGTTCCCCGTCCAGCCGTGCGATGAACAGCTTCGCGCTGCCCGCGGGCATGAGGGTCTGTGCTGCGCGTGCCAGGTAGTCGTCGGACTGGGCGCGGAACGCCGCACGCTCGGACACCGTGTGAAGGAACGCGAGCAGTACCGAAATCTCTGCCGGATCCGTGGAGATGTCGAAGGTGACACCTTTTTTCCCGATGTTGCGGTAGAGCCCCCGGCTGGTGCTGCGCATTCCGCCGAGGACCGCCTTCTCATCCTGGCTGAGGTCCACCAGCCAGGTCAGCTTCGGCTGCACGTCGGCGGGAGCCTTGACGAGTCCGAGCCCCTCCAGGGCCGAGTCTGGGTGCGGCCCGAGATCGGTATTGACCGGTTCTACCCGGACATAGTGGGCGTGCTCAGTAGCGGCCAGGGCGGCTAGGGCGTCGAGTGAGCGGCGCAACCCCGCTGTGTCCGCGGCTGCTGGTCCGAACGGCACGTAGAGGAAACTGCCGAGCGGAGTCTTCTCCTTGATCGCCAGGAACGAGAATCCGTCGCCGCTGCCGGTGAAGACTCTCTTGCCCAGGGCGCGCTGGAAGTCCGCCCACGCGGGGGACTGGAGGATCGAGGGTTCCTTCAGTCGTTCCGCGCTCACCGGCGGACACCTTCGGTGCCGGAAGGCGTCCCGCAGGTTACCGCGAACAGGACCGCGGGGGAGCCGGCGCCCTGCACGGGGTGGACCAGGACCGGCTGCTCGATATCGGGAAGGAAGCCGGACTGTCCGCGCTCCAGGGAGAGGTCCGACTTCGGCGAATCAAGCCTGACGCTCCCCGAGACCACGAGGACCACCGCGGGACCGTTCTGGGCAAGCGGCACGGGGTCGCCGCCGTGGTGGACGACGATCCGCTGGAGCTGGAATTCCTCGTAGGGGGGAAGGTACAGCTCCTGGTCGAGGAGGTTCGTGGCGGCCGGAACCGAGGGCAACGCTAGTGGTTCGAAGATAACGGTCCGCAGCAGTTCCGGGACGTCCACGTGCTTGCTTGTCAGGCCGCCGCGGAGCACGTTGTCCGAGGAGGCCATCACCTCGATCGCGAGGCCGCTGAGGTAAGCGTGGATGTGTCCCGCGGGAAGGTGGATGACGTCGCCGGGCTGGAGCGACACGCGGTTGAGGAGCAGGGCCACCAGCACGCCGGCGTCGCCGGGGTACTGGGATCCCAGTTCGGCCACCGTGGCTGCGGCATCGGTGAAATACCCGGCGAAATCCCTGTCGATCGGTTCGATTTCCCGCGGGAATGCAACGGCCGCCTCGACTGCGGCGACGATGCCGACGCCCGCCGACAGCAGCGCTTCGAAAGCGTTGCGGAGCGCGGCCGGAGCACCGGACCCGAGGTCGGTGGCAACGGTACCGAGCAGCCCGGCTTCCTCGGACCCTGGTTCGCAGAGACCCGCGAGGAACCCGAAGACCGCAGCGGATTCCTCGAGGGGCCGGAACCCGCAGAGCGCGTCGAAGCGTGTCAGCGCGAAAAGCATCTCCGGCTTATGGCTGCGGTCCTTGTAGTTCCGGTGCGCGGCGTCGACCGGTACACCGGCGGCCTCTTCGGCGTCGTAGCCCGCTGCAGCCTGTTCCAGGCTCGGATGAACCTGCAGCGACAGCGCTGACTCCGCGGCGAGCACCTTCAGGAGGAAGGGCAACCGGTCACCGGAGCGGCTCCCGGCGCCGCCGAGAGCTGCCCGGGAATCCGCTGCGATCAGCTGGTCCAGCGGGGTGCGCGTCCCGTCGGGGAGCATCGCCACCGAGGGTGATGCGGGGTGTGCACCGATCCACAGCTCCGCCTCCGGACTTCCTGACGGCTCCCGCCCGAGAAGGTCGGCTATCGCGGTCACCGACCCCCAGGCGTAGGGGCGCAGCGGGTTGTCCAACAGGTACATAGATGCTGTTCCTTCGGTGGGGCCGGATGGTCGGACCAAGTGGTCAGGCCGGGGAGCACTCCCCGTTGTTGGCGAGCAACTCAATGAGCGTAGCGTCATCCTGGATGATCGCGAGCTCCTGGAGGTATTCCTCGGTGATTCCACTGTCGGTCGTCTGCGAGGGAAGCACCGACACCAGTGCCGCCCGCTCCAGCTCGAGGATGCCGGCGTCCGACGGGGCGCCGTCGTCCGCTGCAGGGGGATCCTCGCTGCCCTGGGCCAGCATGTCCTGGACCCGCTGGTGGATCAGGTCGAAGTCCGGGTAGGTCGGGAAGTTGTCCTCCGGTGTCCCGAAGTCCGGCGGCCCGATGGTCAACCGCCGGACCTCCTGGTCCTTGGCCTTCAGCGCCAGGTTGACGAAACTGCCCAGCTGGTCCTGCGGGATGTCCGTCTCGACGATCTGCGTGCCGGCGGCGGCGATCTCCTGGAAGTGCGTGAGCAGGGTGGCAGGATCGAGCTGCGCGATCATTGCCTGCTGGACGCACTGCTGGCGGGCGATGCGGTCGTAATCGGTCACGAACTCGCGCGATCGGGCGTACCAGAGCGCCTGATAGCCGTTGAGGGTCTGTACACCCGGCGGAATCCAGCCGTCCGGCGGATAGTGGCGGATCGGGTCGGTGCCGGGAATTTCGGCGGCCGTTATGGGCACCCATCCTCCTGCGTCGATCCGGATGCCGCCCATGGCGTCCACCAGCTGCTCGAAACCGGTCATGTCGACCATGACATAGGCCTGCACCTCGATGCCGAGGATGCCGCTTGCGGCATCCATCATCGCCTCGGCGCCCGGGTCCTCGCTGTCGGGATAGAGGTCCGCATAGTTCTGGGTCACCGTGGTGTAGAGGCTGTTGATGATGCATTCGTCGCCGCAGTTGTAGCCGTCCGGATAGACCTCGGCCAACGGAGAATCCTCGGGGAAGGGGGCGTTCTGGAAATTGCGGGGAATGCTGAAGGTCACGGTGGCGCCCGTCGAGGCATCCACGCTGACCACCGAGATGCTGTCGGGTCGCCGGCCCGTCCGGTCCTCGCCGGCGTCGCCGCCCATCAGCAGGAAGTTGTACCGGCCCTCCACCGGATCGAAGGCCGGCCCGCCCTGGAAGATGGATCCTACCGTGGAGCGCCCGACACCGAGCAGGTAGGCGCCATAGGTCAGCGAACCACTCGTGAGCACCATCAGGAGGGCGAGCGTGGCGGCGACCGCTGCCCGCACCCGGCGCTCGAGCAGCGGAGGGCGGATGATACGCAGGGTATTGAGGAACAGGAGGGCCCAGCCCACGGCGAGCCCCAGCAGCACGGTGATCAGCACCAGCGACCACCAGCGGTGCGTCACCAGCGTGACGACCAGTTGCGGGTTGGTGAGCGCAAGCACGACGGCGGCAACCGCCAGCGCCCAGATGGTGAGGGTGACGCGCAGGGCCCGGCGTCCGAGCCTCCGGTTGCCCGCCACGACCTGCGCTGCCCCCGGCACGACGAGGGTGAGGCCGAGGAGGACGAAGGCACGTTTCGTTCGGACCGCCGGTGCGGCCGCCTGGGGGTAGCGCACCGGATCGGTCAACTGCACGGGCGTGGACCCTGACGCTCCCTGGTCCGCCCTCGCCTCGGTAATCATCATCGGCCCTCCGTCGGATGGTCCGGAAGCCGGCTTCGAAGCGCGGCTCCCTTGTCGAGGGCGGTCTGCTTCAGGGACGCAGAGAACTCGACCAGTTGCATCCGCAGGCGCTCCGCTTCGGACCCGTTCCCGGCAGCGAGGATGCGCACCGCCAGCAGCCCCGCGTTGCGGGCGCCGCCGATCGAGACCGTGGCAACAGGGACGCCGGCCGGCATCTGGACGATCGACAACAGGGAATCCATTCCATCGAGGTACTTGAGGGGCACCGGCACTCCGATCACCGGCAGGGGTGTGAGCGCCGCGAGCATCCCGGGAAGGTGCGCGGCACCTCCGGCGCCGGCGATGATCACCCGCAGGCCGCGCTGGTGAGCGTCCTGCCCGTAGCGCACCATTTCGACGGGCATCCGGTGGGCAGAGACGACGTCGGCCTCGTAGCTGATGCCAAATTCTTCGAGCGCGTCGGCCGCGCCCTCCATCACGGGCCAGTCGGAATCGGAGCCCATGACGAGGCCGACTGCTGGGTTCTTCATGAGGGGTCCTTCCCGGAAGCCGTGCCGTCCCGGAGGATCGCGGCGGTGAGCCCCGCCCGTGCCCGGACTTGTTCCACCGTTTCGCCGGTGGCACCGACCACGTTCACGTGTCCGATCTTCCGGCCGGGGCGGATGTCCTTGCCGTAGAAATGCACCTTGGCCGACGGGTCCGAGGACAGGGCCGATCGGTAGGCGGCGTAGGTGTCGGTGTTGGAGCCGCCCAGGTAGTTCCTCATGACAGCTACATCAGCAGTAAGGCTCGTGTCACCGAGGGGGAGATCCAGCACGGCGCGCAGGTGCTGCTCGAACTGGCCCGTGACCGAGCCGTCCATGGTCCAGTGTCCGGAGTTGTGCGGCCTCATGGCGAGCTCATTGACCAGGAAGCCCGCATCGGAGGACGGCGTTTCGAAGAGTTCGACGGCCATCACTCCAGTAACCTCCAGTGCCTCGGCGATCCGGAGTGCCGCCTCGACAGCTGCCCGCGCCACCGGTTCGGCCAGGCCCTGCGCGGGTGCGATCACCTCGTCGCAGACGCTGTCGACCTGTACCGACTCCATGACGGGCCACGCCGCTGCTTCGCCGGAGGGTGTACGTGCCACGAGTACTGCCAGCTCACGGGTGAAGGGGACGTGTTCCTCCACGAGCAGATCCTCCCCTGTGAACCAGGTACTCGCCTTCGGAAGTTCCGCGGCGGACCTGAGCACCATCACGCCCTTGCCGTCGTAACCACCGCGCGGGGTCTTCAACACCACGGGCCACCCATGGGTGTCACCGAACGCCTCGAGTTCGGCGGGAACGGAAGCCCGCGCCCACCGCGGGTTGGGGAAGCCGAGCCGTTCGACGGCCTCGCGCATCAGTAGCTTGTCCTGTGCGTGGGCGAGCGCCGCGGGCGGCGGCTGGATATTGATTCCCTCGGAGGCCAGTTCCCGCAGGAGCGGGCCGGGAACGTGCTCATGGTCGAACGTGAGGACATCCACGCCGCGTGCGAAGGCGCGCAGGGCGTCGGCGTCGCGGTAGTCGCCCACCGTCACGTGGGCTGCTACCTGCGCCGCTGAAACATTCGGGCCCTCGGCGAAGACGTGCAGCACGAAGCCGAGCTGCGCCGCGGGGGCTGCCATCATCCGGGCCAGCTGGCCACCGCCAACCACACCGATTACGGGAAAAGTCACCTACTCAGGGTACCTACCCGAACGGGAGCACTGGGACCGGCCCGGCAGCTGCGGGCTATTCCGTAGGCAACGGCGGGCCCGGCCCCCTAAAATGGGGAGCTGGACGCCAGGCACTGGGCAGGCGGATGAAGGGCACCCCTGCGTCGACAGGGTGTTTGCCGGGAATCCGCGGCATCAGCACTGCGGTGAAAGGTAACTCGGATTCGACCGCGGAGGTTGTGTTGACGGCAATAGCAGAGCGTATCAGGGGCCTCGCCTCGCTTTTCTGGCGTGAAGTCGCCAAGTTCGGGGCGGTGGGCGGCGTGGCGTTCATCATAGACAACGGCCTGTATTGGTACCTCATCAACGGGCCCATGGACGACAGCGTGGTCAAGGCCCGGTTCGTCTCCGCATCCGTGGCAACGGTCTTCGCGTGGGTGGCGAACCGCTACTGGACCTTCCGGCACCGCCGCCAGCCGAATGCAGCCCGGGAACTGCTCATGTTCATCTTCATCAACGTGATCGGCATGGGGATCGCGGCCGGCTGCGTCTGGATCGTCCACTACCCGTTCGGGGTCACCGACACCACGTATCTGTTCGTCGCAGGCATCATCGGTACGGTACTCGCCACGTTCGTGCGCTTCATCGCCTACCGCTTCTGGGTCTTCAATTCCGAACTGGACGAAGAGCCCGAATTCAGCCACGACCACGAGATCCTCCACCCTCATTCCGGATCAATCCCGAAAGCATCCCGGAAGGTGGCCGGTAAAGCTACTGACAGCGCCCCCGGAACGGCCCGGAAAGGCGACGGAGCTACTGAAGAGGGGCCTGCCGAGGTGCGTGCCCAAAGCCAGGAAAAAAGCGCTACCGGGCGGCAAGCCGGGCAGTAACCCGTTCGCCTGCCAGGAGCTGGTCGGTCACCCGGACGTCCCGGTCCACCAGGATCAACGTCCCCCCGGTGCCCCACACCGACGCCGCTGCCTCCAGTGCCCGGAGCACCGTGCACCCGGGTTCGAGGAGTGCCACCGTAGACGGCGGCACAGCTTCATCCGATCCGCCGGAAAGGTTGGCGAAGGAGAGCCTGCGGGGACCGGGGGCCCCTGCGGTGCCGCCGTCTCCCTGGTTGCCCGCCTCCACCAGCACGGTTCCCGGTCGCGGCGGCGCCTCCTCCGGGAAGACGTCGCCGTGCGAGCGCACCTCAGCGGCGTAGTCGACGGCGCCGAGCGGGAGTTCGCCCGGCCAGCGGAGTGCCAGGGCGCCCAGCGCCACGGGAACCAGCATCCGCGGTGCCTCGAGCGGGGCTCGGGCGGAGGAGGTCACCAGGATGTCGCCGTCGCCATCGCTGGTGCCGTCAGCGCCATCCGGACTACTGGGCAGGACGAGCACGCCACCGGCCTGCCAGGTGGCGTAAGCCCACACCACTGCCTTCCAGTGGGTGGGAAGGTGCATCGCCACGCGCGTGCCCGGAACGGCGTCGAGCTCGTCGACGAGGAGGTTCGCGGTTTTTGCCACCCAGTTGTCGAAAACCCGTCCCGAGAGTTCCACCCTGCCGTCCGTCCCGTACCACACCAGCCGGGGTGACGATGAAGCCACCGTCCGCAGGAAGGCGAGTTGTTCGGTCGGATTCGTGTGCTGGGGCATTGTGTCTCCGCCGAGGTTGTGGTGGTATGAATGTTACTGAAGTGATAGTTGATCAAATAACAATCGACGCGCCGGTACTTCTTCATTCGTTCCCGGCGTGGCGCACGCCAAACCGCCGAACCGACTCTATAGGATCCCCCAGCGGTTTGACTCAGTACGTATTACACGCTTGTAATTAGACATCGGATTTGTTCCAGCAGCTGGGCGCGACGGTCTCCTTGGTTGATGCTGGAACGGCAACACCGGGAAGGCACAGTATGGGGCACGCAGAGCGTATCCAGGAAAGACCAGACATCGCAGCGCAGGCATCAGCCCGCTACGGATCGCGGGGAGTCCCCGACGACTGGTTCCTGGACCCAGCTGACCCTGATGCGGGCGGACGCTACCGAGAGGACTCGCGCTTCGCGCTCGAGAACCAGGCTACCGCTTTCCTCACGGCGCACGAGGCCCTCGCGGCGTTGCCCGGCGTCGCCCTGCCCGCAGTAGCCGAGGGGCCGAGCAGCCTCCTCGTGCTGCCCCGCGTGGCCGACGATGCCAAGCTACGCGCGGCACCGGCCTTCTCCGAGCCCTCGCACACCGGCTGGACCGTCTCCCCGTCCCGCCCGGGGGACTTCCTCGATGAGGGGGAGCTCGGCTGGCAGTCGGACGCCCTGTGCGCCCAGACCGATCCTGAAGCCTTCTTCCCCGAGAAGGGCGGCTCGACCCGCGACGCCAAGAAGGTGTGCGGTTCCTGCATGGTGAAATCGGAGTGCCTCGAGTACGCCCTGGAAAATGATGAGCGGTTCGGCATCTGGGGTGGCCTTTCGGAGCGCGAGCGCCGCCGCCTGCGAAAGCGAGCAGTCTGATCCTGCTCGACCGCCGTGTCACCGCCGTCGTCGTAGCCTCCCACGGATCCCGATTCCTTCCCGTAACCCTGAAGGCCCTGAAGCACCAGACCCGTCCGGCTGACTTCCAGGTGGGCGTCGACGCTGGTTCGACTGACAAGTCGGCGTCGACGCTCCGCCTGCACCTGCCCGGCGACAGCCTTCTCGTCGAGTCCGCGGCATCAGGGTTCGGTGCCGCCGTCCAGGCGGGCATCCGACAGATCCCCGAGCGGGACAACGCGCGGGAGGGGACTGAGATCCAGGACTGGCTGTGGCTCCTCCATGACGACTCGGCCCCGGAACCGACCGCCCTCGAGGAGCTGCTCTCCGCCGTGGAACGCGCGCCGTCCGTCACCGTGGCCGGTGCGAAGCAAGTCGGCTGGGACGACCCGAGGAAGCTCGAGGACGTCGGACTGTCCGTCAGCCGGTGGGCCGAGCGGCTCACGCTGATCGACGGAGATGAGCTCGACCAGGGACAGCATGACGGCCGCAGTGACGTGTTCGCCGTCAGCTCCTCCGGCATGCTGGTCCTGCGAAGCGCGTGGGACGAGCTGGGCGGGTTCGATCCCGCACTGCCGGATGTGGGCGACGACGTCGACTTCTGCTGGCGGAACCGACGCGCGGGCCACCGTGTGGTGGTGGTTCCGGCAGCCGTCGTACGCCATTCCGGATGCCGGTCCGATGCCGCCGCGACGCTCCGCGCCGGACGCCGCGCGGAGGTCTACCTCCGGCTGAAGCACTCCGTCCTGTGGACAGTGCCGTTCCTCGCTGCGGGTGCCGTGATCGGCGGCGTCGCCCGGCTGCTGGTCGGCCTGGTGACGAAGGATCCGGGCCACGGGGCGGGGCAGCTCCTTGCGAGTTGCGCCGGTGTCTGCAAACCCCTGGACCTTTTCCGTGGCCGGCGCTCCATCGCACGGACGAAGACCGCGCCCCGCCGCGTCGTGCATGCGCTTCGTACGCCGCGGCGCGAGGTCCGGTCCCACCGACGGTCCGTCCTCGAAGCCTTCCCGGCGGCCAGGGCGCTGCCGGGCAACGCCGCAGACCAGCCAGGCATTTCCTCACGCGACAGCCATGACTTCTCCGCACCCGGCGGTTCACGCCGCCCCTGGGGAGGGCTGGGCGCCGGAGCCTCCTTCGGCGTGCTGTTGGCCGCCTCCCTGGTGGGCCTCTCCGGACTGATCGGGGCGCCGGGCCTTTCCGGTGGAGCGCTCCTTCCCCTTCCGCAGTCCCCTGCCGAACTGTGGGACAGCGCTTCCACCTGGTGGGTTCCGCTGGGAGCAGGGTTCGCCGGGCACGGCACCCCCTTCTCCTATGTCCTGTGGCTGCTCTCGATCCTCGGTTTCGGGAACGGCAACGCGGCCGTCGCGGGGCTGGTCCTACTTGCCATGCCTCTTGCCGGCCTGGCCGCCTGGTTCGGCGCTGGAGCACTTACGCGCCACCGCGGGCTACGGATGTGGGCAGCGCTCTCCTGGGGTGCCGTGCCCGCGCTGCAGGTGGCGATCGGCAGCGGACGGCTCGGCGCACTGGTTGCCCATGTCCTCCTGCCGCTGGTACTGACTGCCATGGTCCGCGCCGTCGGAGTGGGCTCCCGGCCTTTCACACAGGCCGGAGCAACGCCCACGCCGGGAACGTCCGGGGTCCCCAGCTGGACGGCCACCGGCGCGGCAGGATTGTTGCTGGCCGCAGTCACCGCGGCAGCGCCGTCATTGCTCGTGGTGGCCCTTCTGGGGGTGATCGGTGCTCAGCTGATCCTGCGCCGGCGCGCGAGAATCCTGTGGTGGAGTGTCCTTCCGTCCCTGGCGCTGTTCGTTCCCTTCGCGGCGTCGGCTTCAGGCACTCTTCGGGATGCCGTGGCGGAACCGGGGATCCCGCTGCCGTTCACGGCTGCCGAGCTCTGGCAACAGCTTCTCGGGTTTCCGGTGGCCTTCGACCCGCTGGTGCAGCCGGAGGCCCTGGAGTTCCTGGGGCCAGGTTTCTGGGCGCTGGTCCCCGTGCTCGTCATCGGTGCGCCACCGGTGGTCCTTGCCGTATTCGCCCTCTTCGGCTCCGTTCGCGGCAGGCCGGGCGCCTACGCCGCCTGGGCTCTGGCGCTGCTGTGCCTCATCGTCAGTGCGGTGTACCTTTCCTTCCCCGGGACGGCGGGCGGAACCGCGCTGATTCCGCCCTTTTCCGGACCGCTGGTATCGGGCATCGCCCTCTTCCTCCTGGCTGCTGCCCTGGTGGGAGCGGATGGTCTCCTGGCCCGCCGGGACGCCGACCGGTCATCCGGCACACCGGCTCCCGCAGTCCGCGCCCTCGTCCTTGCAGTATCGGTGGTGCTGGCGGCAGGTCCCCTCACGAGCCTCGGCCTGTGGATCCTCCCGCAGTCGGCGCAGGTCGCCGGCACAGCAGCGGTGGCGCTCACCCCTTCCGACGCACCGGACAGTGCGACCAGCTCGGACACGGCGGCCAGGGCGGACGAGGCGAGCGGCGACAGCCCGGGGGAAAGTACGGACTTCGGCACGGCCGTCCTGGTGCACCCGGTCGCCGAGCGCATCCTGCCCGCCACGGCGGCCGACCGTGGAACCGGACCGGACCGCACCAGGACCCTGGTCCTGACCATCGACGGGAGTAATGGTGAGGGTGTCGCGGCAATGCTCATGCGTGGCGGAGGCACCACCCTCGACACGATGTCCCCGCTGAACTCACCTGCAGGATTGTCCGGGGATGGAGCCGCTCCGCAGTTCCGCCCCGATGACGCCGCCGATGACGCCCTCCGCGGCGCCGTCGCCATGCTGGTGGGCGGCACCGGAGCTGACCCGCGTGCGGAGCTGCGCCGGTTCGGCGTCGGACATGTCGTCCTGCAGCAGTCCGACACCGCCGCCGAACTACTGGCGGAACAGCTCGACGCCGCGCCGGGCCTGACCGCCGTCGGCAAGACGCCGTCGGGCTGGTTGTGGCGTGTGACGCCGTCGATACTGCCGAACGGAACGGAGGACTCCGGCGGGCAGACAGCCCGGGCCCGAATCGTCGACGCCGAGGGTCGAACCGAAGCCCTCGTCCCGTCAGGGACCATCAGGGTGGCAACGGGAGTGCGGGACGGAGGCGAGGGACGTACCCTCGTCCTCGCCGAGCGGGCGGATACCGGGTGGCAGGCCGCGCTCGACGGGCGTCCGCTCGAAAGCGCTTCGGAAGGGTGGGCACAAACCTTCGTGCTGCCGCCCCGGGGTGGACACCTGACGGTCGACTATGTCAGTGCGTGGCAGCCCTGGACCGAAGCGGTTCAAATGGTCGTGTTCGGCGCAAGCATCCTGCTTGCGGTACCCGTCCCATCACGGCCCAGGGCCGTGCGGGTCCGGCCGGCCGGCCGGGGCCCGACTGCTGCCAGCGGGCGGGAACCGGCGACTGGCCACGGCCCGGTGGGTCCAGGCAGCTCCCACCCCACTGAAAGGGAGCCGGGCATGGCCGCTGCCGGGGCTTCATCATGAGCGCTGCAGCCACGCAGGGCGCGGCAGGTAAACAGGGCGCGGCAGGAAATCAGGGTGCCGCAGGAAAGCAACGCCGGGGGAACTGGCGGCCGGGTGCGGCGGGCGTTCTTCTCCTCGGTGCGACGGCGGCGCTGGTAGGGGTGAGCGCGGCAGGAGGATCCGGTGCGGCGCCGCCGAGCGTACCGATTCCCCGAGCCGAGGTCCCGGCCGGGACCCACACGGCCGTGTGCCCGGGCCCGCCCCGGCTTCCCGGCGACAGCGGAGATTCTCCCGGCGGGGATCCCTTGATCAGTCCGGTGTCCTCGACGGCGAAGACGCTTGCCACTGCCATAGTGCTCAGCGACCGCGGCGGCACGCTTCCTGCCGCCGCCCTGGTTCCGCTCGGTCCCGGATCGCCTTTGTCAGTGTCCTCCGAACGATCCGGAACCGCAGTTCTCGGATCGGGAAACCCATCTGGCAGCTCCAGTGGGGATGTCGGTACGGACAGGACGGCGGCAGTGGCCCGCGGCAGTGCCGTCGATGCGCCGTCCCTCTTCCGGTCCGATCCGATGGGGGGAAACGCGCCGGTTGCCGGGGCCACGCTCACCTACACCGCCGACGACGGCGACCTCCGCGGCCTTGCCGCGTCCAGCTGCCAGGCGCCGTCCAACGATATGGTGCTCCTCGGCGGTGCCACCGAGGTGGGCGATTCCTCAGTCCTGGTGCTCACGAACCCCACCGACATTCCGGCGGCCGTCGACCTCGAGTTTTTCGGCGCCGACGGCCCGGTCGAGGCCGCCGGAACGGGCGGCCACCTGGTGCCGCCGGGGGAGTCGCGGGAAGTGGTCCTCGCAGGTCTTGCCGGAAGCCAGGAGCACCTTGCCGTCCGCGTCCGCAGCGACGGCGGGCGTGTGTCCGCGGTGATCCAGCAGAGCGTCCTCCGCGGCCTCACGCCGGGCGGTATCGAGTTGCTCGCACCGTCCGCTCCGGCGGCACTGGAGCAGGTGATCCCCGGCGTCGTTCTCCAGAATGCCGACACTGCCCGCACCATCCGCGGGCAGGAGGGGTACGCTGCTGCCTCCCCGGCCCTGCAGGTCCTGGTCCCGGGCAGTACTGACGCAGTACTCGACATCCGGATCTTCGGCGCCGACGGAGAGGTTCCCTTGCCGGAGGGGGGAACGACGACGGCGGCAGCGGGTAGCGTCAGCACCGTTGCGCTGGAAGACCTGGCGGAGGGCACCTACACCGTGTCCATCGCCGCGGATGTTCCTGTGGCAGCGGCCGTCCGCGTCAGCCGGGGCGTCACGGCGGGTGCTCCGGTGGACTTCGGCAGCGCGCCGGCAGCCGAGCGGTTGGGGAGCGAGCACGCGGTGGTCCTCGCCGACGGCGTCGATGTCCAGCTCGTGTTCGGGGCGCCCGAAGACGGTGCAGAGGTGTCACTCACTCCGGTGGGTGCCGATGGTGTCCTCGGTGATCCGCGGGTGGTGGGCCTTGCGGGGACGACGTCGGTGACGGTGCCGGCGTCCTCCTTCGGACCCGACGCGGTGGCGGTGATCGTCGGAGCCACAGGAGGCTCCGTGTTCGGAGCGCAGGTCGCAACCCTGGGTGGGAACACCGCCGGTGTCTCGGTGAGCGCCATCCCCGAAGCTCCGAACGGCAAGAAAAGTATCCCGGTGGAGCTGAGGTATTAGGAGGGGCTCTGCGGTCAGGCCTGTGAGCGCCCGTAGGCAGGATCCACGGCTTCCGGTGCCATGCCCATCAGTTCCGCCGTCTGCTCGATCACGACATCGTGCACGAGTTCGTTGACCGGGAGGATCCCCTTGGCCGCCATCTCGATGGGATGGCGGAAGACCGTGATCACTGCTGGACGTCCGGGTGTGGCCGGGGTGGCTGCCCCGAGGAGACCGCGCAGGCTTCCGGGAGTCCTATCCTCGAGGCCGTCGGGGATCTCCTGGACCACGATCTGCAGATCCTGGATGCGCTCGCCCCACAGCCGCTCGAGGCGCTGGGCTGATTCCATCACCCACTCGTCGAACTGCTCCGAACGGGTGCGGAAGCCGGGCAGGTGCGAACCGATCAGCTCCCCCCGCATTCCACGCCCACGGCGGTTCCTGCGACGCTCGAAGAACGACCGTCCGGCCAGGGGGCCGGGACCCTTTGCTTCGGTCAGGTTCACCGAAAATGTTGAAGCTTCCCGCATATAAAGACTCTAAGCCCATTGCCCCGCCGACGCATCCGCGCCGTGCGAATCTCCCGAAGCGGATGAGCGGTGCTGCACCGGCGCTTCCTGCGGTCGGGCGACCGGTCGAGCCGGTGTGCCGCAGGGCGGCCGGCAGGCGGCCCTGCGATCGGCGGAGGCCAGGGGCCTGTCGAAATGCCGCCGGGCCGCCGGAGGACGGTAGGCTTTCTCCTCGTGGGATTCATCCGTTCATGTTCGCGTTCAGCCTGCCAGCGTTCGGCAGTGGCCACGCTTACCTATGTCTACGCCGATTCGACGGCGGTCCTCGGGCCCCTGGCCACCTACGCGGAGCCCCACACCTATGATCTCTGCGCACTCCATGCCGAGAGGCTCACCGTCCCCCGGGGCTGGGAGGTGGTGCGCCTGACTCTGCCGACCGCACCGCCGGAACACAATTCCGATGACCTCCTGGCGCTCGCCGACGCCGTCCGGGAGGCGGCGGTCGACCGCTCCGCCCAACCTGCGGCTGCCGTCCACCGGGGAACGAAGCTACCCATCGAGCCACCCCCCGACGGCGGCGGACCGCGCCGGGGCCACCTCCGGATCCTCCGGGAATACTAGGCGCGTCCGTACTCCTGGTTCGGCCGGGGACGGCCGTCGACGGTACCCTTGAGGGGAATCTCCGTACCGTCTGTCCTCCCCGGAAAGTTTCAGCAATGGCGAACCTGCCCCAGCAACTGCTCGATGTCCTCCGCTGCCCGGTCACGGGATCGGTGCTGGTCGAAGACGGCGGCCGCCTGATCTCGACAGCGCCGGGCCCGGACGGCGTCCTACTGGAATACCGGCTCGAGGAAGGCATCCCCGTGCTTCTTCGCCCCGAACTACTCGAGAACCCGGCCCGACCCTAGGAACCCCATGACATTCGACTTCAAGGTTGCAGACCTCTCACTGGCCGTAGCCGGCCGCCACCAGATCCGCCTCGCGGAGCACGAAATGCCGGGTCTCATGGCGCTCCGGCGTGAGTTCGGCGACTCCCAGCCCCTCGCCGGTGCCCGCATCGCGGGATCCCTTCACATGACGGTGCAGACAGCAGTCCTCATCGAGACGTTGACCGCGCTGGGCGCCGAGGTCCGGTGGGCGTCCTGCAACATCTTCTCCACCCAGGACGAGGCCGCTGCCGCCGTCGTGGTCGGTTCCGGCACCATCGAGGAGCCTGCAGGTGTTCCGGTGTTCGCGTGGAAGAACGAGACCCTCGAGGAGTACTGGTGGACCGCCACCCAGATCCTCACCTGGCCGGGCCAGGCTGACGGCCGGGGACCGAACATGATCCTCGACGACGGCGGCGATGCCACGATGCTCGTCCACAAAGGGGCGGAGTTCGAGGCGGTGGGTGCTGTGCCGGCGAATCCGCAGGAGGGCGACGCCGACTACTCGCACGAGTACACGGTGTTCCTCGACACCCTGCGCGGCACCCTCGGGTCCGAACCGCAGAAGTGGACCGCCATTGCCGCCGGCGTCCGGGGTGTCACCGAGGAGACCACCACGGGGGTCCTGCGTCTCTACCAGCTCGCAGCGAAGGGCAAGCTGCTCTTCCCCGCCATCAATGTGAACGACTCCGTGACGAAGTCCAAGTTCGACAACAAGTACGGCATCCGGCATTCGCTGCCCGACGGACTGAACCGCGCCACCGACGTCCTGATCGGCGGCAAGGTCGCCGTCGTCTGCGGATACGGCGACGTCGGAAAAGGTGCCGCCGAGGCGCTGCGCGGGCAGGGTGCGCGCGTGATCGTGACCGAGATCGATCCGATCTGCGCGCTCCAGGCGGCCATGGACGGCTATCAGGTGGCCAGGCTCGAGTCGGTGCTGGGGGAGGGCGACATCTTCATCACCACCACGGGCAACAAGGACGTGGTCATGGCGCACCACATGGCGAAGATGAAGCACCAGGCCATCGTCGGAAACATCGGCCACTTCGACAACGAGATCGACATCGCAGGGCTGGCGCGTATCCCCGGCATCGGGAAGATCGAGATCAAACCGCAGGTCCACGAGTGGGTTTTTCCGGAGAACGAGGCCGCCGGAACCGCGCGGCACTCGATCATCATGCTGTCCGAGGGGCGTCTGCTGAACCTCGGCAACGCCACCGGGCACCCCTCCTTCGTCATGAGCAACTCCTTCGCTAACCAGACCATCGCGCAGATCGAGCTCTTCACGAAATGGAAGCAGGCGGACGCCGAGGGTAACCCCGAGTACGCGAATCAGGTGTACGTCCTGCCCAAGATCCTCGACGAGAAGGTGGCGCGCCTCCACCTCGACGCTCTCGGAGTCGAGCTCACCGAACTGTCGAAGGGCCAGGCCGAGTACCTGGATATCGACATCGCCGGGCCGTACAAGTCCACCCAGTACCGGTACTGATAGATCCAGCAGGAATGCCCGGAACGTTCCGTCCGGCGGAAGAGGCACGCGACCGGGGTTGCGTGCCTCTTCAGTTCCCGCCGTCCTGCCCGAACGGCAGTCGATGGAGCCGCTCGGCGGTGGCGTTGATGCGGGACCGTTGGCCGGACATCGCCCGGAACTCACGGGTGCGCCGTGCGGCGATGACTGCGTGCAGGAACTCCTCGGGGTGCGTGCCCTGCGGTGGTGGGGGAGAGACGAGGAAGCTCGTCTCCGATGCGAGCTCCGCCGCAAGCACGGAGCGGGCGGACGGCGTGAGGCGGGGCGCCTGTGCGAGGAACTGGGAGACCCGGCGCGCCAGTGGATCGGGCAGGCGACCGATGTCGGCCGTTGAGGCCCACTGCTGCAGCCGCGGAGGCATTCCCACCGCTGCACGCGGCTTCACGACCACACGTTCACGCATCGAGTAGGTTCCCGCGAGGAGGTCGCCGAGCCGTTTGGAACGCTCATTGAACAGGGACACCACGAAGGCGAGCGACCCGAGCAGGAGATAGATCTCGAGGACACCCACCATCCCGCGCAGGAAGGCGTGCCGGAAACGGATGGCACCGCCGTCGTCGCGCACGATCCGGAGTCCCATGACCAGGCGCCCGAGTGATTTGCCGCGCGTGACGGTCTCGATGGTCACCGGTAGGACAAGGAAGACCAGGACGACCAGGATGAGGACCAGCGCGCCGGTGAGCGCCGGGTCGAACGCGCCGTCAAGAGTATCCGCGAGCAGGAGGACCAGCCCGAACACGACGAGCAGCTGCGCTCCGAAGTCGATGAGGGTTCCGAGGCCGCGGGCTGCGAACCCCGCGGGCCGCAGTTCGAGGACGACCGCCTCGCCCGTTACCACCGAACTCACCGGGAGCCCCCTTCGCCTGGTGCCGGCCTGCTGTTCCGTGCCCAGCCTATAGCGGACGAAACGCTTTCGCCGCGAGCCCGGTGGAGCGGGAGTGGAGGTGTGCCGGAGATGAGGCGGGAGAACTATAGGGTGTTGGCATGGACGTCGACGCCTTTGTTGAAGTGCACCGCCCTGACTGGCAGCGGCTGGATGCGCTGGTGGGCAGGCGCAGGTTGTCCGGTCCCGAGTCCGATGAACTGCTGATGCTCTACCAGCGCGCTTCCACGCACCTGTCGATGATCCGCTCCGTGGACCCGGAAAGCGCGCTGTCCGGTGCGCTGTCGATGCGGCTGTCGAGGGCACGGACGCGTTTCACGGGCGCCCGCTCCAACTTCCTCGAGGATCTGGCCCGGTTCTTCCTTTTTTCCCTGCCCGCCGCCTTCTACCGCATCCGCTGGCTGACGGCGGTGGTCGGTGTGTTGTTCGTCGGCGTCGCCTGGCTGCACGGCGCATGGGTCGCGAACTCGCCTGGCGTCATCGCCGCCATGGGAACGGACCAGGAGCTCCGGCAGTATGTGGAGGAGGACTTCGTCGACTACTACTCCGAGAATCCGGCGGCCTCCTTCGCGGGAGCCGTCTGGACCAATAACGCATGGATCGCACTCCAGGCGGTGGCGTTCGGGGTGACCGGAATCTGGGCCCCCTTCATCCTCTACCAGAACGCGCAGGGGGTGGGCATGGCGGGCGGGATGATGGCGGCCTACGACAGGCTCGACGTCTTCTTCCTCTACATCCTGCCGCACGGGTTCATGGAGCTGACCGCCATCTTCATCGCAGCCGCTGCCGGACTGCGCATTTTCTGGGCATGGGTTGCGCCGGGACGGCGAACCCGTGCGGCCTCACTCTCCGAGGAGGGCAGGTCGCTCATCACCGTGGCCCTCGGACTGGTGCTCGTGCTTTTCGTCTCCGGCCTCGTCGAAGGCTTCATCACGCCCAGCACGCTTCCTGCATGGCTGCGGATCACCGTCGGGTTCCTCGTCCTCGCGGCGTACTGGACCTACACCCTTCTGCTCGGCGGTCGGGCGGCGAAGGCGGGTTCCACGGGCGACCTCGACGCCGTCGACCGGGGGGAGACCGTCCGCACCGCCTGATCGGGGCCTGGTCCTTCCCCGGTGCTCCGGGCGACCATGCGCCGGTGCGGGGGCGGTGCCCGGTCCGTCGTCCGGGGAGCCTCCCGCGCTGCCGCACGTCCGGCCGGTACCCTCGAAAGGACATGCCGTCCCGAGCGGCGCAGTGCATAGCTAGGAGACCTACGCAGTGGCCGACACCGACAACGCCCCCGGGCAGCAGGACACCGCCGAGGATGTCCGGCCCGTTCCACGGCCGAACGACACCGTCGAGCACGACGACGCCTCTCCCCGCACTGCGGCGCTGCCGGCGGAACCGTCGCGGACGGACGCGCCCCCCACCGGGGAGCCGGCAGCCGCAGACGCTACTCCCGCTCCCGTGCCGGCCGTTCCCCTGTCCGCCGGAGCCGGATCCAGCCGTGTCTCGGATGACGACGCCCGGAGGTACGCCGAGCCACCCTCGGACACCGGAGCCCTCACCCTGCGGCCGTCCGACGACGAGGTGGCGCGTCGCGCAGCGCAGCGTGAGCAGGCCGTCGCCCCGAAGCCGGGCCTGCCCCGCTTCCTCCAGGTGCTGGTCGCCGTCCTCTTTCCCGTCATCGTGCTCGCAGGAGCGGTACGTGCGGTGACGACGTCGGCGTTCCTCTGGATCGAGTACCACCGCCCGGGTTTCCCCGCCGACTCCTACGGCTTCTCCACCGAGGATCGCATGACGTACGGCTCCTACGCGCTCGACTACGTCGTCAACCTGGCACCGGCGCGCTACCTGGGAGGCCTGGTCAGCCCGGGGGGCGGCCAGTTGTTCCTCGACTCCGAAGTGGGACACATGGAGGATGTGAAGGCCGTGCTGCAGCTTTCCTTCGCAGCGGCCTTCCTGCTGTTCGTGGTGGCCGTCGCCTCCTGCATCTATCTGGCACGCAAGTACAAGGGCGGCGTCCGCCGGGCGCTTTTCTCCGGTGCGGTGATCACCCTCGTACTGATCATTGCACTCGCGGTTGCCGCAATCCTCGCCTGGCAGACCTTCTTCACCCAGGTCCACGCGCTGTTCTTCGCTGACGGGTCATGGACGTTCCGCGTCGACGACACCCTGATCCGACTCTTCCCGGAACAGTTCTGGACGGACGCCGCAGCGTCGGTGGGAGCCATCGTGCTCCTTGCGACACTGCTGACCCTGATCCTCACCTGGCCCACCAAAGCCAGGCGCGAGCGGTCGAGGACAGCGCAGGAGGCGTACCAGGCCCGCTACGCGGCGGGCCTCGAGCCGCGGATCCGCTAGATCCAGCTCGGCATCCACATCCTCATCCGCCACTGGTCGTCGGTAATCACCTCGGCGGTCCACAGCGGCAGGAAGTAGGCGGACAGCGCCACGGCGGCCACCAGGAAGATGCCCACGACGGCGATTCCCAGGCGACGGCGGGCAGGATCCTGGAGCCCTGGTCGATCCTGTCCCTGTCGCTGTCCCTGTCCCTGCGGGGCGCCGAGGACCAGCCCCAGGCAGTGCACCAGAGCCAGGATCAGGAATGGTTCGAAGGACACGGCGTAGAAGAAGAACGTGGTGCGCTCCGGGTAGAGGAGCCAGGGCAGGTAACCGGCCGCAATGCCGGCGAGCACCGCTCCCGCGCGCCAGTCGCGGCGACCGGCCCAGACGAACAGGAGCACCACCAGCGCGGCGGCGGCACTCCACCAGATCAGCGGGTTCCCCAGGACCGTCACCGCCTGGGAGCAGGATTCCGCCTCGCAGCCCTGCTCTGCACCAAGGGTCTCCCGGTAGAACGAGGTGGGCCTGCCCATCACGAGCCAGGTCCAGGCGCTCGATTCGTACGGGTGGTCCGAGCCGAGGCCCTCATGGAAGTCGAAGGCGCTGCGGTGATACTCGGCGAGCGAGCGGAGCGGGGGCGGCACCCAGCCCCAGAGTGTGGAGGGATTGGTGAGTGCCCATTGCCGGCCGTACGCATCGGTGGACAGCAGCCAGCCGGTCCAGGAGGCGATGTAGGTGAGCGCCGCAACAGGAACCATCGCCGCAAAGGCCTGAAGCCCGTCCCGCAGGACGCCGCCCACGATCCAGCGGTGTACTCCGGCGATGCGCCGTGCACTCAGGTCCCACGCCACGGTCATCAGCCCGAAAACGGCGAGGAACGGTAGTGCCGACCATTTGGTGCCGAGCGCCAGACCGAGGCACACGCCGGCGGCGATCCGCCACGGGCGCACGCCGAGCCATGGTCCGTAGCGCAGTTGTACACCTGTCGGCACGCCGTCGGGGGCTGCCCGGGCAAGGGCCGAGAGCGACCGCGCCAGCCGGCGTCGTCCCTGGTCCCGATCCTTCAGCAGGGCGGCGAAGGCGGCGAGGATCCAGAAACTCAGGAAGATATCGAGCAGTGAGGTGCGTGAGTGCACCAGATGGTGGCCGTCGACGGCGAGCAGCAGCCCCGCCACCGCCCCCAGCAGGGACGAGCTGAACAGGCGCTGGGCCACGAAGGCGATGAGCAGCACCGACAAGGTTCCGACCAGCGCGGCCGAGAAGCGCCAGCCGAACGGATCGTCGGCTCCGAAGAGCAGCATGCCGGCACCGATCATCCACTTGCCGACCGGTGGGTGCACCACGTAGTCGGCAGTGGGGAGGAGAACGTCCGGGTTCCCTGCGTTGAAGGAGTCGTTGGCGTCCTCGGGCCACTCACGCTCATAGCCCGAGAGCAGCATCGAGTAGCCGTCCTTGACGTAGTACGTTTCGTCGAACACGAGGGAGCCGGGTTCACCCAGCCGAATGAACCGCAGCAGGCCCGCCAGGACGGCCATCGCCAACGGCAGGAGCCAGATGAGCGGTCCGCCCGGAGCCGCCGCGCCCACCAGCCGGCGAACCAGCGCGGCCTCGGTGAAGGCCTCCCGGGGAGCAGCGAGCCAGGCTCCCGGGGCGCTCTTTCCGGGCTTTCGAACGGCGGTGTGGCTCACAGGTGCCATGCTACCGGCGGAAAAGGTGGGCCCGGCACCCGGGTTCGCTGCACCTAGTGCGCGAGTCCGTCCTCGTGCAGGCGGTGGCTGTCCGGCTCCAGCTGGAAGGTGCAGTGTTCGATGCTCACGGGAAAGTGCTCGGCAACACAGGTCTGGAGCTGATCGAGCACACGGTGGGCGTCACCATTGGTGAAGCAGTCGTCGTCGACCACCACGTGGGCGGTGAGCACCGGCAAACCGGTGGCTATCTGGGTGATGTGCAGGTCATGGACATTGCGCACCGACGGCAGCGCGCAGATGTGCTCCCGCACGGCATCCGGATCGATGCCTGCCGGCGTGGATTCCAGCAGCACATTCACTGTCGCATGCAGCAGTTTCATCGTCCGGGGCAGGATCAGCACGCCGATCAGCATGGCGACGACGGCGTCGGCGCGCATCCAGCCGGTCAGCAGGATGACGACGGCGGCCAGAATGACGGCCACCGAGCCCAGGGCGTCGGCCAGGACTTCAAGGAAGGCCGCCCTCAGGTTGAAGTTCGCGGCGCGGTGCCGGGCGAGGATGAGCAGGGCGATGAGGTTCCCCAGCAGGCCGATGATCCCGAAGACCAGCAGTTCCCGCGAGGCGACGTCGGTGGGCGTGATGAGGCGCTGGATTCCTTCGACGAGGACATAGAGCCCGACGGCGAGGAGCACGCCGGCCTGCGCCATCGCGGCAACCACCTCAGCCCTCCGGAAGCCCCACGTCCGGCGCGCAGTGGCCGGCCGGGCGGCAAGGGCCGCGGCGCCCAGCGCCATGGCCAGGCCGGCAGCATCGGTGAAGACGTGGGCGGAATCGAAGAGGAGGGCAAGGCTTCCGGTCCAGAGCGCCCCCACGAACTGGAGCACGAAGACGGCCAACGTGACGGCGAGGGCTGCTGCCAGCGGGCCGCGGTGGAACCCGCCGGGCGTCGGACCCACCGCATGGTCGTGATGGTTCCCCATCCCCTCAGGCTACAGCGCCGCTGGAAGCCGTCGAGGCCTGCGGCGGAAACGCGCCGACCCCGTCCCGGAGGCCGATACAGCGCTAGGCTTGATCGGTGAGCGAGCCAGGAGAAGACAGCAGCGGGAAGACCACCGACGCCGGCAGGACGCAGTTCGCGGCCTACCGGGGGACCGCCGGCGACGGCGCGTCGCAGGGACGGGTTGTTCTCGCCGGAACGCCGATCGGCAACATGGGCGATGCCACCGAGCGCCTGCTGGGCCTGCTGGAGAGTGCGGACGTCGTGGCCGCCGAGGACACCCGCAGGCTCCACCGGCTCGTGCAGTCCCTCGGGGTGACGGTAGGTGGACGCATCATCAGTTACCACGAGCACAACGAGGACAGCCGGACGGGGGAACTGCTCGACCTCGTCCGCGCCGGAGCCACCCTGCTGATGGTCACCGACGCCGGGATGCCCTCGGTGTCGGACCCCGGCTTCCGGCTGGTCGAGGCTGCGGCGGGAGAGGGGATCCAGGTCACCGCCGCGCCCGGACCTTCGGCGGTGCTCACCGCGCTCGCGCTGTCGGGCCTGCCCACGGACCGGTTCTGCTTCGAGGGATTCCTGCCCCGGAAACCCGGGCTGCGCGCCGGGCGTCTTGCCGACCTTGCCGCTGAACGGCGCACCATGGTGTTCTTCGAGGCACCGCACCGGCTCGAACCGATGCTGCGCTCCCTGCAGCAGGCCTTCGGCTCGGACCGCTCCGCTGCGGTGGCCCGCGAGCTGACCAAGGTGCATGAGCAGGTGCTGCGCGGCACACTCCTCGAGCTGCTCCAGTGGGCACAGGACAGCGAGGTGCGCGGGGAGATCGCGGTGGTGGTGGGCGGCGCTCCCGAGGCTCCGCCGTCGCGTCCCGAGGACTCCGTTGCGGCGGTCCAGGAACTCGTTGCCGACGGCGCCCGGCTCAAGGAGGCGGTCGCGACGATCGCGGAGGACGCCCGGGTCAGCAAGCGTGAACTGTATGCAGCAGTGATTGCCGCGCGTTAGATCAGGACCGTGTTTACAGCGGCAGCGAGGAGTCGGCCGCATAGGCCCTCAGGATGGCCTGATGGGTGTTCTCATACACGGTGCGGCCGTTCGGAAGCAGGGTGTAGGCGAGGAACTCCTCCTCGAATGTCACGATGTCGGCGTTGACGGCCTCGAGTTTCGCCTTCACCAGCAGGGCCAGGGTGTGCCAGCGCCGACGGGCCGCCTTCTCGCGGCCCGAGTCGTCGGTCTCGTCGGGGAACCCGGCCGGGCCCGTGAGCAGGAGGCGGAACTGGCGGTCACCCGACGAGAAGACGATCGCCGTCCGGCGCTGCTCGGAAATGCACCGCACATCGCTCGCGCCATGGCGGCTCAGCAGGCCCACGATCTCGGCCCGGGAGTCCGCGCTGCTGGCCGAGGCGCCTCGAACATAGTTAGTCGTCATGATCTAGGGTACGTCGGAGCGCGGCGCCGCCACCCGGCGCCACCCCCCGTGCCGCGCCAGGTGCCAACCTCCGCTCCACGCCGATTGTGCAAGTGACCAGCGCTTCCCCGGTTCCGCCGTGCAGCGAAGTCTGGACACCGATTCCACCCCGCGGCTAGCGTGAAGCAAGAACTTTGCTGCGTACGGGAAGCCCCGGCGCTGTCATCTCTGACCGAGGAGTGCCCCATGTCCGTCACCGCTGTGACCGCCACCCGAGAGAACGAACTGCTGGAGCAGGTGCCGCAAGGCCTGCTGATCGGCGGCGAATGGCGGGACTCCTCGTCCGGTGCAGTGTTCGACGTCGAGGATCCGGCAACAGGCAAGACGCTGAGATCGCTTGCCGACGCGACGCCGGAAGACGGTGTTGCAGCACTCGACGCCGCCGTTGCCGCCCAGGACGACTGGGGCCGGACAGCGCCTCGTGAGCGTGGTGAGATTCTGCGGCGGGCCTTCGAGCTCGTGACACGGCGCGCCGAGGACTTCGCCCTGCTCATGACCCTCGAAATGGGCAAGCCGCTTGCCGAGGCCCGTGGCGAAGTGACCTACGGCGCCGAGTTCCTCCGGTGGTTCTCGGAGGAAGCGGTGCGGACGTCGGGGCGCTACTCTGTGGCACCGGACGGCAAGTCACGGCTCCTCGTCAACAAGAAACCGGTGGGGCCCTGCCTGCTCATCACGCCGTGGAACTTCCCTCTCGCGATGGCTACGCGCAAGATCGCCCCGGCCGTCGCCGCCGGATGCACCATGGTGCTCAAGCCGGCGAATCTCACGCCACTGACGTCGTCGTTGTTCGCCGCGGTGATGGAGGAAGCCGGGCTGCCTGCAGGGGTGCTGAACGTCATCCACACCACTGACGCCGGCGGTGTCACCGGCCCGCTGATCAGGGACTCCAGGCTCCGGAAGCTCTCCTTCACCGGGTCCACTCCGGTGGGGCGGAGCCTGCTCGCGGCGGCCTCGGACAACGTCCTGCGTACCTCGATGGAGCTCGGCGGCAATGCACCGTTCCTCGTCTTCGAGGATGCGGATCTGGAGTCGGCAGTGAACGGGGCGATGCTGGCGAAGCTGCGGAACATGGGGGAGGCATGCACCGCCGCGAACCGGTTCATCGTGCACGAGTCGATCGCCGATGAATTCGCCGCCGAGCTGGCCTCCCGGATGGCGGCGATGACACCGGCGCGCGGTACGGAGGAGCACTCCAAGCTGGGACCACTGATCGACGCGAAGAGCCGGAACAAGGTGCATGACCTCGTGTCCGCGGCGCAGGACGACGGCGCGGAAATAGTGACGGGAGGTGCCCCTGTGGACGGTGCAGGATACTTCTACCAGCCCACGGTGCTGAAGAACGTGCCCCGGTCCTCCCGCATCCTCAAGGAGGAGATCTTCGGACCAGTTGCACCGATCATCACCTTCGCGACCGAAGACGAGGCAGTCAGGCTCGCCAATGACACGGAGTACGGCCTCGTGGCCTACGTCTTCACCCGCGACCTCAATCGGGGTCTCCGCATGGGCGAGCGGCTCGACACCGGGATGATGGGCCTCAACGCCGGCGTGATCTCCAACGCGGCAGCACCCTTCGGCGGCGTGAAGCAGTCCGGTCTGGGCCGTGAGGGCGGAACAGAGGGAATCGAGGAGTACCTCTACACGCAGTACATCGGCATTGCGGATCCTCTGGCCTCCTAAGGCCGGCGGGCGATGAAGGACCCCGGACCCCAGATCCGTGGATCAGGTATCCGGGGACCGGGGTCCGGGGGCTTCTGCGGTTCCTCAGTATTTCCGGGGGAGCCGGCCCATCACCGAGCGCGGCAGAATCAGCGCCTTCAACCGGATGACCCAGCCGCTGCGCTGCCGAAGTGCGGCGATGACCGTCTCGACATCGTCCCAGAGGCTCTGCATGCCGGACCGCCGGACCGTCGTCGTCCCGCCCAGGTCCTGTTCCGCTCCCTGCGGAACGGGCAGGGCGTATTCCTCGCGCTCGTAGGCCTGCTGCAGTCTTGTCAGCGAAGTGGAGGGCGCACCCTGCAAACCGGCCGTACCGCGGAGTCGCTCGGCGAACACGCGTGGAGTGTCAGTGGGAAGCAGCGGGTGTCCGTAGTCACCGGCCAGCTCGGTGGCTTGGGCCCAGGCAGTGGTGGCCGCTCGCGGTGCCGGTCCGTTGGCCAGCTGACGCCGCCGCAGGCCGGTGCGGGTGGTGCGCAGGAGAAACGGCAGAAGGAGAAGAACCAGTCCGCCTCCGACGACGACGCCGACGACACGGGCCGAGCCGTCGTCGCCGGGAGCGCCGCCCGTTCCGCCGGCCGCCGGTTGTTCCGCCCCGTCGCCCGATGGAACCAGCGCATCGGGTATGGTTCCCGGGTTGAGGCTGTCGATGTCGTCGGCCCTTGGCCCCACTGGTGAGAAGACCGCCTGGGCGTAACCCGGCACCACGCCGCGTGAGGGAGTGGGCTCGAACTGTACCCAGCCCACTCCGGTGAAATACAGCTCGGGCCATGCGTGGGCGTTACGGGAATCGACGACGAATTCCCGCAACTCAGTATCCCCCGGACCCTCCTCCAGCTCGCCGGTCGGGGTGCCCGGCGTGTAACCGACGGCCACCCGACTGGGGATGCCGGCCGCCCTTGCCATGACCGCCATGGTGCCCGCGTAGTGGACGCAGTAACCCGCCTTGGCTTCGAGGAAGCGGGCCATGACGTCCATGCCGCTGCCGTCGTAACCGCCGTCCACCGGCGCCTCGACCGAGTAGGTGAACTCGGCACCGCGCAGATAGCTTTGGATGGCCAGGGCCTTGTCGTAGGGGTTGACGAAGCCACCCGCCACCGCTTCGGTGGTTTCCCTCACGATGTCGGGGGTGTCGCCGGGGAGGTCGGTGAAGACATCGGACACAACACCCGGTTCGGAGGGGCCGACCGTTCTCAGGCCTTCGCGCGTCAGCTGCGGAATGGCGCTCTGCACCTCGTAGACCTGACGGGCCGTGGAACCGCCGTCGATCGCGAGCACACTGAGGTTCTCGGAATCCCACGACCACCGGCCCGTCAGCCCGGTGATGCCCACGGGTGCGTACGGCGACAGCAGCCAGGGACTTGAATAGCTCTGCGTGGTGATCCGCGTGAAGGCGCTGACGCCGTTGGACAGCGAGTTCCTTTCGAGGTCGGTTCCCATCTTTGCGAGTCCATGCTCGCGGTTCCCGAGGCGTTGGTCCGGCTCCCACCGCCGTCCCGTGAAATTCTCGAGGGTCACTGCCCGCAGGTACAGGGGCGCCGAGGAATCGGTGGCGTAGGTGATCCGGCCGAACCCGGTGGGGTTCCGGAGGTCATTGCCGAGCGTGACCGCGGGATTGAGGCCCGTGGCGCTGCCCCAGACGTTCAGGCGCGCGCCCTGCGGGAAAGCGCCCGAGTTGAAGCCCGGGATGGCCAGGGGCAGCAGGACGGCCACGGCCAGTGCCGCACTGCCGATCGCGAGTCCGCGCCCGAGGAATCCAGCCGGAGCTCCCGAGGACACGGTGCGGGTCTCCCGCAGTTGTGCACAGCCGAGGATCAGGAGGTACGCGGCCGCGCCGAGGACGAACGCCCCGATGCCTACGCCGGTGGGTTTGACGACGGCGGGAACCACCATGAGCGTCAGGAGCGCAAGCCCGCTCGTGGCCGGCATCCGGAGGGTCGTGGCCAGGACATCCACGAGGATGGCGACAAGCCCGATCGCCGCGCATGCCACCAGCAGGATGCCATCGCCGGGCAGCACCGGCGCAACCTGGGACACCACGGTTTCTTCTGCTGCATCAAGGAGTGACCCGAGCTGCGCCAGCGTTCCCGGCCCCGGAACCACGCCGAGAATGCTCTGGGCCGGGAAGAACTGCGCGGTCAGCGCGCCGGCCCACGTGACCAGCCCTGCAAGCGCGGCTGCGCTGCCGGAGAGGCGGAGGGCCCTCATGGCTGCGATGACGAGCAGGATGGGAACAACCGTGCGCACCACCGGCAGGAACCAGGTCCACGGGTCCAGCACGCCGTTGAGGCTTGTTGCGGAGGCGAGGACCGCGAGCAGCGCCGCACCGGTGACCCACCAGTGCCCGGGATCAGCGGCACGGCGTTGCTCCGGCGCTGTCGGGCGCCCCTTCAATTCCTGCGCCGGGCGGTCGAGTAATGCCGTCATGAGGATCTCCTGCCGGGTTCCGCTGCTGTGCCTGGGAAAGCCGATGTGCCCGTTCGAACACCAGTCGCGGTGGCGGGGGTCTGACCCAGCCCGGCCCAGACCTCCCGGAGGTCAGCATCCGGCGACGCCGCCGATGCCTGCCAGCCGGCCGAGCGGAGGATTTCGAGCTGGCTCTCGACATCGCGGGGGCGATCGGTGACGAGGATGGCGAAGGCTGCCGAACCATACTCCGACGCTGCCCCGAGCGCGGTCGCCTCGGCCGCCGTCACCAGTCCGAGGAGGGCGACCACCGGGCCGCGGTGTCGGTTCGCCGCTAGTTTGTCCAGCAGTTCATCACCGAATGCGGCCCCTGCGGCCACCCGTTCAGTATTCGAGCGGTTGGCCCGCAGCCGGCGAACGGCCGATCGTGCTGCTTCGCCTCCGTGCACCGCCGAACTGCCGGCGTGACCGGTCTCCGCCGCCGGCTCGAGTGCGGCTAGGCCCTCCGCGATGTTCGCCAGTGCACCCTGGCCCTGGTGTTCCTCCTCACCGGGAAACGGGGCGGACGGCGAGCGCAGGAGCGCAGGGGCTCCGTGGTGGTCGAGGAAGCGCAGCGCGTAGTTGCGCTCGAGGAGGTGCGCGCTGATGGATACGGCTGCCGTCACTGCCCATTCAAAGGTCGGAGAGGTGCTCAGACTACTTCCGTCCGGTGAGTGATCATGCCTGATGGCCGCGGAGAAACCGGCGCTGAAGCTGCCGGTTCGCTGGTCGAGCAGGAGGGTCGCCTCGGGTGCGGTCACTGACTCCTCCTGGCGGACCATGAGTTCGCTGTGCCGGGCGGTCGCGGCCCAGTGCACCCGGCGCATCGAGTCGCCGTGGCGGTACTCGCGGGTCATGACGTCATCATCGCTGGGGTTCGCCTGGCGCCGGGTGGCGGCCATGCCGTCGCTGCCGCGCGAGCCCGAGAGGGCGGACTGCAGCAACTCGATGGGGGCCGGAGTCACAACCAGTGTGTCGGTTCCGCCCAGTTGGTGGCGCGACTTGCCCAGTCCGAACGGGTCGCTGAACTCGGCGAGAACGGGACCTACCCTGTACATCCCGCGGGCGGAGGACCGGAGCCGGTATTCGTACAGTGACAATCCGTCGGAGGTGGGGTTATGGGAAGGGAAGGCGAACTTCGGTGCCTCACCGAAGCGTGCGGGCAATTGTTCCTGCATCAGGACCAAAGCACCGGACGGGACCGAAGAGGCCAGCGCGAGCCCCACGGTCGTGGTGGAACCTGTCTCCATGGACTGCGGGGAGAAGCGGCGTTCCACGGTGAAGCGGGGCTTGCTCCACCGCAGGATGAGCACCGAGAGGAGCGGCAGGCACAGGAGGAGGACCCCCAGGTAGAGCAGATCCCGGCGGCCCAGGGTCTGGGCGAACAGCAGAGCCACCGCTGCGGCGATGGTGAAGCCCCAGCCTCGCGGAGTCAGGACCCTGGAGGGTAGTCGGTCAAGGAGCGTCATAAACCCAACCGGCTGTCAGTTCACCCGGTTTTGCCGGGCACCCGACCGGGAATTCTCCCGCGACACTGGAACCCGGGCGATGATGCCCTCGATGACCGACGACGCCGTGTCGCCCGCCGTCGTTGCCTTCCGGTCCAGCATCAGGCGGTGGGCGAGAACGGCGTCGGCAACGGCAGCGACGTCGTCGGGCAGGACGAAATCCCGGCCCTCGAGGGCGGCACCGGCCTTCGCAGCCCGGAGCAGCTGAAGGAGCGCGCGGGGGCTCGCGCCGAGGCGGAGCCGGGGGTGCTCCCGGGTAGCCCTGCCGATCGCTACGGTGTACTCCTTGACGGCCTGGGACACGAAGACGGCGCGGACCTGTCCCATCATCCCCGCGATGTCGGCGGCCGTGGCCACCGGCCGGATCCGGCTGAGCGGGGAGATGGACTGGTGGCTCTCGAGCATCTCCACTTCCGAACGGGCATCAGGGTAGCCCATCGAGATCCGCGCCATGAAACGGTCGCGCTGGGCTTCGGGGAGGGGGTACGTGCCCTCCATCTCGATGGGGTTCTGCGTGGCGACCACCATGAACGGCTCACCGAGCAAGTGGGTCCGGCCGTCGACGGTGACCTGGTGCTCCTCCATGGATTCCAGCAGAGCGGATTGCGTCTTCGCCGACGCGCGGTTGATCTCGTCGCCGATCACGATGTTCGCGAAGACGGGACCGGGCCGGAACTCGAAGCGGCGCGTGTCCTGGTTGTAGATCGAAACCCCCGTCACGTCGGAGGGCAGCAGATCGGGGGTGAACTGGATACGGTTCACCGTGCAATCGATGGTGCGGGCGAGGGTCTTGGCGAGCATCGTCTTGCCGACACCCGGTACGTCCTCGAGGAGCAGGTGCCCCTCGGCAAGGAGCACGGTGAGGGCGAGCCGGGCAGCGTCCGGCTTGCCGTCGATCACGGTGTTGATCGACTCCAGGACCTTCGTGCTGACATCGTAGAAGGAGTGCCCGTGCCCGCTCTCGGACCCGTTTCCCGGCGCGGTATCGTCGGCGTCTGTGAGGTCTGGCGCTTCAACAGTGTTCTGAACGTCCATCGGTACCTTCCACACAGGCGGTTACAAGCCGACGAATCAGCGGCCCGCGGACCCGCTGACCCCGACGCACAGGATTGATCGTGATCTATAGGTTACTGTCTCAACCTGCCGGGCGGGGGATAAGTTCCGGTACTGGCTAGGCTTGAACCATGTGCAACAGCCAGCCTTTTTCCGCCGGGACCACACCGGCCTCATACCGGGTCGTCCAGCCGGACACCGGGAGTGGTGCCGCGGACGGCGGCGGACGCCGTCGCAAGCTCGACTACCCGCCGTTGCCCGAGCCGCTTCCCGTGCCGGTGATCGACAACCACACCCACCTCGATTTCCGGGACGGTCTCGTACAGGTCGATGTGCGCAGTGCCATGGATGCAGCGGCGGCGGCGGGCGTGCGGGGTGCCGTCCAGGTGGGCTGTGATCTCGAGTCATCGCGCTTCACCGTGCAGGCGGTCGAGTCCGACGAACGGCTCCTGGGCGCCGTGGCCATCCACCCCAATGATGCCCCGTTGCTCGCAGAAGACGGCCTGCTTGACAGAGCGCTCGCCGAGATCGAACTGCTTGCTGCCCATCCTCGGATCCGGGCGATCGGAGAGACCGGACTCGACTATTTCCGCACCCCGGAAAGCGGAGTGGAGCGCCAGCAGTATTCGTTCCGGCGGCACATCGACATCGCCGGTCGCCTGGGCCTTGCCCTGCAGATCCATGACCGGGACGCCCATGCCGACGTCGTTGCGACCCTTCTGACGGAGGGTGCTCCCGATCGGGTGGTGTTCCACTGCTTCTCGGGGGATACGGAATTGGCACGGCTCTGCAATGAACATGGCTGGTACATGTCCTTCGCCGGCACCGTCACGTTCCGGAATGCCCAGAATCTGCGGACCGCCCTGCAGGTCGCAGACCCCTCGCTGATCCTTGCCGAGACCGACTCACCGTTCCTCACGCCGCACCCGTACCGCGGGCAGCCGAATGCGTCCTACGTGCTCCCGAACACGGTCCGTTCAATGGCCGAGGTACTGGATGCTGACCTCGAGGAGCTGTGTGGACGCCTGGCGCTGAACACCGAGGCCGTCTACGGAAGCTGGGCGCCCGCGCGGCTACCATGAACAGGTGACTGTGCCCCGGAAAACGACGCCCCCCGTTCCGCTTCTCGGGGCCACGGATATCCGGCGCCTTGCCGCTGAACTGAACATCCGGCCCACCAAGACGCTCGGCCAGAACTTCGTGATCGACGGCAACACCATCCGCAGGATCGTTGCCTCTGCGCAGCTCGGTCCCTCCGAGACGGTGCTCGAGGTCGGTCCGGGGCTGGGGTCCCTGACGCTCGGGCTGCTCGACGTCGCGGAACGCGTGGTCGCCGTCGAGATCGATCCCGTGCTGGCCGCCAGGCTTCCGGCCACTGTGAATCTCCTGCGGCCGGACAAAGCTGAAAGGCTCGACGTCGTTCTCGCGGATGCCCTGCGGGTCACCGAGTTGCCGCACGAGCCCACCGCACTTGTGGCCAACCTGCCTTACAACGTGGCCGTTCCCGTGGTGCTGAATCTGCTCGAGCGGTTTCCCACGCTTCGCTCAGGACTGGTGATGGTGCAGGACGAGGTCGCCGACAGGCTCGCGGCGGGCCCGGGTTCGAAAATCTACGGCGTTCCCTCCGTCAAGGCCGCCTGGTACTCGAGCATGGTGAAGGCCGGCACTGTCGGGATGAATGTGTTCTGGCCCGCGCCGAAGATCGCGTCGGGCCTGGTGCGCTTCACGCGGCGTGACCCGCCCGAAACCACCGCCAGCCGCACCGAAGTCTTCGCCGTCATCGACGCCGCCTTCGCCCAGCGCCGCAAGACCCTGCGGGCCGCACTCGCGGGCTGGGCGGGGAGCCCGATGCTCGCTGAGCAGGCTCTTCGAAGGGCCGGTGTCGATCCAACCGCCCGCGGCGAGGTGCTTGACATCACGGCCTACGCGCGGATCGCCGAGGCGAGGGAAACTGCCGCAACGGCATGACGAAAGTGGCGGGTGTGCCGCGTTATGCCTTTGTGACGTAGCATGGGGCCACGATGAGAGGCGGCTCCCGGCGAGGGGATCTGTCAAGGGTGGGAGTGCGCGCGACTGTCGGACGCGGTTGTCAGTTAAGGTTGTCAATGCAGAAAAGCTCCTGCCGATCGACCCCGCAGGCGAGGAGTGGACAAGTGGCTGGACGATGGATCTCCGCAGCGGCGGCTGTCCTCCCGCAGGGTCGGCAACTACCTTCGGATCAGTGGCTGAGGCGCCACCGCGCGATCGTCGCCTCGGTGCTCATCGCCTCCGTTGTCCTGGTCGGCTTCGGGCTGACGCAGGAACTGCCTTTGTCCCGGGCCCTCATCGACGGCGCCCTTCCCCTGGTCCTTGCAGCATCGGCCTGGTTCCTTCGAAGCGGCCAGCGGGTGCGGGCTTCACTCGCCTGCGCTGCCCTGATAGCCGTCGCTGCGATCGCGGTCGAGATATCGGGAACCGTGGAGGCCCACTTCCTGTTCTTCATCGTCGTGCCGATCGTGGCGCTGTATGAGGACTGGGCTCCCTTCGCCACCGCCGCCGGGCTGGTTTTCTCCTACCACGGAGCGGCGGCCCTGTTCGGTTCCGGTGGTTCTTCAGCCCAGTCCGGGGAACCCGTCGCCTCGACCCTGATCCACGGTGGACTGTTTCTCGGAATGTGCGTCACGAGCCTGGTCCACTGGAACATCCACGAGAACGCGAGGAAGTCCGAGCGGAAGCTGGTCAGCCAGCTGGAGCGGCAGGTCCTGCACGATCCACTCACGCAGCTGGCCAACCGAGCACTCTTCAACGACCGGCTCAACCACGCCCTGCGCGAGCGGGAACGCAGCGCACGGCCGCTCGCGGTTTTCGTGATCGACATCGATGGTTTCAAACCCGTCAATGATGCCCTGGGCCACGCTGCGGGAGACGCGGTGCTGGTGGAGATCGCCGGGCGCCTCCGGAGTTGCACCCGCACGGGGGACACCGTGGCAAGGGTGGGCGGGGACGAGTTCGCGCTTGTGCTTCCGGGACTGGACGAAGTCGACGTCAGCGCGCTGGGCCAGAGGATCATCGATTTCGTCGCCAAGCCGATCCTGTGCGACGGCAAGGAAGTCCGGATCAGCGCGAGTGTCGGTATTGCGGTGGCGTCGGCCGACAACCGGGGGCGCAACCTCTCCGAAGATGCCGACCGCGCCATGTATGCAGCCAAGCACCAGGGCAGGGGATGCTTCCGTGTGTTCAGTTCCGCCTCGGATCTCTCCCACCGCGGCCTGCTGACAGTCCATGGTGCCGACGCGCGGATGTGGGCAGCCTATATCGACGGACTGCGGCAGGACATCGCCGCCGGAAAGGCGGAGGGGAAGCTGCCCACCCGGACCAGGGCCCCCGAGTCCACGCGGCGCACCCTCGAATCGTTGCTGGGAGCCATCGGCGCCCTGCCCATCGATGCGACTGGACCCGTGGCGTTGCCGCTTCCGGAGCGGATGGCGCTCGAGGAGTTCGTCTTCCACCAGACGATGGTCCATGCCTGGGCCGACTCGCTGGTGGACCAGGGTCTGCTGACCGTGCGGCGGAGTCCGGCGGCCGAGCGTTTCTGGATGTCCCTCCACGACTGCGTCACCGGTTCCCCGACGCCGGAGCTGAAGCCTGTCCTCGAGACGTCCTGACCGCAATCTGATCCCGAAGGCCATCCCTCCCCGAAGCACCCGCCACTCCCGCCCGGGCCGGAACTACCTCAGGATCCCCGTGGTCATCTAGGTTGGTACCTATGGTGTTGGGCAAAGCAGGGGAGATGCGAGGCAATCCGCGTTCCGTCCGGGTGGCCGCTCCTGGAAAGATCAACGTCTCGCTCCGGGTCGGCCCGCCGCGCGAGGACGGCTATCACGGCATCGCCAGCGTCTTCCTCGCCGTTTCCCTCTATGAGGAGATCACCGCCACCCCGACGCGCGGCCAGGACATCACCGTCTCGGTCACCGGTGCGGGTCCCTTCCCCATTCCCACCGACAGTGTTCCGCTGGACAGCACCAACCTCGCTGTGCGTGCAGCACGGCTGCTCGCCGAAGTAAGCCCCGCATCCACCGGCGTCCACCTGGACATCGTCAAGAAAGTTCCGGTCTCCGGGGGGATGGGCGGGGGATCGGCCGATGCCGCCGCCGCCCTGCTCGCCTGTGAGGCCCTGTGGGGCAGCGGCTTCTCCCGTGATGAGCTCGCCAAGATCGCAGGTGAACTCGGCGCGGATGTTCCTTTCGCATTGCTGGGGGGTACCGCCGTCGGGCTGGGAGTGGGGGAACGCCTCACGCCCGCGATCTCCAAGACGCCCCTGCACTTTGTGCTGGTCCCTGCCGACTACGGCCTGTCCACGCCCGTCGTCTACCGGCTGCTGGACGAGATCCGCGAGCGGAAGGGCATCGACCCGCCGGCGCAGCCGGATATCAACCCCTCGATCCTCGGTGCGATGCGCGCGGGTGACGGCCACGGGCTGGCGCCTCTGCTGCACAACGACCTCCAGGAAGCCGCGCTGGAACTTGCCCCCGGGCTGGGGGATATCCTTGAAGCGGGACAGAAGGCAGGAGCGCTGGCCGGAATAGTCTCGGGTTCCGGACCTACGGTGGCCTTCCTCGCTTCAGGCGAGGGGCACGCGGCCGAGCTTGAATCGCGGCTCACCGTGGAGGGGCTGATTGCCATGGCGGTCTACGGACCAGCCCACGGCGCGCGGATCAGGACCAGTCACCCCGCCTAGCCGGTGTCCCGCCGGCATCGATCGCACACAAGTCAATAACGAAAGCAGCACTTCTTGGCACACCTTCTCGGCGCTGAAAACCTCAGCGTCGCCTTTGTCACCCGCACCATCCTCGACGGCGTTTCCCTGGGCCTCGAGGACGGCGACCGCATCGGGGTGGTGGGGCGGAACGGCGACGGCAAGTCCACCCTGATGCGCCTGCTTGCCCAGCGACAGAAGCCTGACTCGGGCCGCGTGACGCGGCGACGCGACGTCTCGGTCGGTTACCTCGACCAGACCGACGTCCTCGACGGCGCGCTCGAAGTGGGCCAGGCCATCGTCGGGGACCAGGCCGACCACGAGTGGGCCTCCAACCCGAAGATCCGCGACGTGATGGGCGGGCTCGTCTCCGAGGTCGATTGGCATGCGAAGGTTTCGTCCCTTTCGGGCGGGCAGAAGCGCCGGGTGGCGCTGGCCAAGCTCCTGATCGGCGATGACGACGTCATCATGCTCGACGAGCCCACCAACCACCTCGACGTCGAGGGCGTGGCCTGGCTTGCGCAGCACCTCCGCCAGCGTTGGCGCCCTACCGAGGGCGGCCTCCTCGTGGTCACCCACGACCGCTGGTTCCTCGATGAGATCTGCAACCATACGTGGGAGGTCCACGACGCAGTCGTCGACGATTTCGACGGCGGCTATGCCGCCTACGTGCTGGCCCGCGCCGAGCGTGACCGCATGAACTCCGTGATCGAGTCGAAACGCGTCCAGCTCGTGAAGAAGGAGCTCGCCTGGCTACGGCGCGGGGCTCCGGCACGGACGGCGAAACCGAAATTCCGCATCGAGGCCGCTAACGAGCTGATTGCCGATGTTCCGGAACCGCGTGACTCCCTGGCGCTCAGCAAGATGGCGATGTCCAGGCTCGGCAAGGATGTCCTCGACCTGGAGGACGTCAGTCTGTCCCTCCCCGTGGACGGAGACGGGGCCGGGCAACGGACGCTCTTCCAGGACGTGACGCTGCGCCTCGCGCCGGGGCAGCGCCTGGGTCTGGTCGGGGTGAACGGATCGGGGAAGACGACACTGCTCCACCTCCTCAACGGCGACGTCCTGCCCACGGGCGGCAAGGTCAAGCGGGGCAAGACCGTACAGACGGCTGTGCTCTCGCAGGAGGTCCGTGAACTCGACGAGCTAGGCAACAGCCGGGTCATCGAGGTGATCGAGGCCGAGAAACGTGTTTTCAGCGTGGGCGGCAAGGAGGTGTCGGCCAGCCAGCTCGTCGAACAGCTCGGCTTCACCAATGAGAAGCAGTGGACCCGCGTCCGCGAGCTGTCGGGCGGAGAGCGACGGCGCCTGCAACTGCTCCGGCTGCTGGTCGGCGAGCCCAACGTACTCATGCTCGATGAGCCCACCAATGACCTCGACACCGACACCCTGTCGGCGATCGAGGATGTCCTGGACGGCTGGCCCGGCACCCTTGTTGTGGTTTCGCACGACCGTTACCTGCTGGAGCGGGTCACCGATTCGCAGATGGCGCTGCTTGGCGATGGCCGGCTGAGGGATCTCCCGGGAGGAGTGGACCAGTACCTCGACCTGCGCAGGGCGGCCGGCCCACTGACCGCCGTCGGCTCAGCGGCGTCTCCAGCCAACAGCGGAGGTTCCGCCGGAACGGGCGGTTCCTCGGAGGCCGAGCTGCGGCAGGCCCGGAAGGACCTGACGCGTATCGAGCGGCAGATCACCAAAGTGGATGCGCAGAAGGGCAAGCTTCAGCAGCAGATGAATGACGCCGGATCCAAGGCCGATGCCGACTTCGACAGGATCGCGGACCTCGACGCCAAGCTGCGGGCACTGCAGGCCGAGACAGGCGAGCTTGAAGAGCAATGGATGGAAACCGCGGAAATCCTGGGCGAGTAGTTGCCCTACAAAATCGAGTAGTCAGACCGCGGGATTACCCTCGCGCCTCCGTTATCGCGTCGTTATCGTTGGTTTAAATGACCAATGTCGGACGCTCGTGAGGAATCTGAATGCCGTACGGTCTCAGCGTTGATGTGGGAACCAGTTTCACCGCGGCCGCAATTGTGCGGACCGGGGGGGATCTCAGCCCTGCGCCGCAGGTCCTGCCCCTTGGAACCCATGCCAACGCTGTACCAACCGTCATTTTCATCGACGAAGATGGGCAAAGAGTCGTGGGTGAGGCCGCTGAACGTCGCGGGCTTGCCCACCCCGAGCGCCTGGCGCGAGAGTTCAAAAGGCGCATGGGCGACGACGTTCCGCTCGTCATCGGGGACATCAGCGTGTTGCCCGAGGACCTTTTCGCCACGATGGTGCGGTGGGTCGTCGACCGGGCCGAGGAGCGCGAGGGGGAGCCTCCTGCAGCTGTCACCCTCACCCACCCTGCAGAATGGGGCGGTCACAAGACCGGGCTGCTTTCCGGCGCCCTTGCCGGAGTTGGGCTCGCTAACGTTGCACTCCTGACCGAACCCCTGGCGGCCGCGTTGCATTACGCCTCCCAGGCGCGCGTGGAACCGGGCAGCACCCTGGCGGTATACGACTTCGGGGGTGGCACGTTCGATGCCACGATTCTGAGGAAGACGGACGCCGACACGTTCACCGTGCTGGGGACGCCCGAGGGGATCGAACGCCTCGGCGGTGCCGACTTCGACCAGGATGTGTTCGGCCACGTGGTCACCGGGGCCTCCGAGGCATTTGCCGGCCTTGACGTGGCTGATCCCGACACGTTGTCCGCCGTGGCACGTCTGCGCCGTGAGTGCGCCGAGGCGAAGGAAGCCCTGTCCACGGATCCCGAAGCGACCATTGCAGTCCTGCTGCCCGGGGCACATGCCCAGGTAAGGCTCGTCCGGTCTGAATTCGAGGCCATGATCGAGGGCCGGGTCCATGAGACCATCGACCTGCTCGAGCGCGCAGTCACCTCAGCAGGCGTCACGGTGGAGGACCTGACGGCGGTGCTCCTGATCGGTGGTTCATCCCGCATACCCCTCGTAGCACAGCTGATATCCGAACGCCTGGGCAGTCCCGTCGCGATCGATGCGGATCCGAAGGCATCAATCGCACTCGGCGCGGCCTTCGCTACAGCGGTCCTACAGGAGGACGGAACAGGGGCCGCCGCCGGTATGGATGCAAATGCCAAGGCTTCCGATGCCCACGCCACTGCGGCGAATTCCTTCATCCCGCATCACGGGCCCCACCACCTGACGGCCACCAGGAGAATTCGCACCCGGGCCATGGTCGTGACTGCCGCTGTTGCGCTCCTAGGTGTCGCTACCGCAACCGCGGCAAACTCTCCGACGTCGATGGCAGCATTGTCCGACGCCCTGACCGGCCCGGAACAGGCAGCGGAAGCTGCTGTCGTTCCCTCGCTCGAGGCACAGGCGGGCCAGGACATTACGAGTGACGACGGCGGGGCAGCAGGCGCCGGCCAGGAAGCCGAGGCCGTGCCGCGTGCAAGCTGGTTCGACACCGTGGTTCGACCGGGCAATGCCGCGGGAGGAAGCAACGCGGCCGGCGGTGCGGGAAGAGGCGCAGCCAACGCCCCGGCAGGGGGCAGAGTGGACAATGCGAAGCGCGAAGTCGTCGTTGCCGACTCCGGTCGAAAGGAAAGTTCGCGGTTGCCGGGGCCAGGCAAGTCCGCCAAACGCGGTGTGGAACGCAATGCTCCCGCGGTGGCCGGCGGACAGCCTGCAGACGCATCGATGCAATCTTCCCAGCCGAAGCTGCCAGGCATCTCGCTCTCCACCACTGATCCTGCTGCGGCGCCTTCGGCGCCGGGGTTCGATCCGGCCGGGACACCTTCCCCGCCCGATTCCGATCCGGCCGCGAGGCCTTCGGCCGTGGCGACTTCTCCGGCTGCGGGAGTCCTGCCCCTTGGTCCTGCTCCAACAGCGGCGCCTACGGCTACCGACCCCTCGGTCTCCCCGTCGCCCTCGGTCTCCCCTTCGCCATCGGAAACCCCTTCGCCATCGGAAACCCCTTCACCATCGGAAACCCCTTCACCCATAGAAACGCCTCCGACCGAGACTCCTTCAGTTCTACCTCCGGTGACTGCTTCGGCTGAGGCACCCCTCCCTTCGGCTCCCGCATCGAATGAAGCACTCCTGGCTCCCGGCACCTCGGAAGCCCCTGGGACATCCGGCTCGGAGCCGGACCTGTTACCCACGGAGGAGCTGCCGGAAGTTGAAGTCGAGTGAAGGCCGATCTTCTTCTTGCGGGCCTGCAAAATGGTTCCGGAGATTCCACTGAGCTGAACGGTGCGGCTCCCTCGGAGTCCCTCGAGCGAAAGCTCAGCGCTTTGGACATGCCGTTGCAGGAATTGCTTCTGGCATCCAGCGTCGGCTTCCGGGTGCCGGATCAGGCACCTCCACTGCTGTATGGCACAGGTGAGACGATCGGGGAATTGACGGCGAGGGCCCGTTCCGCCGGGCTACTGCTTCCCAGTGGAAGTCCGGTTCCGTTGGTGAAGAAGCTGGTGCGGGAAAACGCGGAAACGCATCAGGTGCGCCGTTTCCAGCGCTCACTGGTCGACACTTTCTGCTCAGAGGGCCTGCCGCTGATGGATATCGCGCGGGATTTCGTTCAGGAAGGGCTGACTGACCAGCGCATCGCGCAGGCGCTTGAAGCAGCAGGAGATGCAGCTCTGGCCTCCGAACCGGAACTTGCGCTCACGCTCCTCACCGAGGCGGTCGCGGCAGGTGCCGGTGAACTCGCCACAGCAGCACGGCGGGCAGAGGCAGCAGCGGCGACGGGCGACCTGGACGGCGCTTGCCGCATTCTTGATGACCTCCTCGCTCGGCACGATGCACCAGCAGTCCCGGGGACTGACTCGGCACAGCACGTGGAGGTCCTCGATCTCGAGAGGGCGGTTCACGTTGCCGCGTCCGTCTGGGCGCAGCGCGGCATGATGTCGAGGGCTGCCGACGTATACCGGTGGTTCGGTTCGGAGGCTTCCGGCAGTTTCGCGGCGCTTGCCGCCGTCGCCCTTACGGCAGCCGGTGATGCCAAGGGAGCAGCAGCGATGCTCAGCACGCCCGGTTCCGGTGGTTCACCCACGTTGTGTTCAGTTGCGGCATCGCTCATGGGGGAGGGAGCGATGCACTCCCTCGAAACGCCGCCGAGCCGGGCGGTGCCCACGCTTATCCGAGCCTCGGATACCCTGACGGCGTCCGGCCGTGCCCTTCCCGCACCGGAAGGGCCGGCGTCGTTCGCCGCTTTTGTCGCGCTGCATGCCGGGGAACCCGATACGGCGGGATCCGTGGTCGCTGCGGCACTCCACGGCGGCCAGGGCGGACAGGCACAGCGGCCGCGGTTGCTGCTTCTCCAGGCATGGACCGCCATGGTGCAGGACCGGCCGGTAGTTTCACGGGAGGCCATTCTCGAGGCCCGCGCCGCGGTCGAGCAGCTGGTGCCGCGTGACGAGTTGCTTGTGCAGGCGCTCGAGGTAGGACTTGCGCGAAGAGCGGGTGACGCCACCGGCATGATCGATGCCTGGCAACGGGCCAGTGAAGCCGTGCTTCACATCTCGATAGACATTTTCAGCCTCCTGCCGCTGGGCGAGTTGATGATCGCGGCTGCCCGGCTGAGGGACTCACACAAACTCGAGCCCCACGTGACCGAAGCATGGGCCCTGCTTGCCAAGTTGGGGAATCCGCCGTTGTGGTCCGTTCCCCTGCATTGGTCTGCTATCCAGGCCGCACTCCTGCTGGATCGGCCGGCGGACCTGGCACCTCATGCTTCCTCATTGGTACGCGCATCCGGTCAATATCCTCTGGCAGCTGTCCTGGCAACTGCCGGCCGTTCCTGGGTGTCGGTCCTCGCTGGGAGCTTCGACCCTGAAGTCGTGGATTCCGCTGCGCGAGGACTGGCGGCCGTGGGCCTCCCCTGGGACGGTGCGCGATTGGCGGGGCACGCAGCGGCGAAGGCGCAGGACCGGAAGGATATGGCGCGCCTACTCGCCTGTGCCCGCGACCTCCGCCCCCATCAGGGAAGTTCCACAGGTTCGCCGGCGACGGCACCTGCGGCCGAAGCGGTACCTTCGCCCGACCGGGAGCGGGGAACTACCCGACGGTCGGCTACGAGGAAGCTACCAACCGGACGGATCAACACTTCACGATCCACTCATGAATTCGACCTCAGTGGCCGTGAACGGGAAATCGCGCAGCTCGTGCTCGAAGGCCGCACTTACCGGGAGATCAGTGAAGCGATCTTCATTTCCCCACGCACTGTCGAGCATCACATCGCGCGGGTCCGTCGTCGGCTCGGGGTGACAACCCGCTCGGACCTGCTGGCGAGATTGCGCCTGATTCTCAGCGAAGCGGCGCAGCTAACCCCCTGATCCCCTAACGTCCGGATCTGCAAACCCCTAAGCACGGGGTACCGGTTAGGGGTATCGGCCCCGATGCCCCACTCGATCCCCAATCCTATGTTTGTAACAAGCCAGGCATCTCGGCCAGGCGGACCAGCCTCAGCAACACTCCGATGCAAAGGAACGTGTCATGACCACTCTCGCCACTTCTCTTCTCGATTTCCTCATGAACCTGTTCAAGGATGAGGAAGCAGCAGCTGCTTTCAAGGAAGACCCCGAGGGCGCCCTCGCCAAAGCCGGCCTCGGTGACGTCGGCACGGACGACGTCGACGCCGTCAAGCCAGTCATCGAGGACTACGCGCCTGTGAAGAACAAGGACGAGGACAAGGACGACGACAAGGACGACAAGGACGAGCACGACAAGGATTACGGCAAGGACAAGGACGACAAGGACGACAAGGACGAGCACGACAAGGATTACGGCAA